>JAHEFD010000100.1 GCA_024640345.1 Woeseiaceae bacterium
AGGGCATCCAGGCTGAATGACAAAGGGCGCTCAACAAGGCCGTGAATAACCAGCCGATGCTCCGCGGGATCGATATCAGGTATTCCAGCATGATGACGCTCGAAATGCAGTCGACTGGGAGTGATGATTCCATCGAGAAACTGTAATGGCGTCCTCGAAGCCCCGGTACCTGTTGTTCCCGGTGATGAGCCAATCGATGAGCGAACGAGGTGCGATTCGTGACGGGATGGTGCCCCGGACTCACTCATTCCGGCACCCGGCGCCTTCATCCACTCTTTGCGTTCCAAAGCGGAAGCCGACGCAGCCAGCAGCGAGGCACCACTCGCCACTCCGGCTTGCAAGAAAAATCTCCTGTCAAGCAGCCCGTTTCCTGCCGCCTGTATCTCGTCAAAATCGGTCATTGGGTCCCCCGTGTTTATGCTTTGCTTTTCTTCTTGTTCCCTGATTTTTCTCGCTCAGTCGCTCGGCGTACAAGCGGCATGGATAGAATCCAGCTTTGCCTGAAACTCGCCACCGGCACCCATATTTGCCGCTTCATAGGCGAGTTCCGACTTTACACACCAGGCAACATCATAGTCCGTACCTGCCAGCATCAGACCGTAATACACGCCTTGCGAAAAACCAAGATAATAGTCCTCGTGAAATCTGAGACCGCTGTCCTGTGCGATCAACGCCGGCGAACTCATCAACAATGCCGCCACCAATACCAGTCCTGATCCCCTCTTCATCCGCTGTCCTCCCATTGCCCGGCCAGGATTCACTCTAGCACTGCAGACTCTGTCGGGCTTCTGCTATTCTGCAGCAGCGAAAACAGCCGATAAACTCCCGGAGCGATAATGAACAAGGCAAAATTCCTGCTGTTAGCCATCGCGGCGATTGTCGCACTGTCAGCGTGCGAGCAAGGCGAAAACGATGATGGGCCGGCACCCTACGAGAGCCGCTACAAGGCCCTGGCGTCTGAACCGACAATGCTGAAAGGCGCCACCGTGCTGACCGGTACCGGCGAACGCCTGGACGATGCCGACGTCGTTATGCAGGACGGAAAGATACTTGCTGTTGGAATCAATCTGGATGTCGACGACGTAACTATCGTGGATGCCAGCGGCATGTGGGTTACTCCCGGTGTCATCGACGTTCATTCCCATCTTGGCGCATATCCATCGCCGGGAGTCGACGCTCATTCGGATGGCAACGAGGCAACCGACCCTAATACCTCCGAGGTGTGGGTGGAACACAGTGTATGGCCGCAGGACCCTGGATTTGTGGCTGCTTTGGCAGGCGGAGTCACGTCGCTGCAAATCCTGCCGGGTTCCGCGAATTTGTTCGGCGGACGTGGTGTAACCCTGAAAAACGTACCCGGTCGCAACGTCATGGACATGAAATTTCCCGGCGCCCCGTATGGCCTCAAGATGGCATGTGGCGAAAACCCGAAGCGCGTTTACGGCGACAAGGGTCGAGCACCGTCGACGAGAATGGGTAACGTGGCAGGTTATCGCTCCGCCTGGATTGAAGCAGCCGACTACCGCGACAAAATGACCGCAGCCGACTCACCGCAAGGCGGAGAAACGCCGATGCGCAATCTTAAACTGGAAACCCTTGCTGGCGTCCTCAATGGTGAAATTCTCGTCCACAACCACTGTTACCGCGCCGACGAGATGTCCGTGATGCTCGAGATTGCACGCGAGTTCGATTACAAGATCGCCGCTTTCCACCATGGCGTGGAAGCCTACAAAATTGCTGACCTGCTTCGTGACAACGACACCTGCGCGGCAATCTGGGCAGACTGGTACGGATTCAAAATGGAGGCCTTCGATGGCATTCGCGAAAACGCGGCTATCCTCGATCGCGCCGACACCTGCACTGTCATGCATTCGGACGATGACATGGGAATTCAACGACTGAATCAGGAAAGCGCCAAAGTCATCGGCGCAGCAGCAAAAGTTGGCATCGATATTCCGCCCGAACGAGCGATCCGCTGGATTTCGTCGAACGCCGCGAAAGCGCTCGGAATTGCAGATGTTGTCGGTACACTCGAAGCGGGAAAAATGGCTGACGTCACGGTATGGGATGGCAATCCATTCAGCGTTTATACCAAGGCGCAAAAAGTCTACATCGATGGCGCGCTGGTCTATGACCGCGGTAACCCGTCGGCGAATCCCGTAACCGACTTCACGCTGGGCACTTCGGCTCAGCACGGAGGTGCACGATGAGGGCTTCGACAAGATTGACCAGTGCGCTCCTCGTCCTGTTAGCCGGAACCGCCTACGCACAGACGACTGCGATCACTGGCGCGACCATACACACCGTCGGACCCCAGGGAACGCTGGAAAACGCCACGATAATTATTGATGGTGGCCGCATTGCGAGTGTCGGCACGAGTGTCAGTATTCCGGCGGATGCAGAACGAATCGATGCCAGCGGCAAGATTATTACGCCGGGCCTGTTTTCTCCGCTCGGCCAGATCGGTCTCAGCGAGGTCGATGCAGTTGCCGGTACGAACGACTCGACCCAGCGCGGCGAAGATTACGCCGCCAGTTTCGATGTGGCTGACGCGTTCAACCCGCGTTCGCTTGTTATTGCGATCAGCAGAATCGATGGCGTGACGCGGGCCGGCATCACGCCCCAGGCGGGCGGAATGGACGAAGCAGGCAATGTAAGCCACGTGCTGTCCGGGCTCGGCTCGGTCGTGCACCTGGGAGACAGCCCCGAGCATTTCGTCAAACGGGGAGCCGTTGTCGTCGCCAATTTTGGTGAAACCGGGAGCGATGTTGCCGGAGGTTCCAGGGCCGCTGCGGTGCAGATTCTCCGCGCCGCGCTTGATGACGCTATCGATTACCGCCGCAACAGGGAAGCGTCTGACCGGGGAGACTGGCGCGATTACTCGGTCAGTCGTTCCGACCTCGACACGCTTCAGTCCGTCCTTGATCGTAACGCTGCACTGTTATTCAACGTCAATCGAGCGGCTGACATCAGTGTTGTCATCAGCATTGCCGAGGAATACAACCTTCGGGCCATCGTTGCAGGCGGTTCCGAGGCCTGGATGGTTGCCGATCACCTGGCCGCCGCCAATATACCCGTGATCCTGGATGGCATTAACAACCTCCCGGGTAATTTCGACCGAATCAATGCAAGGCTCGACTCTGCCGGCATCCTCGCAACTGCCGGCGTAAAAGTCGCGTTCGGCGCCAACGCGCAGACACACAATGCGCGGCTTCTGACGCAGTCCGCCGGCAATTCCGTCGCTAACGGACTGACCTGGGACCAGGCACTCGCCGCAATTACGCTGGCCCCTGCCGAGATTTACGGCGTGGACGCAATGGTCGGCAGCATTGAAGTCGGCAAAGAGGCGGATCTCGTCATATGGTCGGCCGATCCACTGGAGCTGACGAGCTACCCGGACCAGGTCTACATCCAGGGCGCGGCGATCTCGATGGAAAGTCGCCAGACTTTGCTCAGAGACAGGTATCTGCAAACGGATTCAGAGTTGCCGCCGGCGTTCAGAAACCGGGAATGACCGCAGCCCGCATCGGCGGGCTCGACCACTCAACCCGTCGCTCGATCGGCCAGTAATCTGAGTAGCTGCCCGTCAGCCTGCACAGCCCTGGCTGCACGACGTACAAATCTCTGCAATTGTCGGTGCCTTCGATCGGCAGTCTTCAAAACAAGAACCTGTGAGCTGGATGGCCTGTCGGCTCACCGTTCCAGTGCGGGCTTTGTCAGGACCGGCCAGTAGACCCAAAGGAATATCGCGAACGCCAGGCACCATCCTGCCGCTGCCGCATTAATCATTTGCAGGTAATGTCCGGCGTTCCACGGGCTCAGCACCCGAATCACCACAGAGACCATCAGGATCACGTAGGCGGTAACGGTCAGCCGTGACGCATGTAATGCCCTGCCCGTGTGCCCCAGAGGCACGCGAGTCATCATTGCCATGATCATTCCACCGATCCCACCCATCGTGAGCGCATGCAACGCCGCGGTGGGCGTAAATGCCCAGCCCAGGCTGGCGACGCCCATCATCGCGTAACCGATCGGCAGCCACCAGTAAGCGACATGCATGACAAACAGCAGTGGATTGCTGATTGTCCGGAGCCCGCACCATTGAGCCACGCGAACGGCGTGAAATGCAGCGGCTGACAATGCCAGCACACCGATCGTCACTCTGCCTGGCAGAAAGACGACGGAAAGACCGACCAGAACCGTCAAGGTGATTGCCACTCGATCAATAATCTGATGGTTTCTTGGCAGTTTGGATGCACCTTGCCCGCGTAGCCAATTCGCGGTAAAGCTCGGTACCACGCGTCCACCGATTAATGCGACCAGCAACAACACCCCGTGAATGAGCAGGTAGACGGCTATGTAATCAGCACCATCGATGACGCCGGTCACGCCCAGATGGTAGATAAGATTCAGCGCGGCCAGGCTGATCGCAATCCAGAATACTTTGTAATTGCGCTTGTTCCTGGCGCCAAATACCTCCCGGCCGAAGAGCACGCACAAGAGCACCGGGAACAGCATGTCGGCCAGCGCGACCAGCCAAAGGGGCAATTCAACCAACGCCAACATGACCCATCGCCCGAGCAACCAGGTGATGACCAGCCATGCAACGGCCGGACCGCTGACCGCTGGCCTTCCCGTCCACGTTGCCACGGCTGACAGGACGAAACCGGCGATGACAGCAAGGGCAAATCCAACAATCATCTCGTGCCCGTGCCAGTTGACAGCATTAATGCCGCTTGGCGACGCGATTGAACCGTTGAGAGCAAGCATCCATCGAACGATCGCCAGGATGGCCCACAACGCGGCCCCCAGGAAAAACGGGCGGAAGGTATAGCTCAAGACTGTTTTCAATTCAGGTGGCATCAGGAGGGACGTCCGCAGCATAGGCGCAACGCAGATTAGCACTTCGTCTCCTGCAAGTCCGTGCCACCTCAGGATCTGGACAGATGACGCAAAGTGCGTTACATTAGCAGCACTTTCACAATACAATTACGTTATGGCACGCACCAAAATCGCAACGCTCAATCTCAGGATCGATCCCGGCATCAAGGAAGCCGTGCGCGAGGCTGCGGATATGGAGCATCGAAGCGTGGCCAACATGGTTGAAATCCTGATCCGTCGTTACTGTGACGAGGCAGGCATCGTTATTCCTGAGCAAAACGACATATTCCCGGGGAACCAGCATGGATGAAAAGATGATGAAGGCGATGGTCACTGCAGGCGCCATCAAGAAGATCAGTATCATTGGCCATGGCGCACGCTTTCATATAGAAGCCAATACGCCCAACGGCTCAATCACAGCGGAAACCCGCAAAGGGAAAATAAAGACCTGGGTCACGCTCGACGCCGCTGCAAAGTGGGTTCGTTCAATCGGCATTGGCAACGCCAGTATCAACCTCGCCCACTGGCAACCCGCGCAGAGAGAATTCCAGATTTGAAAGGCGGCAGACAACCGTAAGTCAAAAGATATAGTCACCCATAAACTCAAGCAGAAAGTCGGACCAGCGCTCGGGAAATGGTTCAGTCAGCTCGGCTGAGTGGGAAAAGTCGGGCTCGAAAACCTGCTGCAACAGATCCTCGACTGCCTCTCGATGCGATGTTGCCAGGTTGAGTTCCTTGTTAATAGCGAGGCTCCACTTATCCCAGTTTGCAGACCCGAGACACGCCCACCCATCGAAGACCGCCGCTTTGACATGTGACATGCCAGGGTAAACAAACACCCGTATGCCATGTTCGAGCATCACGTTAGCTGCCAGTGCATTGTTTCTTGTTATGGGTCCCCTGTCGGTTACCAGGGGAACAATGACCCGCACGTCGACGCCTCGCCTCCTGGCTCTAACCAGCTCATAAAGCATCGCATCATCGGTAAAGTAGGCGTTCTCGACATAGATGTAGCGCTTGGCGTTTCGGATTGCAGCACGCTGTGCATAAAAAATTTCAGGGTCATCCACACGCGTGAACAGAACGCGGATCGGATAACCAACATCTGCGGCGTCATTCGGTATCGGCATAGCACGTCGGAAAAGGTAACCATAATCTCCAAAAATTCCTGCATGCGACCATGCTTTCCAGAATTCGTCCTGAAGGACGTCGACGACCGGCCCGTGAACTTCCATCATCACATCGTGCCAGTCGTAGCGGTATTCCCGCGCGATGTTCATACCACCGGTAAATGCGGTCTGCCGATCGATAACGATTGTTTTTACATGGTCGCCGGTAAACCAGGGATTCGGCGTCTGCCGGACATCGATGTTTGACCGTTCCTCCAGGAACGCACGTACCGACGAGACACCATTCCAGCCCTCTGGCAGTGACTGCTGTTCCTCAATCGTTGAAACGATCGTACCGAAGCCATCGAAAAGCATTTTGACATCGACGCCTTCATTCGACTTTCGCTTCAAAAGCTCACCGATTCGCTCAGCGTAATCGTCGTTGTCAAAAATGTAGGTTCTTAAATTGATTGATTCGCTCGCTGAACTGACAGCATCGATGAACCGGGTAAAAAATTCCTCCCCGCCGACCAGGTACTCGATAGTGCCTTTAGTCGGGCGCCGGCCAGTCAGGTCATTCAACTGCGCTTCCCATTCCATGAGATCCATTCCGGCACCATCACGGACTGGCCCTATCGGCGTGGACTCGAGAGCTGTGAGCCAGTCCGGTCTCGCTGTCTCCTCGACCGCACCTTTGGCCACAAATAAAAGGCGATAGACCGATGATATTGGTCGCAGGACCAGCGCGGTCGAGTGGCTTTGCGTGAAATGGCCGGCAGTCTGCAGAATAGAGACTGTCCTGCTGCTATCGTGCTTTGGCCGCTCTGGCTCGTTGCGGGCGAAGACCGCGAGCGGAAGGTCCAGGTTCACGTAAAGAAATGGCAGCGAATATGCTCCCGTGTCGGCAGTATTAAAGACAATGCGACGGTCCTGAATACCTTTCTCTGTGAGGAATTCTTCCAGCAACGGAAAACCTGACTTGAAAAGCTCGGCGAAACTGAACGATGCACTGATGGAATAATCTGCAGGTTTCTCGTCCAGAACCGTTGACTGAAAGTGGCCCGCCTCATCGAAATAGAGGAAATAGTCATCTACATAAAAATGCAGAACCACGCCGGCGTTTCCTGACTTCGGTATAACACTGTCGAAAATACGGGCACGAAGCACTTCCCAATCCTCGCTCCCCAGTACCTTTACGACGATAGGATTCATCGGCAAATTGGACCAGGGTTCGGCCTGGTGATACTGGAGTGGCAGAATGTACGGACCGGCCTGCGGTTTTCCTTCCGCAATTTCCGCCAGATGAATCCGGTTCGCCCATTCTCCGCCCGCGTGGAGAATTTCCGTTCCGAGCCGGTACCGGACATAAAAATCCGTTTCCGCGATAAAAACATCGAGTGCAACCAGCGGCTCACCAGGAACCTCTTCGGCGAATCGAGCCGGCAATACGGGGTAGTCGTTGCCTTCCGGTTGCGCTGTGCACGCGCATATGAATGCCGCGCCCAGGAGAAAAAGGCCTTGTCGAAAGCAGAAATCCCTTGCAACTTTCATACGGCACCTTTGCAGATGCACCACTGCAAGCCTATTTTAAGTACTGATTGCCAGACAACCATTGGGGTTATCCGATACGCCTTTGTGGTTGGCGGCAATTTTCTTCATAATCCCGGCACCCGGCATTGACAAGGAACGACTGAAAATGAAGCGAACCGGCTTGCTCTTTCTTGCCTTTTTTCTAAGTTCGGTGGCCTGGCCTGACGAAGAATTAAATGTCGACAGTGTCGAAGAGGCCCACGTAATCATGCACAAGAACCCGGGTTGCGAGTGCTGCGACCTGTGGGCTGCACACCTGCGCTCATATGGTTTTACGGTCGAGTCGACCGAAGACCCGCAAATTTATCTGTTTAAAACCGAGCGAAACATTCCGGAACCGTTAATGTCCTGCCACACTGCCGTAATCGGCGGTTATTTCATCGAAGGTCACGTTCCGGCGAATGACATTCTGAAGTTGCTGAAAGAAAAACCGGAACACGTTGCAGGTATAGCAGTACCGGGAATGCCATTGGGATCTCCAGGCATGGAACATCCTCGTCCGCAGGATTTCAATACCATCGCACTGCTCTCTGATGGCACTGCTTACATCTTTGAGTCTCACACTGCGGGAGAAGATTTTTCGGCTGCTGAATGAGCCTTACTCGGCTCATTGTCGGCAACGAGAAGCCAGGCGACCCTTGCGATCGAATTACTTGGCGCTTACAAATTCAGACCACTTGCTGGCCGCATCCGCACTGACCGGATTATTTTCGATCATCGAGTCAATGTAGGCCGTAAAGCTTTCGGTAAAAGGGACCGGCCGAACGCTCCACCACATCAATACGCCGGGGTAATGCAACCAATAGCCGACCGTTAGCGACCAGCGATCCCACACCTCTTCCGGAATTGCGTTGTTTTGCGAGGCGTGAAACATGAACTCAAACCCGCCGAATATCTCATACAGCATCCAGGTGAACTGAAGCCGTTCCTCGACCGTGAGAGCAGTGGCATCCTTGACGCCTCTCGAAAACATCATTGCATACGCACCGCTACCGCCCAGTCGCGCTTGTTGCGCCGAAATACGATCAAGCGCGCGCGTGTAGTTCTCGGTTTGTTGCGATGCTGTATTCTGGCGAACCTGGACGGAAAGATAAATCAGCGATATCACGACGGCAACGCCGCCGATCATCTCGCCGAGATTTGCCAGCGATTGAAAATCCATTTTATCTCTCCTGTTGGTTGCCTGATCGCCTTACCTGACCGCGCGCCATTCAGTCGCCCAGTGCGTGCTCAAGATCTTCGATAAGATCTTCAACTGCCTCGGCGCCCACCGAAATGCGCACGAGGTTCTTCGGTATTGGACTCTCCGGCCCTTCGATAGAGTAGCGATGTTCGACCAGGCTTTCGACACCGCCGAGCGATGTTGCACGGATGAACACTTCGCAGCGTTTAACCATATCCAATGCCGCCTTCTCCCCTCCTGCAACGCAAAAGGACAACATACCGCCAAAGCCGCCTGCCATCTGTTTCTTGGCGATTTCGTGACCAGGATGCGATTCGAGCCCCGGATATAAAACTGACTCCAGTTTCGGATGTTCTGAAAAATGATCCGCTATGATGGATGCGGATTGAGATGCATTTCTGACACGCAGGAAAAGCGTTCTCATTCCTCTTTGCAAAAGCCAGGCCTCGAACGATCCCAGGAGCGCACCGGCTTCGGCACGAACATGGCAAATTCGCTCCCAAAAAACATCCTTTGATGCCGTCACCAGCGCGCCGGCCACAACGTCACCGTGACCGTTCAAATATTTCGTCGCCGAATGCATTACGATGTCTGCCCCGAATTCAATCGGTCGCGTCAGTACGGGAGTCGCGACGGTGGAGTCAACGACGAGCTTCGCGCCGACCCCATGAGCGACTTCAGCCGCAGTTTCGATATCGACGACATCCCAGGTGGGATTCGTTGGCGTTTCTACCCAGACCAGTGAGGTTCGACCGGGCTTCACCTTGGCACCAAGATCATCGGGATCTGACGGATCAAACTGATCCAGTTCGATCCCCCAGCGCCCACAAAAACCAACCATCCAGTTGCGCAATCCCCAGTACATTACTTCAGGAATAACCATGTGAGCGCCGGGTTCCAGCGACTGCACAACTGATACAGCGGCAGCCATCCCGGAAGAGAACAATAATGCATCGTCACCGCCTTCCAGGCGTTGCAACATGTCTTCAGCAGTCTGAAAGCTCGGATTATGATCGCGGGCATAACTGCGATCGGGACACACCAGCTCGTAGTTCCCGTCACGGGCAAATGTCGTCGATGGCATAATCGGCGGCACGATGCTGCCCGACCGGGGGTCGAGATAATGCATTCCCTGCACGACTTCCGTTTCGGACTGAAGGTCTCTGCGTTTACTCATGACGCTCTCACCGGACAAGCTGGCTTTGAATAAAATCGCGAGC
>JAHEFD010000187.1 GCA_024640345.1 Woeseiaceae bacterium
CCGCCAACTCCTTGAGGTGTGCTGCGATCCGCTTGCGCTCAGCATCATCTGGCAATCGGCCGAAGCCTGCACCAATATTGTCGATGGCGTGTTCCGGGCTGGATGTCTCGGCGATCACGCAATTAACGGCGGGATGCGAAAGAATGAATTTGAGAGCGAACTGTGCCCATGTCTCGCAATCGAAATCAGCGGCCCATTCGGGCAACTGGTGTCCCGACACAAGCGAAAAATACTCGCCATTCAAAAACGGACGATTGATGTTGACGGCAATTCCCTTGTCCATTGCCATTGGCAGCACGCGATTCTCTGCATCAGTTTCCAGGGCGGAGTAGTTGACCTGGACGATATCGACAGTTCCGGTATCCATCAGTTTCATGATGTCGTCGTAATGGGTGCTCGCGTTTCGTGACACACCGATATACCGGGCCAGGCCGTCGTCTTTCCAGCCGCGCACCAGGTTCCAGTTCGGCACGGCAAACTCATTCCAGGCGTGAGCGAGGTCAAGTGAATCTTTTCCGGAAAGCTCGAGCAGCTGTGCAATCTCGTTGCGCGACTCATCTTCTGTCTTACCCATGACATAAGCGCCGATAAAGAAATCATCCTGGGCGTTCAACTCGCCAATGACTTTGGCGACCGTGGTGCGAGCATTGAAAATACAATCCATGTATGAGCCACCGCGTTCCCGCAGGATTTCCATAAGCTCACGGGATGTGGCCATGTCGCCTTCGAGGAATACTTTGCCATTGCCGAGCCCGATTACTGGCAGCGTTTCATCAGTGCCCGGAATTGCCCGTCTTGGTAGTTTCTGCTGCGCGTTTGCAACAAGGCTCCAGGGCAAAGTAAGTGCGGAAGTCGCAATGCCGGCTTTCTTCAAAAAATCACGTCTCGTATTCAATTTTCCGTCCTCACCCGCTCACGGCGGGCATTGATAAAATTCGGCTGGGTCTGCTTCAGGTTACTAGCAGGCACGGCAATTAACAAAAAAATCAGCCCATAACCGTTCGAGGCAAGAGCGGGCTTAGATGCATAAGGAGGTCATACACGGAGGCGCCGCATGACTCGGCAATGTCTTCCGGTCGCGAGCCCGTCGTCCAGTCGAAAATCGTCGCGACATCTCCGGCGTTGACTGACTTATCCGGTCCAATTTCAATAAGCGTATGGCTCGCCGAGACGCTGGCAATGACAGGGTATAGTTGCTCGCCGATTTTGACCCTGGCCCCGTTGGCTGCGACACGCGGGACGCCATCAACATGGCCGACCGGCAGTGTCGCGATCCAGACGTCTTCCTTTGCCGTGTATGCCTGTTCGTAGCCGGCGAACTCGCCCTTCTTCAGGTGCCTTACGTAGATCACCCGTGCCCTTAAGGCGATCGCCGGTTTTAGATCCAGGATGTTCTCATGCCGGAACTTCAGCGCGGGGTAACAGCCGTATAACGACATTCCGGGTCGCACCATGTCCATGAAGGCGAACTGAGACTGGAACAGGCCATAACTCGATGCCGCGTGTGCCAGGCCTGTGGATATGCCTTTTGACTTGAGGTCATTGATTAATGACTGGAGGCGCCGGTGTTGATCGACTTCGAATTCCGGTGTCTCTGTCAGCGTCGTCATAACACCGCGAACATCGACCGATTTGCGTTCGGCCAGATCCTCGATCAGCGCATGGGCCTCGCCAATTGGCACGCCTGCTCTGCCCATGCCGGTGTCAACACAGACATGGAGGGGAACTTTCCTCGAGTATTTCGCTGAAAGCCGGTCAAGTGTTTTTCCAACCGGCGTATAGACCATTGGCATGATGTTGTGAGAAACGACTTCTTCAAGATCCCGGTCATCAAACGGGCCCATCAGCAAGATTGGTGCCGAGATACCGTTCTCCCGCAACGTGACAGCTTCGTCGAGTTTGACCACTGCCAGGCCGGCGATGGCGCCGCTTTCCTGAAGCAGTCGACCCATGTTTGTAATACCGACTCCGTAAGCGTTGTTCTTGATAACGGCGAGTACCGGCCGGTTCTCGGCCCTTGCCCGCACCTGTGCCAGGTTGTGTGCAACGTGATCGGCACGAATCTCGACCCACGGGTCGAAATATGCAACGCGCCGACTCGATTGAGTCATTGCCGGTCCGGAAAGCGCGGCTAATCCCATGGCCGCAGCAGATTGAAAAATTTCGCGACGATTGATTGGCATGATTTTCTTCCTGTGGCCCGTGCGCCCGGAATATCCGGTAGACAGCAGTCTCAAAGCTTACCTGATGTTCAATGAATGGTTGCCGTGAAATTACATCCTGCAGTATTTTTGACTGCCCGGTCATCCGGTTGCCGAAGAGAGCAGGTTATAGGTTAGGATTCAGAGTGAAGGGCCAATTGACCGGTATTGGTCGATCCAGACTTGCTACTGACATGAGAAACGCACCATGAGTGACCAGGATACAAAAGCAGACAAAGTCATTGAATTACGTATCGAGCCCAAAGAAAAGAGCCTGGGTGAATTTACAGTAAGACGCGTCTTGCCTGCGACCGAGCGTCAAATGGTCGGCCCGTTTATTTTTTTCGATCACATCGGACCCGCCGAGTTTGCTCCGGGTCGTGGCATCCAGGTGCGACCGCACCCACACATTGGGCTAGCCACCATCACCTACCTTTTCGAAGGTGAGATCATGCACCGGGACAACCTTGGATTCGTGCAGCCGATTAAAGCCGGCGCGGTCAACCTGATGACGGCCGGAAAGGGCATCGTTCATTCGGAGCGTGCGGGCAGCGACCTGGATATACACTCCAGGCTTCACGGCATACAGTCGTGGATGGCATTACCGGCCGACAAGGAAGAGATGGAGCCTGACTTCAGCCACTTCCCCGCGGACGACCTGCCGGACCTCGAT
>JAHEFD010000188.1 GCA_024640345.1 Woeseiaceae bacterium
TCCCATGAAGTCCAGAACGCTTGTGCCGAGACCTTCGAGGTGCGCCGCCATCGTGATCAGCGCTCCCACCGTGATTACGCCGGTACCTCCGACTCCGGTGACCAGCAAATCGTAGCTACTCCCGAGTTCCGGAACGGATGGTGACGGGAGCGACGCAAGCTTGTCATCCGGAAATGCCACGTCCACTTTATTGCCGGGCCGTTCTCCACCTTCGATTGTGACAAAGCTGGGGCAAAAACCGTTGACGCAGGAATAGTCCTTGTTGCAACTGTTCTGGTCTATCTGGCGTTTGCGGCCGAATGGCGTTTCTTTCGGGATAACGGAAAGGCAGTTGGACTCTGCCGAGCAATCTCCGCATCCCTCACAGACCAGGTCGTTGATGACAACGAACTTGTCAGGGTCGACAAGCGTGCCTCGCTTTCTGCGACGTCGTTTCTCCGTCGCGCAAGCCTGGGCATAGATCAGGATTGTGACGCCCGGTATTTCCCTGAGTTCTCTTTGAATGGCATCCAGGTCGCGCCGGTGCGAGATCGTCGTTCCTTTTGGCAGGTCTGAGGCGTCGAATTTACCCGGCTCGTCTGAAACCAGTGCGATACGTTCGATGCCTTCAGCACGAACTGAGTGGGCGATCCGTTCAACGGTTATCGGCCCGTCCACCGGCTGGCCTCCGGTCATTGCAACGGCATCGTTGAAAAGTATCTTGAATGTGATGTTCGTGCCGGCGGCAAATGCCTGCCTTATTGCGAGTGAACCGGAATGATAAAAAGTTCCGTCTCCGAGGTTCTGGAATACGTGCTTCTCACCGTTGAACATCGAACGGGTTACCCAGTTGATACCTTCTCCGCCCATCTGGATCAGCCCGTCAGTATCCCTGTCCATCCAGTTAGCCATGAAATGACAACCAATACCGGCGAGCGCGTGTGAGCCCTCCGGAACCTTGGTGGAGGTGTTGTGTGGACAGCCAGAGCAGAAGTACGGGGTGCGAGATGCGCCGCCGATGTCAATTAACGGAGCGTTCGTGTCCGCCAGGGATCTTGCCCGGCGCGACAGGTTCATGCCGATGAACTCTGCGTCGAGCCGCCCGGCCACGATTACTGCGAGCTGGATCGGAGAAAGCTCGCCAACCCATGGCACGAGTTTCTGGCCATGTTGGTCTTCCTTGCCGACCATTCGTTTGGGTTTTCGGCCGGGGTAATCGTAAAAATACTCCTTGAACTGGCTTTCGATAAGGCCTCGCTTTTCTTCGATAACGAGGACTTCGTGCAGGCCGCGCACAAAGTCGAGCGCTGAATCGTGCGCCAGTGGCCAGACCATTCCGACTTTGTAAACGTCAAGACCAATGCGGTGGGCTTCTTTCTTGTCTATACCGAGGAGACGCAACGCCTCCATCAGGTCCAGGTGTGCCTTTCCGGTCGTGACGATTCCGTATTTTGCATTCGGTGTATCGAAGATTTTTCGATCGATGGGGTTAGCGGCTGCGAATGCCAGCGTTGCTTCTTTTTTGTGTTCCAGGCGCTCCTCTATCTGTGGTCCGGGGTAATCGGGCCAGCGGATATGCAGGCCATCTTCGGGTATCTCGAAAGTTTGCGGAATCACAAAGCGAGGGTAGGGACCAAGCTCGACGGACATCGCAGACTCAACGGTCTCCGAAATTGCTTTGAACCCGACCCACATTCCGGAAAATCTTGACAGAGCGATGCCGTAAAGCCCGAACTCCAGGTACTCGGCGACACTGGAGGGATTCAGGTTGGGCATGAGCCAGGACAGGAACGCGACGTCAGACTGGTGCGGCATCGATGACGACACACAGCCGTGATCGTCGCCGGCGACGACGAGGACTCCACCGTGTGGCGAGCTGCCATAGGCATTTCCATGTTTGAGGCCATCGCCCGCGCGATCAACACCCGGACCCTTGCCGTACCAGATGCCAAACACTCCATCGACGTTTTTGTGAGGGTCGCCCTCGACCTGTTGTGTGCCGAGTATTGCGGTGGCTGCCAGTTCCTCATTCACCGCAGGCAAGAATCGAATATTGCCTTCTTCAAGGAATCGCGCCGCCCGCCACAACTCCATGTCGTAGCTGCCAAGCGGTGACCCGCGATAACCGCTGATAAATCCCGCGGTGTGCAGGCCGGCGGCCTGGTCCATCGTTCTCTGCATCAGTGGAATACGGACCAATGCCTGGGTGCCGGTCAGGAATACCCGGCCGGATTCGCGCCGATAGCGGTCATCGAGTTCGTAGTTATCGAGCGGACGGCGGCCGGGCGTAAAACTCATTGGAGTACCTGGGGTTTTAGAGCTGACCGCCGATAATGGCAGATTGCTGTCGCAAGTTGAGACCGAAATTACTCAACCAGGCGTCAAAAAACGGAAAATTCATCCGTAATTATAAAAAATACGGTAGAATTAACCGATTATTTCGTAAAAGTGGAAATACTATGCTGGAACGCAAAGACCGGTTGATCCTTCGTGAACTGCAACAGGATAGTCGTCTCACAACGCAACAACTGGCCGATAAAGTCGGTATGTCCAGTTCCGCCTGTTGGCGCCGCGTACGAAGCCTCGAGGAAGCAGGCGTCATCGATCGCTATGCTGCAATTCTGGATACCAAGAAAGCGGGTTTCACGTTGTCGTCAATGACGCTGGTGACCCTGGCGCGTCACGAAGAAAAACACGTAGAGAATTTCATCAAAGAGGTGATGCGCCACCCGGAAGTACTGGAATGCTTCGCGACGAGCGGTGAGGCGGATTTCCATCTTCGCGTCGTCGTCGAGGATATGGATGCCTACAATTCATTCCTCGACGACTTCATTTTCCGGCTGCCCGGGGTGTCGCAGGTACGCTCGGATATCGTGCTGAAAGAGATCAAGG
>JAHEFD010000189.1 GCA_024640345.1 Woeseiaceae bacterium
CCAGGCGGAATATCGCCGCCATATTTGCGGACCAGGTCGGAAAACGAATTCTGGCCGCCGTCAAACCTCAGATCTCTTGGTTCTCCGTCTTCATTCAAAAAGTCGCTTTCCGTGTACCAACGATGAAGCACCACGCCCATTGGTGTCCTTCGCCCGACGTCAGTTTCCTGCCCGGCTTCACCCTTGTTGCGAAGGCGCCGAACCTCCTTTCGGGTCAGTCCAGTCATAACTGCAACACGAGAAATATTTGTCGGCCTGCCACGAAGGCCATAATCCTTCGTAGCGACGTCTACATAGGCAGATTTTGAGATTTCGTTGAACTCTCGGTGACCGATTCCAGCTCGCAGTAAAGCTCGTGCCAGCGGCCGCAATGCGACAAGAAGTGCGCTAAGAATGTGGCGTTGAATGGTGTCTTGCATGGACGCGAAATATAGGTAGGCACTGCGATATTCGTCAACGAAATAAGCAACTTGGGAAAATTGGCCCAAGTTTTGCGTTCATTTGTGATCAAAAACCATTGTTATTTCTGGAGGTCTTATCGACTTTTAGGAGTTGATTTCATTGGGAATTTTTGAGCAATTTTTCCCAAAATCTGGTTAATTATTGATCAGAAAGCAGTTTTTCCAATTGGACCTCATTGAGTATCGCTATTTCCAGGTTTTGCGCTTTTGTTAGTTTTGAACCAGCCTTGTCTCCGGCAACCAGAAAATCGGTGTTTTTAGACACTGTGCCGGTGACTTTTCCGCCCGCCGCCTGAATCCTGTCTTTTGCCTCGTGCCGCGACATGCCGCCGAGAGTCCCGGTCAGCACAAATGTCTTACCGTGAAGCTTTCCTTCCTCAGATTTTGGTGCCGGCTCAGATTCTGGCCAGGTTACCCCGGACTCTACAAGACGTTGGATAACCTCCCGGTTATGGATCTCAGCAAAGAATGCCCTGACACGGGAGGCAACCACGGGCCCAACGTCCGGAACCTCCTGTAGCTCTGCCTCGTTGGCGCCCATAACCGCAACCAGCTTGCCGTAATGGGACGCAAGCGAACTTGCTGTCGCCTCCCCTACCTCACGTATTCCAAGGGCATACAGGAAGCGTGGGAGAGTCGTGTGTTTGCTGCGTTCGATAGATTCCAGCAGATTTTCAGCAGATTTGGCGCCCATGCGTTCCAAGTCCATAAGCTCGTCTTTTGTCAGGTCAAAGAGGTCTGCCGGTGTTCTGATGCGGTCGGTCGAAACCAGCTGTTCGATAAGCTTGCTGCCAAGACCGTCGATATCCATGGCGCGACGAGAAACAAAGTGTTTCAGCGCTTCGGCTCGTTGGGCAGCACAGAACAAGCCGCCGGTGCATCGGGCGACAGCCTCATCCTTCTCACGCACAACAGCAGACCCACAAACCGGACATTTAGTCGGCGCCCCGACCTTGCGGGTTCGCTTCGGTCGCCGTTCCGGCACAATTTTGACAACCTCAGGAATCACATCGCCTGCACGCCTGACGATCACAGTATCGCCGACCCGCACGTCTTTGCGGTGCAACTCGTCCATGTTGTGCAATGTCGCATTGCTGACAGTAACGCCGCCAACAAACACGGGTTCCAGCCTTGCGACCGGCGTTACTGCACCTGTTCGTCCGACCTGGAATTCGATGTCCCTTACAACGGTAAGCTCCTCCTGCGCTGGAAACTTGTGTGCAATCGCCCATCGAGGCGCCCGCGAGACGAAGCCAAGCCGTTCCTGGTAATCGAGCCGGTTGACCTTATAGACAACGCCATCGATGTCGTACGCCAACGAATCCCTCCGCCGACCAATGTCAGAATAGAACTTCAGGCAGCCATCAATTCCGGTGACCACTTTCCTTTCCGGGCAAACCTTGAAGCCCCAACCGCCTAGCCGGTCAAGAATCTCGCTGTGTCGGGGCGGAACCACACCACCGTCGACCTGCCCAACCGAATAGACATAGATATCAAGAGGTCGCTCGGCTGTCAGGCGCGGATCGAGTTGCCGCAGACTTCCAGCTGCCGCGTTCCGTGGGTTTACAAACGTTTTCTCGCCATTTTTCTTTGCCTTTTCATTAAAGGCATTAAATCCAGCCCGCGGCATAAAGACTTCACCTCTGACTTCGAGCGTCGTGGGGAAGTCATTACCTATGAGACTCAGTGGTACAGCATCAATTGTTCTGACGTTATGCGTAATATCCTCGCCAGTGGTCCCATCACCGCGAGTTGCACCGCGCACCAGTTTGCCGTCCTGGTACAGCAGGCTAACAGCGGCACCATCGAGCTTGGGCTCTGCCGCATAGCTAAGCTCGGCGCCTTTGTCGATTCCCAGCCTGTCGGTGACTCTTCGGTGGAAGTCTCTTAGTTCATCTTCGCTAAACGCATTTTCCAGCGACAGCATGGGAATCAGGTGCTGTATCGTGCCAAACGATTTCACTGGCTCGCCACCGACACGCTGCGTCGGAGAGTCCTGCGTGATCAATTCCGGATATTCAGATTCCAGTTTCTGAAGTTCACGCACAAGTCGATCGTATTCCGCATCGGGAATTTCCGGATCGTCGAGAACGTGATATTGATAATTATGATGTCGAATCTGCGACCTGAGGGAATCGACTTTCTTGCTGATCGCGGCTGGTGCGCTCATCTGAGGTGAATGGTAATCACACTAAAACGGAGGCGTGCTGATGCTGAATAATTTCCTCCCGCAAATAGCGTTCACGTTGAATGCTGAGCGTACTTCCAGACTCATCGAGCAGCTCCGCGTTGAGCGACTGCGCCAATGCGCGAGCAGCGGTCATCATCAGGTCAAATCCCTTGGCCCCATCTATTGGACCAGGCAAAACCATGAATAAGCTGATACCTGGGATCTCCTGATCTTTGA
>JAHEFD010000101.1 GCA_024640345.1 Woeseiaceae bacterium
CCGGGCGCAAACAAACGTGCAGCACAGGCCGAAGCAAAAGCAGTTCCAACGAGTCCAGACGCCACAGAATGCACCCAGTCCTCGTGCATATCAGATGTCAGGCCAGGCAATAACGAAGCGTTCGACCATATCGCGGTACCGACAAGGCCCGTTCCGAACAGGATTAATGCCGCGCGAACGAAGGGGCGATTTTTTCGGTCAATTAACGCCGCAGTCAGTGTTGCGCCGCCAAATGCTATAAACCCGACTCGCATGATCCAGGCACCGGCCATGTGCTGCCCTGCCTGCTCGGATGTAGAGTGCCGCAGCCAGGAGAACTCCGGCGGTGAAAAAAGCGGCCCGATCAGAATCGCCAGAACGATGGTTCCGATTCCGCAGCAGGCAATGAAGGCAGGCGTATTTCGAAGCACATAGGAAATATAGCGCCACGGCAGTCGCATAGCCATGAGCAGCGCTTTGTGCAAGATGCTAAGATTTTGAATGAAACAGTTACTGGGCAATGCCGGTTGATCTGCACGCGCCACCAGGGAGCTTCAGATGGGGCTTTTTGAATTCCTGATGATCTTGATATCTGTCGTCGTCGGCCTTGCGCTGAGCGAGTTGCTTACCGGCGTCGCCAACCTTCTGCGCGTCCGGGA
Source organism: Woeseiaceae bacterium (assembly GCA_024640345.1). Taxonomy (GTDB): domain Bacteria; phylum Pseudomonadota; class Gammaproteobacteria; order Steroidobacterales; family Woeseiaceae; genus SZUA-117. The sequence continues at coordinate 639 of JAHEFD010000101.1, forward strand.
AACGATAAAATTTTACTGGATCCATGTCCTGTTTCAAATCGGTATTTTTTTTGCGCTCCTGCAACGGTGGTGGGAGAGCTGGGAGCTGGTCGATCTCGGCGTGATTAGCTTTGGAGCAGTTCTTTCCCTTCTTTTTCCACCAATCATGCTTTTTCTCATTGCTCACTTGCTTTATCCGCGACCGGCAGCGAATGCGGATCTTGAAGCCTATTACTACAAGCAAGCACCTGTCCTCTGGGGCTTCGTTGTATTGGGCACAATAGTGGGCACATTTGACGGCACGATTCTTGAGAATGAGCCAGTGCTGACCGCGGGTAACATATCCGGATTTCCGGTGATGGCAATTTGTTTAGCACTTATAGTGTCAAAGAATCGCCTTGCTCACTCCCTCCTGGTGCCCCTCACCGTTTTAATGGTTGTGCTGGATACGTGGCTTGTGAACCCGGCTATCTCCGCTCATTGATCACCAGGTGATTAGCTGATGCTGAAAGGACTGTCTCCGGAACGCTTTCTCGCCGACTACTGGCAAAAGAAAGCTTTTTTTTTGCCGTCGGCCGCTGGCGATGATCTCCCGGCGCTGGATGCCGACGAGCTCGCATGGCTGGCAACCCAACCAGACGTCGAGTCCCGCCTTGTATTTACAGACCGCACCGGCGGCAAAACTGGCTACCGGGTCGAACACGGCCCGTTCTCGGATTCAGATCTCAATTCTCTTCCCGCTAATGACTGGACCTTGCTCGTGCAGGACGTCGAGAAACACCTGCCAGACTTTCGCGAGTATTTTCGACTGGTACCGTTCATCCCGTCCTGGAGAATTGACGACCTGATGATCAGTATTGCGGCACCTGGTGGAAGTGTCGGTCCGCACAAGGATAACTACGATGTGTTCCTGTGCCAGGGCGAAGGATCGCGCCAATGGCTGGTGAGTGATGAGCGGAACGTACCCGCTGATTCCTCGGTGGACTCGCTGTCCTTGCTTCTGCCTTTCGAACCAACCGAACAGCGGCTCTGCCACACCGGTGATGTCCTTTACGTTCCACCCGGCGTCCCGCATTGGGGCGTCGCAAAAGATCTCTGTACCACCTACTCCATTGGCATGCGTGCACCAACTAAAGATGAACTCCGCGCCGGGTACGAACGTATCTATGCGCCGGGTTCCGGGACATCTGCAGAAGAAGCTAATCATGTTCAAACGATTTTCTATTGTGATCCTGATTTGCAGGTGTCCGAAGCTCGCGATGGCAAAATTGCGGCTGAAAGCGTTCGGCGAATGCGCGAGCAATGTCTTCTTGACGAGTCCGTTGGCAACAACGAACTGATCACTGTACTCGGCTCCGTCGTTACCGACCCAAAAGCCTGGCTGGACCCGGAAGCCGCAACACTAAGTGAAACCCAGGAATTGCTCAGTGGACGACACGCGCTTCAGGTACACGGCATGGCGCTGGTTGCCTGGTCAGATATCGACGGCTGCCAGTTAATTTTCGCCAATGGCGTGGCTCGCGATATTCCGGCCGGCGGCGCCTCCCTGGTTCGTTCACTATGTGTGGATCGAGCTGTAATGCCGGACACGATTCGACATCTGGACGGCCTCCCCGGGGGCCAGGAATTTATCACCTGGCTGCTTGGCCAGGGAGTCTTCGACCTTACCGAGACCCTTTGATGAGAACGGTTCTCAACCAACGCTGTCGGAAAAACGTGACACAGTTGGCACCGGGATTCCTCTGGCGACCGGTAAAATTTCTCTCCCAGGGGACGACGACTTAACCATCAGACATAAAATGGAACCAGCACGAGAAAAAGGCCGCCGATGGGTCATTTCGACCAAGGACGAAATGCGCCAGGCCGTTATAGATGTTGCATCTGAGGCATCCAGGAAGCTTTCCATATTTACGCATGACCTGGATCCGGGCATCTATGACGATCCGGATTTCCTTGAAATCGTCAAGCACCTCGTTCTCTCCCAGGCCTATGCCCGAATTCGCGTTCTGATTGCCGACCCGCATCGTGCCATCAAGAATGGCAACAACTTTGTCCACCTCGGACGGCGCCTGAATACCTACATCGAATTTCGTCACGTGCGTGACGATTTACGAACGCATGCGGAATCATTTTGCATCGCGGATGAAACCGCACTTGTTTACCGCCTGCAGCACGAACGATGGGAAGGCATCGCAGATACCTTCGAACCTTCAGTCGCCAAACTCTACGGAAAGATGTTTGACGAAATATGGCAAGCGAGCGAAGTAGAAATCGAATTCCGTCAACTCGGCATTTAAGAAAAAGAAAGGCGCAACGTGCTACCAACTGATCTGACAGTTTCCGCCGTCGTCGAGCGGGACGGTTCTTTCCTGATGATTGAAGAGCGCTCATCGGGTGTCATTGTTGTCAACCAACCCGGGGGTCACATCGATGCAGGCGAGTCACCCGAACAAGCTGCTGAACGCGAGGCACTGGAAGAGTCCGGCTGCCAGGTCAGGGTTACTGACCTTCTTGGCGTTTATCTCTGGATTCAACCGCAGACCCGGCAAAACTTCCTGCGCATCGTTTACGTTGCAGACCTTGTTTCCGAGAACGCCAGGCGCCGCCTGGACGATGGCGTGCATGCGGTCCACTGGTATACGCTGAGCGACATCAAGCGCAGGGCTCGCGATCTGCGTACGCCGATGGTCCTGCGGTCAGTCGAAGACTACCTCGCCGGTCACAGGCAACCAAATACCCTGCTCGCCAACATTATGCCGGTGTCGCAGAACGTCGATAAAGTTCTGGCCAGCGCAGCGCTGATCTGAAGTTCTCTGAGCCGTACCGGTGTTAGAATTACCGGTTATGCATTGTTCAGAGCAATCCCTGGAAGGAAAACGCGTCGTACTCGGCTTGTCCGGTGGTGTCGATTCGGCCGTGGCTGCGATACTTCTCAAGCGCGCTGGTGCAGAGGTTCATGCGTTGCACATGACCAACTGGGAAGACGATGACGGCTATTGCACCGCTGCGGATGATTTGCAGGATGCTCGCAATATTTGCGACCAACTCGAAATCACGCTGCATCACGTCAATTTTGCCCGCGAGTACAGAGACCGGGTTTTTTCGTACTTCCTGGACGAATACCGTGCGGGCCGCACACCTAACCCGGATGTGCTTTGTAATCGTGAAATTAAATTTGGCGAATTCCTGAAATACGCCCGCCGTCTTGGGGGTGACCTCATTGCAACCGGGCATTACGCGCGTACGAGTATCATCGACGGTAACGTATGCCTTCTCAAGGCCCGCGACAAGTCAAAAGACCAAAGCTATTTCCTGCACGCAGTCAGTTCTGAGGCACTTGCAGTTACCGTTTTCCCACTCGGGAATCTCGTGAAATCTGAAGTTCGAAAGATTGCAAGGGACCATAATCTGTCGGTACATGCAAAAAAGGACAGCACCGGGATCTGTTTTATCGGCGAGCGACCGTTCCGCGAATTCCTCGCAACCTACCTGCCGGCCAACCCTGGCCCTATTCGCACGCCGGAAGGGCAAAAGGTCGGTGAACATCACGGTCTGATGTATTACACGCTGGGTCAGCGCCAGGGCCTTGGCATCGGCGGCCGACAGGACGCAAACGACGAGCCCTGGTACGTTGTGGCAAAGAATCTCGATGAAAACGCCCTGATCGTGGCGCAGGGTGAGCATCCCTTGCGTTACAGCATGGCACTCCAGGCAAAGGATCCCAGCTGGATCAACGGTTTGCCGGAAATACTGGCCAATGACGGCATTTTAGCCTGCATGGCCAAGATCCGTTATCGCCAGGACGACCAGTCATGCCGGGTCAGCCTGGGTGCAGATGGGCGCCTGAAAGTTGAATTTGAGAGTCGGCAGGCTGCGGTTGCGCCGGGCCAGTTCGTGGTTTTCTACGATGGCGATCGGTGCCTTGGGGGAGCGGTCATCGAGGGCACGGTAAGCCGCCAAGACCCCATGCTAAAGACCGGCTAAGACGTTATAATGCCGCCCCGCGACGGGCAGCAAGACCCAGAATCCGTCGCTCGGCAAACCATACCCGGAGAAAAATAATGACGGACAGCTTCGGCGCTCGTTCAACGCTCGAAGTGAGCGGCAAGAATTACGAAATTTTCAGGCTCGATGCAGTGACGGAGGGTCACGTCAGCCGACTGCCCTATTCGCTTAAGATCCTGCTGGAAAACCTGCTCCGTTTCGAGGACGGACGCGACGTTACGCGAGAAAATATCCTTGCGCTCGCAAACTGGGATCCAAAGGCGGCACCTGACACTGAAATTTCCTTCACGCCGAGCCGCGTCATATTGCAGGACTTCACCGGAGTGCCGGCCGTAGTCGACCTGGCCGCTATGCGCGATGCCGTAGTCAAACTGGGTGGAAGCGCCGACCGCATTAACCCGCTTTCACCGGCCGAGCTGGTCATCGACCACTCAGTCCAGATTGACCGCTATGGTTCTGCCGATTCTCTGGACCTGAATAACAAGATCGAATTTGAACGCAACCGTGAGCGTTATTCGTTCCTTCGCTGGGGACAGGGAGCATTCGAAAATTTCCGTGTCGTTCCGCCGAATACGGGAATCGTTCACCAGGTCAACCTGGAATACCTTGCTCGCGTGGTCTTCGACACCGAAAAAGACGGCATACGCCGCGCCTACCCGGATACGGTCGTTGGAACGGATTCTCACACGACGATGATCAACGGTATCGGCGTACTCGGCTGGGGTGTGGGAGGTATCGAAGCAGAAGCGGCGATGCTGGGCCAGCCAATCACCATGCTCATTCCCAATGTTATCGGCTTCAAGCTGACGGGCAAGCTGAAGGAAGGCACGACAGCTACCGATCTCGTGCTGACCGTTACCGAAATGCTGCGCAAGAAAGGCGTTGTCGGAAAGTTCGTCGAATTCTTTGGCGACGGTCTCGATGACCTGCCACTCGCGGATCGTGCGACGCTCGGCAACATGGCACCCGAGTTTGGCAGTACCTGCGGCATCTTCCCGATCGATGGCGAAACGCTCCGTTACCTCGAGCTCTCGGGCCGGGATCCAGCGCACATCAAGCTGATCGAGGAATACGCGAAAGCGCAAGGGATGTGGCGCCACTCGGGCCAGCAAGACCCCCTTTACTCTGACACGTTGTCACTGGATATGGGTACGGTCGAGCCAAGCCTGGCCGGACCCAAACGACCACAGGATCGCATCCCGCTTGGCGTGGCCGATTCGACCTATCGCGAACACCTCGCTGCGATGACGGCTAACCGTGATGCCGGCGGGAAAGCCAGCATCAAGCTTGCTGGCGACGCCGTGGAGCTATCCGATGGCGCCGTGCTGATCGCTGCGATAACCAGCTGCACCAACACCTCAAACCCGGCGGTCATGCTTGCGGCCGGCCTGCTTGCCCGCAATGCCAGGGCAAAGGGACTAAAGAGCAAGCCCTGGGTCAAAACCAGCCTGGCGCCCGGCTCGAAAGTCGTTACCGACTACCTGGAAAAATCCGGGCTTGATGACGACCTCGAAGCGCTGGGCTTTTATACGGTTGGCTACGGCTGCACCACCTGTATCGGCAATTCCGGCCCGCTGCTGCCCGAAATTTCAAAAGGGGTTACCGACGGTAAGATCATCGGCTGCAGCGTCCTGTCCGGAAACCGGAATTTCGAAGGTCGTATTCATCCGCTCGTACAGATGAATTTCCTTGCCTCGCCGCCACTGGTCGTCGCTTACGCGCTGGCAGGGTCGATGGAGGTGAATTTGCTCAAAGATTCGCTGGGCGACGATGCTGATGGCAATCCCGTCTACCTCAAGGACATCTGGCCGGGCCAAAAGGAAGTCCACGATGCCATCGGCAAAAACATCGACTCAACGATGTTCAAATCCAGCTACGACGCAGTTTTCGACGGCGACGCCAACTGGACGAGCATCGACTCACCCAGCGGGGAAATATACGAATGGGCGCCCGACTCCACCTATGTCCGGAATCCACCGTACTTCGAGGGAATGACACTCGAGACCGGCACTGTGACGGCGATCCACGGGGCCCGGGTGCTTCTGCTACTCGGTGACTCGGTGACCACTGATCATATCTCGCCGGCGGGAAGCATTGCCGCGGACAGCCCGGCAGCCGAATACCTGAAAGCAAACGGTGTGAAACCGGCTGATTTCAATTCCTATGGCTCAAGGCGCGGCAATCACGAAGTCATGATGCGAGGCACTTTTGCCAATATTCGCCTGAAAAACCAGCTGGCACCGGGTACAGAAGGTGGCTGGACCCGTCACCAGCCGAGTAACGAGCAACTGTCGATTTTCGATGCAGCACGAAAGTACGCTGGAGACGGTACGCCGCTGGTCATTCTGGCCGGCGCAGAGTACGGCACCGGCTCATCGCGGGACTGGGCCGCTAAAGGCACGATGCTGCTGGGCGTGAAAGCGGTAATCGCGGCCAGCTACGAAAGAATTCATCGCTCCAACCTGATCGGCATGGGTGTACTTCCCCTGCAATTCATGGCGGGCGAAAACGCGGCGTCGCTGGGACTCACCGGCAAGGAAGTCTTCGATATAGAAGGCCATGAAGATGCCGCTGCAGAAACCGTTTCCGTGACGGCAACGCCGGATGGCGGAAAACCGATTCGATTCAAAGCGCTAATCAGGATCGATACGCCAAAAGAACGCGACTACTTCGAGCATGGTGGCATCCTGCACTATGTCCTCCGGCAGCTGGCGACCGCGGCCTGAGTGAGAATTCCTGCCGCAGCGCTCGATGCTTTGCGGCAGGCTCGACACGTCGTTGCACTGACTGGATCGGGTGCCTCGGCGGAAAGCGGCGTGCCGACGTTTCGGGACGCCCAAACCGGTCTTTGGGCGCAATACAATCCCCTGGACCTCGCTACGCCTGAAGCCTTCCTCGAAGACCCCGCGCTCATCTGGCGCTGGTACCGCTGGCGACGGGAGCTCGTGGCGCAGGCTAAACCTAACGCCGGCCACTTCGCCCTCGCCGCACTCGCCGAACGGGTGCCCAGATTGACGCTGATCACCCAGAATGTTGACGGTCTGCATCAGCGTGCCGGTAGTGACAAGGTGATCGAGTTTCATGGCAACCTGTTTACAGAACGATGTTTTTCGGAGGGCATTGTCGTAACGGACGCGGATCACGAGGCGGAAGTGCCGAAATGCAGCGCCTGTGGTGGCATGCTGCGCCCGGGCGTCGTGTGGTTCGGGGAAGCTATTCCCGAAACGGCCCTGGAGGCAGCGACAGCGGCAACTGCTGATTGCGACCTGTTTCTCTCCATTGGCACCTCGTCGGTCGTTTGGCCGGCCGCCGGGTTAGCCGCCGCCGCTCGCGCGAATAATGCTGTCGTCATCGAAATCAATCCCGACGTAACGCCCCAATCGGGACAAAGTCACTTTTGCCTGCAGGGAAAATCGGGCGAGATACTCCCGGAACTGCTAGATTATCTGACGCTCTAAGCATAGATGGCCGCCATGATTTTCAAACGCAAGAAAAAATCCGCCGACGACATGATTCGACGCCCGCTGTGGCAAAAGATCACCGCCGTCCTGCTGCTGGCGCTCCTGATCGTCAACCTCGGCCTGGGTTGGTACTGGTCGCGGACGCCTGATGTTTTCTGGGTTAACGAAATGCCCTCTGGCAGCACGTCGGTTGTCGGTTATGCCACGACCGACACCCTGATTCGCGTCGCTGAGACCCTGCTCGACAAGCCCGGTGGCTACCTGACAAACGACGTAACGCCACCCAGTGTTTTCCTGGACAACATTCCGAACTGGGAATTTGGCGTACTGCAACAGGTTCGCGACCTGGCAAGGATCTCAAGGAACGACTACAGCCGCAGCCAGTCACAATCGCGCGAAGATCCGGATCTCGCCATCGCCGAACAAAAGTTCTTCATCGACAACAACTCCTGGATCCTGCCACGCACGGAGGCCGAGTATCGAAGCGCCATTGAAGGATTCCGTAACTATCGTGACCGGCTGTCGGGTGTCAATGCCGACGATGCCCAGTTTTTCGCCCGGGCCGACAACCTCCGGGAATGGCTGGCACAGGTCGAAAAACGACTTGGAAGCCTGACCCGGAGACTGGGTGACAGCGTTGCCGAGGACGTAATCAATACGGACCTGGCGGGAGAACGGGCCGGCGAAGCCAATACCACCCTGCCCGACCGGGTCGCCGTCAGGACCTCATGGTTCGAGATTGACGACATTTTCTTCGAAGCCCGGGGTACTGCATGGGCGCTCGTGCATTTCTTTCGCGCGGCAGAGCTCGATTTCGCCAGTGTTCTCGCCGACAAGAATGCCCAGGCAAGCGTTCGCCAGATTATTCGGGAACTGGAGGCGAGCCTGGAATCATTGAGCTCCCCGATGGTCATGAATGGCGGCGGATATGGCCTCTTCGCGAATCACTCACTGGTCATGTCGAATTATCTCGCACGGGCCAACGCAGCCATTATCAACCTCAGGGAATTACTCGACGAAGGGTAATGAACTACTTTAAAAGCAATCAGTAAACAATTGTTTTTATTAGTAAATCGCTAACCAGTTCGGTACATCTCTCCAGGATTCGCCAAGCCTGCGGTCGAGCGAACGATACTCGGGCTCAAACTGCGAAACCAGTTTCCAGAAGCGCTTCGAGTGATTCATGTGTCGTCCGTGGCAAAGCTCGTGAATCATCAGGTAACGAGTCAGTTCCGGTGCCAGGAAAAGCAGGCACAGGTTCAGGCTGATGGTCCCGCTCGAGCTCCGACTGCCCCAGCAGGTTCGCTGCAAACGAATGTGTACTTTCTGATAAGGCGTCTCCGTCAGCAGGGACAACGCTTTGAGACGCGGCTCAAATGCCTTCCGGGCCACGCCGGACAGCCAGCGCTTAAAGGCATCGACACACTGTTGCTGGTCACCGGTATTGCCAGTCAATGTCAGTACGTCCTTCGAGAGCCGGTACCGGACTGTTGTGGCACCAGCTTCCGGACAATAGCGAACCGCTACCTGGTTATCGATTGTCGGCAGGCTGATGTCCCGGGGAAGTGCAAACGACTCTGGCGCATAGTTGATCGCAAAAGAGTCCTTCGCCCTGGCGATCCACTCGCGGTTCTCCTCTACAAATGCCTTTACCGCCCTGGCGCTGGTCCGTCGCGGGACGACGACCTCCACCCGCCCCCGGGGGAATACCTTGATAGAGAGTCTTTTTGCCCGGTGACTCAGACGCACAGAAAAGCCCGGTTGCTTGCCGGGCTCTTCTCGTTCAATGTCAAAAAGCG
>JAHEFD010000102.1 GCA_024640345.1 Woeseiaceae bacterium
TTTCATGTACTCCGGCGTCGCCGGAATGCCGCAACAGTTGCCCATAATCGGCTCGATCAGGAATGCACCAATCTTCTTGTGATGCCTGGCCATAAGATCTTCGATGGCATTGGCGTCATTAAGCGGTGCCGTGTAATAGAGTCGTTTGGTGACTTGCGGGACTCCCTCACTGAAGGGCAGCACCTCGGGCTCACCGTCTTCCGGATCCCAGTCCTCTATTTCCGAGTACCAAAGTACCTCGTTGAACACACCATGATAGCCGCCCTCCAGAACGATATGACCATCCTTGCCCGTGTGCGCTCTCGCGATTCGAAGCGCAGCCATCACGGCTTCGGTACCCGAGTTGGAAAAGCGGACCAGCTCGGCGGCTGGAACCATCTTTGAAATTCGTTCAGCGACCGTGTACTCCATTTCGGTTGCGAGAGCGAATACGCCACCGACCTCCATTCCGGCACGAGCGGCAGCATCGACACGTGGGTCGGCATAGCCCAGAATCGCAGGTCCGTAGCCCAGGCGATAATCGATGTACTCATTGTCATCAATATCCCAGAGCCGTCCGCCTTTGCCTCGTTTGGCAAAGATCGTCTTGTCATCGCCCCAGTATCGAAAGTTCGACGCCACGCCTAAAGGTAATTTCTTGATCGCTTTTTTAAAGTGCAGGTTCGATTTTTCCACGGACCTCATACGGCCTCCAGGCAGCTTAGATGAGCGGTAGCGTCTCACGAAGCGCGTTCGGAAGTCCAGAAAAATGAATGAATGATCATTCAGTTTATGGCAGTATTGATATTATGAACAATAACTTACAAAAAGATGTGGCAAATAATTTACACAAAAATCAATCGGATACGACATAGCTGTGGCTGCCTCTGAAACGTCAACCCGGAGGGCGATAGCTAAAGAGCGCCGGCGCCAGCAATTGATCGATGCAACGATAAAGTGCATCTCGACGAAGGGCCTGGTCAGCATCACGCTGGCCGATGTCGCGAAGGAAGCCGGCTTATCACAAGGCATCATAAATCTTCACTTCAACAGCAAAGACAATCTCCTGTACGAAACACTGCAGTTTCTTGCAGAAGATTACGACAAGGAATTTATGAGTGCAGTCGAGAGTTCGCCCGGTGATGCTGCGGCAACGTTGCTGGCGCTGATGGAAATGGACCTCAAACCGACGATATGCGATCGCAAGAAGCTTGCCGTCTGGTTCGCGTTCTGGGGTGAGGTCAGATCAGTGCCAACCTATCAGAAGATCTGCGCGGCCTACGACGACAAATATGATGAGATCCTCGTCGAACTGGCAGATACCATTATTCGCGACGGCAATTACGCAGGCATCGATGCACATACGGTAACAGAGGCGTTGTCATCATTGACTGACGGCTTGTGGCTGTCTTGCCTTGTCAATCCAAAAACGTTTGATCGCTCAACGGCGTTAAAAGCGGTCATCAGTTACCTCCACGCCGTTTTTCCCAATCATTACTGAAGAAGCGAGCCCGAATTGAAAATCGAACTGAGTAACAGTGCACTTGAGTGGCAAAAGAAAGCCCGGGAATACGCAGACGAATACCTGCAGCCACACGAAGTGGAGGCTGAACTAAACGGTGGCGTATTGCCTGAAGCCATTACCAGGAGAAACAAGAAACGCGCCATCGAACTGGGATTCAGCGCCATTGATGCTCCAAAGAAATGGGGCGGGCTCGAGCTGCCGATGGTTGACCAGGTCGCCATTTGGGAACAGCTCGGTCGGGTCACCAATGCATTGTCCTGGTGCTTTTCCGAGCCGCAGGAGTGGATGTTTGAAGCATGCACAAAGGACCAGATCGAAAAATATGTGTTGCCCATGATGCGAGGCGAGCTGAAAGACTGTTACGCGATTACTGAATCCGGGCCGGGATCGGATGTCGCGGATCTTGACGCGACCGCTGCCAGGGACGGTGACAACTACATACTGAACGGGGAGAAATGGTATGTCACCAGCGCCAACCTGGCCGATTTTTTCTGGTTCCAGGCACGTCTGCCTGATGAGAACGACGATGCGCTTTTCTTTGTCGACCAGGGAACGCCCGGAATCGAAATGACTGCTAACCCGCTGTTCAGCCACACCTACGCCGCCCATCACCCGACCTACCAGTTCACCAACGTATCCGTGCCAGCCTCGAGCCGCGTCGGCCAGGCCGGGGACGGAATGGCTTACACGCACAGCTGGTTCCGTCATGAGCGCCTGATGATCGGTGCCAGGAGTTGCGGCGCAGCGGCACGATTGATTGAAGACGCGACTGCATTTGCCAGGCAGCGAATTATCGGCGGAGAACCCTTGAGTGAAAAGCAGGCGATTCAGTTCATGCTGGCCGATTGTGCCACCGAACTGTGGGCCGCACGGCTGATGACATTTGAGGCGGCAGCGGCGAGTGACCGTGGCGAAAACCTCAAAGCTGTACATAATCGTTGCTCGATGGTGAAGTTGTTCGTTTCAGAGATGGCAAATCGAATCGCCGACCGAGTGCTGCAGATCTTTGGAGGCCGAGGTTACATGCGCGAAAACGTCGCGGAACGCTTCTTCCGCGAGCTGCGGGTCGACCGGATCTGGGAAGGCACGAGCGAGATCCAACGGTTGATCATCGCGCGAAACCTGCTCAAGCGCGGTCTGGACGAGATGTGACAGCAACAAATCGTAGTATGCTTGGCGGATGCAAACGGAGCATATTTTTCGAGTCCTGATCGCGATGACATTTTTGTCGTTGGGCGCATGCTCGGGCGACCGGTCGGCCGGGAGCGCAGGTGACAACGTCGTCAATGTCTACAACTGGGCCGACTACATTGCGCCGGACACCACGGCAAAATTCGAAGCCGAATATGGCATAAAGGTCAACTACGATATATACGACGGCTCACAGGTCGTCGATGTCAAGTTGCTTGCCGGGAACTCCGGCTACGATGTCGTTGTTCACAGCAGCCAGTATTCCTCCCGGCTCGCCCCGATTGGCATCTACGAAAAACTCGACTTCTCGCGCCTTGATAACACCCGCCATCTCGATCTCAAGCTGATGGAGAGGATCGACATCTACGAAAACACTAGGGGTTATGCAATTCCTTATCATTGGGGCTCCACGGGTTATGCCTGGAATGTGAAACTGGTTCGCGAACGATTACCCGATCACCCGATGGATTCCATGGATGTCCTGTTCGATCCCGAAGTAGCATCGAAACTCGCTGACTGCGGTATAAGCCTGCTTGACGGCCCCACCGACATCTATCCCATGGTGCTTTCCTACCTGGGTATGGACCCGAACGCAGTTGACGATGCAAGCCTGGCGGCAGCTGAGGCGCAGTTGATGAAAGTTCGACCCTACATTCGCTATTTCAGCAATCAGAAGATGCAGGTCGATCTTGCCAACCAGGAAGTATGCGTGGCGATGAGCTGGTCCGGAGACTACGCGGTTGTTGCAAGGCGGGCCAAGGAAGCCGGACTCGACCTCGAATTCAGGTACACGATGCCAAAAGAAGGTTCGGGACTCTGGGTTGACGGCGTCTACATGCCAGCCGACGCGCCGCACAAAGACAATGCGTACCTGTTTATGAATTTCCTGATGCGACCCGACATTGCGGCCGACATCGCGAATGAAGTGGATTACCCCAACGTCAACAAGGACTCGTGGCCGCTGATACGGCCGGAGCTGATGAACGACCCGGCTATCTATCCACCGGATAGCGATTGGCATACGCTTTACCCGGTATTGAGCGTCGATCCCAAGCGGGAGCGATTCAGGACCCGGTCTTTCGCCCGGGTCAAAGCCGGGCTCTGAGTTACGGCGAGCGGCAGAAGAATAAGAATATGACGGTCGACAACGAAACCCATGCATTTATCGAACTACGGAATGTCAGCAAACACTTCGGCGATTTCGTCGCTGTCGACTCCGTCAATCTCCGGATTGAGAAAGGCGAACTTTTCTCGATTCTCGGAGGTTCCGGATGCGGAAAAACGACGTTATTGCGAATGCTCGCAGGTTTCGAGGAGCCAACCTCCGGACGGATTTTTCTCGATGGCGTGGACATAACAGACCAGCCACCTTATGAACGGCCGGTCAACATGATGTTCCAGTCATATGCAATATTCCCGCACATGACCGTAGAAAAGAACATTGCCTACGGTTTGCACAAGGACAGGTTGCCAAAGGACGAAATCGAGGATCGCGTGGGAAACATGCTCAAACTCGTCAAAATGGAATCCCTGGCAAAACGTAAACCCGATCAGCTATCCGGCGGCCAGCGGCAGCGCGTCGCGCTCGCCCGCTCGCTGGTAAAAAATCCCAAGGTCCTTTTGCTCGATGAACCACTGGCCGCACTGGACAAGAAACTCAGGGAACACACGCAATTCGAACTGATGAATATCCAGGACAAGCTGGGAATCACTTTCGTCGTGGTCACTCACGATCAGGAAGAGGCAATGATCCTGTCGACACGCATTGCGGTCATGGAAAAAGGTCGATTCGAACAAATCGGCAAGCCGAAAGTGGTTTACGAATATCCCGAGAACCGTTTTGTCGCCGACTTCATCGGAACGATCAATACCTTTGACGGTGTCGTCCAGGATGCGCAGTCCGGCAGGGTAATCATAGCGTCCGACGAATCTGGTGCATCGCTGTATGCACTGAGCGATTCTCCTCCCGCAAAAGGCAGCGCTGTCTGTGTCGCCGTGCGTCCGGAAAAGATCTACATCAGCCAGAACCGGCCCGACAACAGCGAGGACGTCTGCCTTCCCGGCGTTATCGAGGATCTCGGCTATTTCGGCAATATCTCTCTCTATCGAGTGCGATTGGAAACCGGAAAGATAGTACTGGTCAGTGCGCAGAACAGGCAACGTACAATCGATCGGACCCTTGAGTGGGATGATGAAATTTTCATCTCATGGCGACCCCGAAGCACCGTTATCCTGGCAGAATAACTGGTGAGTGAGCAAATCAACAAACAGCTCAGCGAAGCGTGGCAACGCTTCATACTGGCTTTGCCGTACACCTGGTTACTGATTTTCTTTCTCGCACCGTTCGCGATCATTCTCAAGATCAGCGTCGCTGATCCAATCCTTGCACAGCCTCCATTCACCCCGAGTTTTGGTGACGCCGGTGAACTGCAGATCAGCGCTGACAACTACGTATTCCTGCTCACCGATAAGCTTTATGCCATCACCTATCTGAAGTCCGTCATGATGGCAGCAATCGCAACGTTATTCTGCCTGGCGATCGGGTTTCCGATTGCATATGGCATCGCAAGATCCACACCGGGTACGCGAAACATTCTGCTCCTTCTGATCGTACTGCCCTTCTGGATTTCGTTCCTGCTTCGTGTCTACGCCTGGATGGGGCTGCTTAATAATTACGGCGTTATCAATAACTTCCTGATGTGGCTGGGCGTTATCGAGCAACCAATTCCGATGATGTACACGGATTTTGCCATTTACATCGGCCTCGTCTATTCCTACTTGCCGTTCATGATCCTGCCACTCTACGCAACACTCGAGCGCATGAATCTCGATCTTGTCGAAGCGGCCCAGGACCTTGGTGCGACACCTGCACAGGCGTTCTGGAATATCACCTGGCCTCTGGCCAGGCCGGGAGTCATCGCCGGCAGTCTGCTCGTATTCATCCCGGCCACCGGGGAATACGTCATTCCCTACCTTCTCGGCGGGCCGGATTCGTTGCTGATCGGCCGCGTGCTTTTCGATGAGTTCTTCATCAACCGGGACTGGCCACTGGCATCGTCCGTCGCCGTTGTATTACTGGTCCTCGTCGTTGTGCCTATCGTCATCCTGCAAAGAAACCAGGCGCGCGACGCGGAGCAAGCGACATGACGCGCAATTCCCGCTTCGTCATTTCAATGCTCGTTTTCGGGTATGCCTTTCTTTACATCCCGTTGCTCTCCGTCGTTGTCTATTCCTTTAACGATTCCCGTCTTGCAACTGTTTGGGGCGGATTTTCAACACGTTGGTACGGCGAACTATTGAAGAATGAACAGATTACTTCGGCGTTGTTTCTCAGCCTTAAAATCGGGGTCACTGCCGCGACACTTGCTACTTTGTTCGGCACAATAGCGGGAATCGCACTCGCACGTTTTGGCAGGTTCCGCAGCCGGAGCCTGTTCACCGGACTGGTGCTATCCCCGATGGTCATGCCGGAAGTGATTACCGGCCTGGCTCTTCTATTGTTATTCGTGAGCCTGCAGCAACTGATCGGATGGCCCGGTCAACGCGGGTTCGGCACGATTACCATTGCGCATACGACGTTTGCCATTGCCTACGTTGCCGTTATCGTGCAATCGAGATTATCGGCAATGGATGAGTCACTCGAGGAAGCGGCGATGGATCTTGGCGGACGCCCGTTCCGAGTAATGATCGACATCACGTTGCCGCTGATCGCCCCGGCGATGCTGGCTGGCTGGCTACTGGCATTCACGCTTTCGCTTGACGACCTGGTTCTCGCCAGCTTTGTTTCCGGCCCGGGCGGCAGTACGCTGCCTATGCTCATTTTCTCGAAGGTCAAACTTGGAGTGACACCGGACATCAACGCACTTGCCACACTGATCATAGTGTTCATCAGTGTGGGGGTATTGATCGCATGGAGCATCGCGCGACGGATGGGCAAGGACAGCAGCGGCTAACAGTCAGCCGAAAACAAAGACCAATGATAGATTTTCGACTGGCCGCTAGCTTGTGACGCTCGGTGCTCTTCTAAGCTCCTGCAATATCCAGCTAATCCAGCGGTTCTCAAGGCGCTCCATTCCCGAAAAAGGACCCGGCCTGTAATAACGTGATTTGACGCCTGCCCAGTTGTTGACAATTATTTTTTCGTCCGCGTGCGTCGTGATGTCCCAGAGCCATACCAGGTTATCTTTGTCGTAATCTTTCCCCTCGACAGCATCAGAACGAACCATCCAGTAGATTTCACACTTGCAATTCAGCTGGTCGACGGGCGTGAAGACATAACCAACCACATGATCGCTGTAAGCCAGGAAGAACGAAACCGGCCCAAATGTAAAATCTGACGCACCGCCATCGTAGTCGGTCAGATTGCCGAGCAACGGTGCAACAGGCTCACCATCGCGACTGCCCGATTTATATCCCTCGAACATCGCAGTTCGACTATAGGCATATCCCTGCTGGCCTTTTGGCGCTTCAGTGTCGGTGAAGTCGTAATGATATTTCTTCAGACCACATGCCGGCATCTTCTCCAGCATGTGATTCTGAACGCGGTCGATTTTCTTTTTATCGAGCATCAGCGTGTGCATTTTCGCGTACTCAGCGTGAGCGGGTGCGCAGTGATAGCATTCCTGGTAGTTTTCGACGGCGAGCTTCCAGTTTGCAGCAATCGGATAGGTGCGAGTTGCTGCCACTTTGAGATTTTGAAAATCGAACATGGCCATAGGCTCGGCCAGATCCCGCTTTGCAGAATCAAGTGACGGTGGATCGTCGCAGAAGCAGACGAATATCAGGCCGTTCACTGACTCGATGGATACGTGGAGAAGGCCATGATCTTCTTTCCTGAAGTCTTCAGCCATGTCGCGAGCGCCGACAAGCTGACCCTCAGTGTCATAAACCCAGGCGTGATACGGACACTCGAATTTTCTTGTGTTGCCCGAATCCTCCAGGCACACGAGCGACCCCCTGTGACGGCAAACATTCGCAAATGCCCTTATCTTATTGTCCTGCCCCCTGACAATGATCGCGGATTCGCTGGCAACGCGAAAAACCTTGAAGTCGCCCGGCTCAGCCAGCTCGGACTCGTGACCGGCAAAAATCCAGTTGCGCATGACGATCTGGTCGATTTCCAGCTTGTAAATTTCAGGATCGGTGTAGAAACGCTGTTCAAGTGACCATCCTGACTTCTGGCAGGCTATCAGCTCACGTATGGGTCTTTTATCTTCCATTTCGCATTAACTCAATTTCTTCCAGACAGGTATCTTAAAACGGAGTGGCGCTCCATCGCAGCCGGTGTTTCACCTTGTGAATTCAGCGGCAGCCAGAACATTCATTAAGGGATAATTTCCCGGTCAAAAATCAGTTGTACTATCTTCAACTATACTGACTTCGCCCCTTAAGCAAGGTGTCTCGATGATCAAGAACTCTTATCATTTGTCATGCGTATTTTTGTTACTTGCGCTGACCGCCGGCCCGAATATTTCTGCGGCAGAAAGTGATTCGCCCGGGGCGCTACGCCCACTTACGCTTGCCGATGCTGACAAGATTCACTACCCGGGGCGACCGGTCATTTCCCCCGATGGAAAGCAGGTAGCGTATACCGAAGACAGTTCGATTTACGTGGTTTCAGCGGCAAACAGGGAGCCGCGAGCTATCTCGTCTCCTTCGTCATCCTCATCGAGCCCTCGCTGGTCCGCAGATGGCAGGCACCTGTATTTCGTCTCTGATCGAGGTGAAACGAACCAGGTCTGGCGTCTCCCAATTGACAGTTTTGGCGAGGCAACGCAGGTTACAGCATTTGAGCACGGTATCTCTGTTGTCTCTTTTTCACCGGACGAAAAGCAGCTTTTGCTGAACCTGAGTGATGATGACCTGCAGGCACGGCCCGAGGTCGAAGATGCGCTCCCCGAGCCGTTTGTCGTGACCCGTCGACAGTTCAAGCGCGACCGGGGACAGGGCTATATCACGGCGGGCAGTACCCGCCATTTATACACCTATGACATTGGAGCCGATGAACTCACGCAGATAACTTTCGGCCCCTATGATGAGGGGGATGCTGCCTGGTCGCCCGATGGCGAGTCAGTCGTATTTGTCAGCAATCGCGAAGATGAACCAGACGCCAGTTATCGAGCCGATATCTGGCTGATCTCCCCGGTTACCAACGGGGCAGAACCAACTCGACTTACAAATAGCGAAGACCAGAAATACTCGCCGGCATTCAGTCCCGATGGAAAACAGGTTGCTTACCTGACGGCGGGAGATGGCGTTTACAGCGTGCCACACATTGCCGTCGTATCAATAAGCGGTGGCCCGCCCAGAATCCTCACAGGGTCGCTCGACCGTTGGATACAGTCATTTGAATTTTCCGAAAATGGTCGCTGGATCTATTTCAGTTTCGACAACGCGGGCAGCACTCACCTGGCCCGCGTACGGGTCAGCGATGGTCGTATTGAACGCATAATCGAGGACGAGGTAACGGTATCGTCGTTCGATGTCGGTCCGGATACAACCATCGCAGTCAACCTGAGCCGGCGAAATGAAACCGCAAACGTACACTTACTTCGCGGGAAGCAGCTCACGAAACTTACTGATCTGAGTCGCGAATTTTTCAGTGAGATCTCGGTTGGTGAGCAAAGGAAAGTATCGTTTTCCAGCAAGGACGGAACGGCGATAGAGGCCTTTATTACGACCCCGCCGGATTATGAGCGAGGGAAAACCTACCCGACGATATTGAACATCCACGGCGGACCGGTAGGCCAGTTTTCCTGGGGCTATGGACTCCAGGCCCAGTTTTATGCCGCGAACGGTTACGTTGTCGTGGAACCGAATCCGCGCGGCTCGTCCGGCTTCGGAGAAGACTATATACGCGCTATATACAGAACGTGGGGCATTACAGACTACGATGACGTCATTGCCGCCGTGGACCATGCTATCAGCGAAGGAATTGCAGACCCGGATCGCCTTACCGTAACCGGCTATTCTTACGGCGGTTATATGACGAATGTAGTGATCACCAGGACCGACAGGTTCAAAGCTGCGGCATCCGGTGCCGGGCATAGCCTGATCGAGGCCAACTTCGGCCATGATATCTACCAGCAATGGTACATGTGGGAACTTGGTGTGCCGTGGGAGAACAGGGAGAAGTA
>JAHEFD010000103.1 GCA_024640345.1 Woeseiaceae bacterium
CGAAATCACGTACATCTTCGCCACGCTCGATCGTGATTTTGCGAATGGCGTTGGCCATGCTCTCGACCGCAACGGCGAGAAAACCCTCAGCCACCTTTTCCGGTGTGACGGCGATCATGTCATGCGTAAGCTCGTTAAATTTCTCTCGAACAATATCAACGTCGAGTGGCTCATCCGCGTGCGGACCAAAGACACTCGGGAAGTGCTCGACGGGGATGCGGCCAAGCAGGACATTGGCATCCGTCACTGTGAGTGGTCCACCACGCCGATAACAGGCAGGTCCGGGATTCGCCCCGGCAGAACCAGGCCCGACCTGGAAGCGATCGTCCTTGTATTCAAGAATTGAACCGCCACCGGCTGCGATCGTATGAATCTTCATCATCGGTGCACGCAGACGCACACCTGCCACCTCGGAATCGTTGCTGCGCTCGTACTCGCCGCTCCAGGCAGATACGTCAGTCGAAGTGCCGCCCATATCGAAACCGATCAACCGGTCGAATCCGGCTTTCGAAGCAGTTTCTACCATGCCGACAACGCCGGCTGCAGGACCGGACAGGACACTGTTCTTGCCACGAAATTGTTCGGCGAGCGTAAGGCCGCCATTGCTTTGCATGAACAGCAGCCGCCCTGGTGTGGCGACGTTGGCAAGCTCTAATTGCAGTCCAAGGATGTAATTGTTGAGCACCGGGGTGAGATAGGCATCGGCAAGCGTCGTTTCGCCACGGCTGACGAACTTGATCAACGATTCGACATCGTGCGACACGGATACCTGGGTAAAACCAGTCTCCCTGGCAATTTCGCCAATACGATGTTCGTGTTCAGGATAGCGATAGCCATGCACGAGGCAGATCGCGGCTGATCGCAGGCCATCGTTGAAACATCTCTGCAGCGACTGCCGCACTTCTTCTTCATCGAGCGTGACGATCACTTCACCGCTTGCGGTCAGCCGTTCATTTGCCTCGATAACCTGATCGTAAAGCGGCTCCGGTTTAACGATGTTCAGTGCGAAAATGTCGGGGCGGTTCTGGTAACCAATGGCGAGCGCATCCCTGAATCCTCGCGTGACAATGAGGACTGTCGGCGTGCCTTTTCGTTCGAGGAGGGCATTTGTTGCAACGGTCGTGCCCATTTTGACGGCTTCAATGCTGTCCCCGTCCGATACGAAGCGCCGAATGCCTTCCGCGGCCGCATCGGCATATTGCTCCGGGTTCTCGGACAGCAGTTTCGCGGTTTCCAGGCTTCCGTCCGGGCGCAACGCCACGACGTCGGTGAACGTACCACCGCGATCGATCCAGAACTGCCAGTTTTTGGTGCTTTCCTTCATGCGCAAACGGTTGTTGGTCAGCCGGATCAAGCAGGCATTATTCGAATCTAGTCGACTTTCAGGTAATACACGGTGTTAACGAACCGCGCGGCGTCCAGCATGTCGTCCGCGGTGTAGACAATGGTATTTCCATTGAGGCGTTCCACGCCGCGAAGGTACGACGCAACTTCCGCCTCGACCGTCTTCTTGAACGTAATCTGCAGCTTGACCGGTTTGGCGATAATGTAAGGTTTCAGCTGTCCACGATTCTCTACGCCTCGCTTGACGCCGTCACGGATCAGTCGCCGGGCTTCTTCCGGATGCACCATCGTGCCTGCGTAAAAACCGTGCGCAACCTTGACGACGGCCGTTTCGATGTCACCGAGCAACTCCCTGGTCACTCGTGTGATGGTCTGATCCCCGGAGATGAAAACCACGGGCACGCCAAATGCCCCGGCTGTCGCAGCAACGAAACCGGCCTCCGGAACGGAGACGCCATTCAGTTTCATGTCCGCATACTTCGTATCGTCCTCGGTATGGGACAGGATCGAGTCAGCCTGTCCCTCGCCGCCGTGATAACCAACCAGGACAACCGCATCGAAGCTTGCATCGACGCCGGCGGCCATGCCGAGTGGGCGGGGCCAGGCGCGTATCAGCTTGACGCGCTTGTCGAGGAGTTCGGGATCAATGTTTTGTGCATCGCCGTGCGAATCACTTACCAGCACCTCGGTCGCGCCGGCGTCAAACGCACCGTCGATCGCGGCATTGACTTCAAGCGTCATGAGCCTGCGGAATTGCTCGTAGTCGGCGCCGCTTGCTGACGCCTGCTTTTCCCAGGTACTGACGCTGCCAATGCCCTCCATGTCGGCTGAGATGTAGACCTTCAGTGAGGCGGGTTCGGCAGCAAACGAACTGCCCGCAAGCGCCAACAGCGCCATCGTCAAAAATTTCATATGTCCTCCTGGAAAGAACCGTGGTGAGGGCCGGTCCTGATTCGCTCGAGCGAGCGATGAGTATCTGGCGCGTGCCGGGTCATTGCAACCTGTCCGGCAAGGCGCTGGAGAATAGAAATCGACGCGTAACGCTTGCTCACCGAAGCCAAGGGGGGCAGGCAACGGCGAATTGGCGTTTGGCTGAATCACGCGGGACCAGGGAGAAAGTCAGGCAATGAATCGTGCCGTGATGCTCGATCGAGCGGCAATATAGCCAGGTAGCGGGCAAGGGGTTCCGCGTTCAATTTGGCGCTAAAGCCGTTAACTCCCTCTGTTTCAAGGCCTTTTCCCGGTATGATCGGTCCTTTCCGGCCGGATAAGAACAAGAATGTCCTTCTTCGAAGAGCTGAAACGACGGAATGTAGTACGCGTGGGGGTTGCCTACGCCGTGATCGGCTGGGTGCTTGCCCAGGTGGCCGAGTTCGCCTTCGAGAATTTCGGCGCGCCGGACTGGGCGCTGAAGTCTTTTGTCGTCGTGCTCCTGCTTGGTCTGCCGCTGGCGTTGTTTTTTGCCTGGGCATTCGAGATGACACCGGAGGGGCTGAAGCGCGAGAAGGATGTCGATCGCGGCCAGTCGATTACGGCCAACACGGGCCGCAAACTCGACAGGGTCATCATGGGAGTTCTCTCGGTTGGCATTCTTGTATTGTTGGCGGACAAATTCCTCATCGGCACAGAACAAGAGAATCCGGTCGTCGATGCGCAGGTCGCCGAGAACCTGGCCGACGTTGAAATCGTTGCGACCGGAAAGTCGATTGCTGTTCTTCCTTTCGTCAATATGTCCGACGACGCGGATTACTTCGCCGATGGTTTGTCGGAGGAACTGCTCAATCTGTTGGCGAAAATGCCGGACCTTAAAGTCGCGGGTCGCACGTCCTCTTTTGTGTTCAAAGGAAAAACCGAAGACCTGCGCGCGATTGGTGAAGCGCTCGGTGTCTCGACAGTGTTGGAAGGATCTGTTCGTCGTTCAGGTGAAAGGTTGCGCATCACGGCGCAGCTCATCAATGTCGATAACGGATTCCATTTGTGGTCTGAAACCTACGACCGGCAAATGGCGGATATCTTCGATATCCAGGATGATGTAGCGAGTGCCATTTCCGGGGCGCTCCGGCTTCAGCTGTCGCCGCAGACCAAAAAACCGACGAGTAGCTCGGCAGCTTACGCGCTCTATCTCGAAGCATTGCCACACATTGCCAGCAACAGTGAGGAAAACTCGACACAAATTGTCGTTGATCTGCTGGACCGGGCAATTACGCTCGATCCGGGTTTTGCAAAGGCATACGAGGCCAGGGCGCTGGCGCACTGGATGTCTGCCGGCGACTTCATGGATGCCACAACTGCCCGGCAGATCGTCTTCGATGCTGCAAACAAGGCACTCCAGCTCGATCCGGACCTGGTTGTTGCACGAATGTATGCCGGACTGGCTGATCCAGATCTCGTGAAACGGGCAGACGAATTTTTCGTTGCGCAGGAAGGTATTGGCAGGGCGCCCGACAATTTCGACGTGCTTCGGGCATGGTGCTATGAGCTCATGAGCGCCGGCTACCTGCGGGAAGCCACACATTGTACTGCGCGAATGGTCGAACTCGAGCCACTGTCGTCATTGGGCTACTACCGATCGGCGCTATTATTCAGTGCGGCGGGGCGTCGTGACGAGGCACTGGCGAGCTTCAGTCGCGCTGCCGAGCTAGGTGGCTCCGGTTACCAGTGGGACATCATGTTTTCGAACCTGGTCTCAGGTGACGTTGAGGCTGCAGAGGCGATCTTGGACGAACTCCGGGCGTCCGATCTCAAGTTGTTCTATTCGTGGAATTCCGAAAACCTTCGCCAGGTAGTTGCGGGAACTTCGGATCCGGAAATGGCTCGCAGCTTTCTCCGTGACTGGGTAAAAAGAACGGTCGCAGAAGCGCCGAGCTTTGTTGAAGAGGGTACGACTTACACCTGGTACCTGGCATTCGGAGACATCGACGCATACTGGGACGCCATCAATGACTATGGACTCGCGCAAAGATTTCAGTGGACCAATAATGAATTTCTGCGTCTGTACGGGATCGCATTCCCGGACAACGGCTTTCTCCGGCATCCGGCATTTCTCGAATACGCGAAGATAACCGGCCTGACCGACCTGTGGGACAAGCGCGGGCCACCAGATTTCTGCAGTAAAATAGACGGTAGCTGGACCTGCAAATAATCGCCCGATTAGGGTGGGGGAAAAGATGACATTTCGAAGAAGCCGCCTGGTCGCGGCAACGGCCGTTTTGGCGTTATCCGTATCGGTGTTTGCACAAAACGACGAAGAAAATTTCGCGCCCGTCGATCTCCCTGACAACATCGCCGCCAAGGTCAGGGGCCTTTCCCAGGAAAAAATCGACTTCCTAAGGGGTGACGGTGTTTTCGGTTTTGCGGAGCGTCACGAGCTGCTATTTAGTCGCCTCGAGAACAAGACACCTGCGCAGGTCGAGGCCTACATCGATGCCATGATGCGCGTTACCGAGTTGATGAAGTTCAACCCTGATACCGATCAGCCATCGATACCGCTTAACACCGAATCGGATGGATTCAACAGCTGGAAAACCCGCCGGCCAGCAGAATTTGACACGCCGCGTGACGCCGGGCCGATCAATGTCAATCGATACCTGTACGCCGGGCCGAAGCAGGGTATCCCCACGTTCTTTAACCTGCCCATTGCAGTGACCCCGGAAGATCTGGTCGCCGGCGAGGTGGATGTTGCGCTGATGGGCGCCGGGCTCGATATGGGTTCCGGCTTTCGTGGTGCCGCCTATGGGCCGCGTGCGTTGCGCACAGCAGAAATTTATGTCGGAACCGGCATGAACGATCCACAGCACATGCACACCATGGTTTCGTCGACGAACGAGCTCACGATGGTTGATTACGGCGACATTGCCGTCGACGGGCTCAGCACCGAGCGCAGCCTCGAGCATATTCGTGAAGTGGTTCGCGAGGTGGCGAGCACGGGGACCATCCCGTTCATCATCGGCGGCGACCACTCTTTGATGTATCCGGATGCGGCCGGCGTCGTTGACGCCTACGGCGTTGGCAAGGTCGGCATCGTGCATTTTGACGCACACTACGACGCCGGTGCGGGTTACGGCGCGCACATGATTTCACATGGCCAGCCGGTGCGGCGTTTGTTCAACGAAAAACTCGTACCGGGCAAGAATTTTATCCAGGTGGGGCTGCGCGGGTCCTGGCCAAGCAATCAGGGATTCGAGTGGATGCGCGAGAACGGTTTGCGCTACCACACGATGGCGGAGATCGAGAAAAACGGCTGGGATGTGACGATGGATCACGTGCTGGACGAAGTACTCGACGGCCCCGAATATCTCTTTATCTCTTTCGACATCGATGTGCTCGACCCGTCCTTTACGCCTGGCACCGGAACACCTGAGCCAGCCGGGCTGACGACCCGCGAAGTGTTCCCGATCGTTCGTAACCTTTGTGCGATGAACAAGATTGTCGGCTTCGAGTTGGTCGAACTGAACCCGCTGGTCGATCCGGGCTATACGACAGCCATGAATTCCGCACGTGTCGTCAAGGAGTGTCTTAACGGGATCGCGCTGCGCAAGCGTGGCCTGACCGAAAAAAATTACCTTAGCCCATTAACCACAGAGCATGGACCTGCCAAATGAAAAATAGCCTGTTAGCGTTTTTGATTCTTGCATCTACGAGTCCGACGTTTGCCGCCGAACCACGCGCGCGTGATTTGGGTGTGCCCTTTGACGGAACGCCGGGCGAATTGAATGCCATCACGGATGTGCCGGGTGTCACGGTCGGTCACTCAACGATTATTGAAGACTACCCGAATGGCAGCGCAGCGCGCGCCGGGGTGACAGCGATTATGCCCAGAGGCAAAGACTCGGTGATGCTACCCGTGTTTGGCGGTACCGCTGTGCTGAATGGTGCGGGCGAGATGACCGGTGCCATCTGGGTAGAAGCATCCGGCTTCCTCGAAGGGCCGGTGATGATCACGACGACACAAAGTGTCGGCATGGTCTTCGAAGAGACCATCAAGTGGCGCGTCAACCATGCCGAGCGGGACATCACGGGTTATGCCTGGTCCGATCCGGTCGTCGCCGAAACCTGGGGTGGGCGCCTCAATGACGAGAATGGATTCTACGTACACGGCGAGCACGTTGCCGAAGCCATCGAGACGGCGAAGGCCGGACCGGTCGCCGAAGGTAACGTCGGCGGTGGCACTGGCATGGTCTGTTACCAGTTCAAGTGCGGCATTGGCACGGCGTCTCGTGTTGTAGAGACCGAGGATGGCGTGTTCACCGTCGGCGCGCTCGTCCAGGCGAATTATGGCTGGCGGGACATCCTGCAGATCGCAGGCGTACCGGTTGGCCGGGAGATTCCCGTGAAGCAGGTTGCCGACATAAGGACACCGATGGATGACGAGATGGGATCGATCATCGTCGTGATTGCCACGGACGCACCGCTCCTGCCACACCAGCTAAAACGTGTTGCTACGCGTGCGGGGCTGGGAATCGCCCGCGTTGGAGGAATGGCGAGCAACGGATCCGGCGACATATTCATCGCATTCTCGACAGCAAACCCCGTGGAACTGCGCTCGGGAACGAATTTGTCTGCGCGCCTGATCGGCAATGAGCAGATCACGCCGGTATTTTCCGGCGCGGTCCTCGCGGTCGAAGAAGCAATCGTCAATGCGATGGTTGCCGCACGGGCGATGACCGGGTTCGAGGGCACGACTATTGAAGCTATCGATCATGAACAGCTTCGGGCTGCGCTGCGCAAATACAATCGACTTGAAGAAAAATAAAAACGCAAATTCATGGACAGAACCACTTCCGTATTCGTTACGCTCGTTTTCTACAACCTGATCCTGGTTGCTGTCGGGCTATGGGCGCGTGGTCGAAATAAAGACGTCGAGGATTTCTACCTCGGTGGCCGTGGACTGGGTCCCTGGGTCGCAGCCGTCAGTGCATCAGCCAGCTCCTCGTCAGCCTGGACACTGCTTGGCGTAAGCGGCGCGGCTTACGCGTGGGGATTGCCGGCATTGTGGCTCTTTCCGTCAACGGTCGGCGGCTTTCTGCTGAACTGGCTCTGGGTTGCACCACGATTGCAGAAACTCGCGGCGGCGGAGCGGGCAGTGACCTTGAGTGAGGTGGTCGCACCGCCTTCAACCGGCCGTCAGAGGAATCTCATTCTTCGCGTCGCCGCATTGATTATCGTTTTCTGTTTTACGTTTTACATCGCGTCGCAATTCGAGGCGGCAGGCAAGGCTTTCGAATCAGTCTTCGACCTGTCGAAACAGAATGCCATCATGATCGGTGCGGGCATTGTGCTGGTATACACATTGTTGGGTGGCTTCTGGGCGGTGAGTGTCACTGACTCGGTGCAGGGCATGTTGATGGTCGTGGCCAGCCTGGCATTGCCAATCGTTGCACTGCTCGCCGTTGGCGGTTTCGGAGCATTGGCCGACGGCCTGAACGTAATCGGCAACGCCGGGTCACCCATTGGCGCCGGTGCACTCGTCGGCTTGTTTTTCGTGCTGGGACTGTTCGGCATCGGCGTCGGTTACCCCGGGCAACCGCATGTCGTGAACCGGTTCATGGCGCTGAAAGACGATCGCGCACTGCGGCAGGGACGAATTATCGCGCTGGGCTGGGCAGCGATTGTTTATGCCGGCATGCTTTTGCTCGGCCTTAGCGCTCGTGTACTGTTCGCGGATCTGGGCGATTCGGAGCAGGTGCTGTTTCATGCCGCAAACGAATTGTTGCCGGCGGTCATTTCCGGCGTGATGGTTGCTGCCGTATTGTCGGCGATCATGTCGACTGCCGACAGCCAGCTTCTCGTGGCGGCGTCTGCCATTTCCTATGACTGGAATCTCGCGGGCGGAAAAGAAAGCAGCGGGTTAACCAACACGCGAGCGACAGTCGTCGTTGTGCTGATTCTTGCAACGATACTGGCGCTCGTCTGGCGTGCCGATATTTTCTCGCGCGTACTGTTCGCGTGGTCAGCAGCGGGTTCCGCATTTGGCCCGATCCTGATCATGCGCCTTTATGGGCGAACTGTTTCATCCGCTGCCACCCTCGCAGCGATGCTGACAGGTTTCGGGCTGACGGTGGTCATATCGCTGTTTCCCGATACGCCGGGTGATGTCGCGGAGCGCCTCGTTCCCTTTTTCATCGCGATCGCGATAGCAATGTCGGGTTCTAAAGGGACCATCTCCGAAAAGTCTGGCTAATTGTCGCCGTCCTCAATTTACCTACCGTATTTTTGCGACGCGACCATTCGTCGCGAAGTGTTCGAATTGAAGGGCGTCGTGACCGGGGACGACGCGCTCCGGCGAACCAGCAAGCTCGATCATGCGAGCCTGGGCCGCGATGTTCGCGGCATGATCGGTATCGGTGAACGTCGCACTGGCCGCATGCGCTGAAAGATTGCGGTAGAGATAAACGTTGTCCGAGGCCAGGATGACGGGCGGGCTGCCATCAACGAGCAGATACTGCGACGAGTAAGTGTGGCGAGCGCCGGTGTATGCCCGAATGCCCGGAACAATCTCCTGGTTATCGCCATCAATCAATCGCAATCGACCTTCGGTGTTAATCCGGACGAGTTCTGCGATGTCATCCGGATCGATGCCACCGTGATTCCCGTCTGTTTGCCATGCGTCTCCCGTGTAATAGCGAAACTCGTCCTTTTGAATCCAGACGGTGGCTGCCGGGAAAAGGTCGATTCCTCCCATGTGGTCCCAATGTGCATGGCTTACTACGATGTCCGTAATTTCTTCCGGTTTCACACCGGCAAGGCTCACTGCTTTGTCGGGCCTGAGATATTCATTGACGGTCCATATCCGGAACCAGCGATCGCGATGAAAACCGGTGTCGAAAAGGATGTTCCTTCCTTCCCCACGGATCAGCCAGACTGCGTAGATCGTGTCGATCTTTTCATCGGCAGCTGCACCCATGACCATGTCTGCAACGGCGTCTCCCGGGGAGTCGGCAAAGCGAATCGCCTGGATGGAATATTCGGGCGCCGATATGGCAGGGGTTGCGGAAACGTATGTCAGTACCAGGACAGACAGTAATTTTCTCATGGCACAAGCTCCAGGTCGTCAATGCGAGGCAGCCGAAGGCGTCGTCAACGAAGCTTATCGCTTTTCCGATTACTGGCACGATAGCGCATTCTGCACCATGGCCGGGACCTGAGATCTGCCCCTTCCGGAGCCTCAATTTGACATATACCCGCAATTTCCTCGCCTGATCGGGTCAACCGGTCCATATGAGGGAACGTTGATACCGAACAGGTACTCAAATGATTGTTGACGGTCCGGGAGCATCGGTCAGATACAGGACATTGGCGATTTCCGCCTGATCACCGGATCTGTTAACTGATGAGCGGTTGTAATGCCGGCAATCCGTAAACTGGGCGTACGCACTATGCGATGGGATGTTCGATGAAGAACAGAAAATGGGTTTCAATGGTGGCTGCTCTCATGCTGACATTGTCTGCATGCGGCGGGTCGTCGAGTGGCGCAACATCGC
>JAHEFD010000104.1 GCA_024640345.1 Woeseiaceae bacterium
GGCGCTTCGGGTGTATAGGTAACCAGCAGAAAGTCGTCGGAACCGTAACGTGCCCGAACATAACGGTAGTAATCGAGTCCCGCGTCACGTTCAAGCGTGAGCGAGTCCGCCGAAGCGTCGAGGGAGAAATACTGTGCGTACCAGCCGAACGCCAGGGTAATCGCGGCTACAGTGACGAGAGTTGCAATCGGCCGCCTGAGGACGATGTCTTCATAGATGTCACTCGGGCGGCGCAATTTATCGGACTCCTGTGACAGTAGAGCGCTGGCGGATCATCCGTTTCGGTGAAAATGATCCTTGAGGACCTGCGCGACGCAGCAGGTCAGTTTCTTGCCCGTCGCGATGTGCAAAAATTCATTCGGACCATGCGCATTGGATTTGGGGCCCAGCAGGCCTGTAATCAAGAACTGTGCCTGTGGAAATTTTTCACCCAGCATGCCCATGAATGGAATCGTGCCACCGGTGCCCATGTAGACCGATGGTTTATCGAAATAGTCCGCAGATGCAGCGTTCATTGACGTCTCCAGCCAGCCGGCCACGGGCGGTGCGTTCCAGCCGGCCATGGATGACTCTGCGGTGAACGACACCCGGGCAAAGGGTGGTGGATTGGCTTCAAGTACTTTTTTAATTGCCGCCGCGGCCCGGTCAGCATCCGTCGTTGGCGGCAGTCGGAACGAGAGCTTCAGCGTGGTGGCAGGCAGCATGGTATTGCCGGCATTGATCAGTGCGGGCATGCCGTCCGCGCCGGTGACTGTCAGCGAAGGACGCCAGTTGTTATTCAGTAACAGTTCGTAAATCGACACGGATGCGACGGCATCCGGATCTGCCCAGGGAAATTTCCGGTAGACCGAATCTCCGAGAACCTCGGCAGCCAGCTCTGCCTGTTCCTGGCGCTGGTCCGGGATGTCGACGAAAAGGTCATCGACCAGGATCCGTCCGCTTGTCTCATCCTCCACCCGGCTCAGGAGTTGCCGCAATATACGGAAGCAGGATGGAACGATTCCTCCCGCCGAACCTGAATGAACGCCCTCGGTCAGAACTTCAACTTTGAGCGCGCCGGTAAGATTGCCTCGCAGGGACGTGGTGCACCAAAGTTGATCATAGTTTCCGCACTCGGCATCGAGACATACCACCAGGCTGGGGGACCCGAGGCGATCGCCCAGATGATCGATGTAGTAGGGCAGGTCGAAACTGCCGGATTCCTCGCAGCCCTCAATTATTACGACGCAACGGGCGTGCGGAATACCTTGTTCCTGCAAAGCCCGAATCGCCGTTAATGAGCCAAAAACGGCATAGCCATCGTCGGCGCCGCCGCGACCGTACAATTTTCCATCCCTGATCACTGGCGTCCATGGGTCCAGGTCATCATCCCAGCCGCTGAACTCGGGTTGTTTGTCGTAGTGGCCATAGAGCAGCACGACATCATCAGAATCGCCCGGTATTTCCATGAAAATGATGGGTGTACGTCCTGCAATGCGCACGATTTCACAATGCATTCCCTTTATCGGCTGCGTTTTGCACCACCGCTCGAGCATGACCGCTGCCGTTTCCATGTGGCCGTGGCTTTCCCAGTCGGAATCAAACATTGGCGACTTGTTCGGAACTTTGATGTATTCACAGAGCTCCGGGATGATTGAGTCATCCCACATCTTATTTACGAACTGCTCGGTCTGTTTCCTGTTCATGGTCTCGTTGTCTTTGTCGGCCAGACCGAAATAATACTAGACTATGATCGGAGTTCTTAAATAAGTAATGTCCGGGGGACAATCGCGATGAAAATATTGGGGTTTGTAACACTTTGCACGCTTGTTCTGCCTGCTGTTTCTGTCGCTCAGGTTGTTCTGGGAGGAGACGGAGCACGCTGCAGCGAGGATCCCGCATGTATTAACCGAATTCATTCGGACATCCCGATGGCCGCCCGGGCAAAAGAAGGCGAGCGCATCACCATGATAGGCAGGGATGCGGGAGACATGCATCTCAACCCGGATGAATTTTCGGAAGCGGAATCGAGCCCGCGTGAGGGATTTGGTGTCGTGCATCCCCTGGTTGGTCCGGTTTTCATAGAAGGGGCCATGGCCGGTGACATCCTCGCTGTCACTATCGAGGGAATCAAGCCCGGCCCGGTCGGTTGGACGAGTGCCTCAGAGTTTGGCTTCGCGGGCGATGCTGTCGGCAGCGAAAGCCGGTTTATCGTCTGGCGGCTGAATGAGGAATATGCCGAGAGCGATGCGCTGCCGGGTGTTCGTATACCGAATGCCAGTTTTCCAGGCGTAATCATGACCTTGCCGAACAGCGAGCAAATGGTTCAGATTCTGGAAAGAGAGCGGCAGTTGGCGGACGCGGGTGGCGCTGTCTACAGTCCTGACCCTGAGCTGGCTGAACCGTCATCGCTTTGTGGAGTGGAAGGGACAAAAGCCTTTGAATGCCTGCGTACGATTCCGCCGCGCGAGCACGGCGGCAATATGGACATTCGATACCTGCAAACCGGTGCGACCGTTTATTTGCCGTGCAACATCGACGGCTGTGGCCTGGCAATCGGTGATTTTCATTTCGCGCAGGGTGATGGCGAAGTGTCCGGTACCGCGATCGAAATGGATGCCGATATAACAGTGACTACACGAGTCGTCAAAGGTGGACCGAACGTGGACCGGGGGCCGCATTACGAGGGACCCGTTTCTCTGCTGGCGATTCCGTCGTCGCGCTTTTATGCAACGACCGGTTTTCCACTGAAAGGAAAAGGCGAAGTGCCGCGGGACATCGCTTATCTTGCGTCAGGCAAAATCGCGGACTTACCTAATTTGTCCAAAGACCTGAATCTTGCTGCTTCCAACGCGCTGGTCGCGATGATCGATTACATTGTCAGCGAGTACGGTTACGACAGGACACAGGCGTACATGATCGCAAGCGTCGCGGTGGATATAAGAATTGCGCAGTTGGTGGACGTACCGAATGTTGGCGCTACGGCAATTTTGCCGCTGGATATCTTCGTCGACGACTAGGAGCCAGGGTCGGGCTCCGGCTTCCTGTTTTTCTCCATCAGCGACGCCCTGTATTTCAAGGGGTCGATCAGGAGTTTTGCCCGCGCCGCGCCGACCTCTTTCGCGGTATACGGCTGAAAGTCACCTGGCACTGTGTCTGCATTGAACTCGGCAAGCACCCAGTTCAATACGGCTGCGAGTTCTTCATCGGTCATCGCCGTCTGTGAAACGCCCGGCACGCGGACGATATATTCCCTGCCACCCGGAATTGAAAGGAGCCTGCCTGGCTCGTCGTGCAGGCTCGGCACGTCGGGCGGCACGCCGTCACCATTAATGAGATGGCAGCCGCGGCAATAGAGAAGATAGTCGGTGCGCGGGTCGGCAGTCGCCTGGCTGGCGGCGCAAAAGAGGAGCGCCACCAGCGACAACCGGAATCCTGATATCCCGTTCAAGAGAGCCTCAACCCTTGGACGAAGCCTCACCAAGCACGACAGCAACAGTACAGTGATAAGTGCGATGTTCTGTTCCGAAACACCACAGGATGCTGTCTGCATTGGACGGGAAGTAAACTGGCTTGTCGCGTTCGGAATTGTGGCACCCACATCTCTGGCATACCGATTTTCCGCAACAGTCGTTGTAAGAGATAAGGTAATTGCGATCGTCTACCGGGTTTCGGCAAGTGCCAACCCAGCTGATTGGCGAAGGTTCGGCGCCCGGCGGGCAAGATGTGATCGTGCCGCCACAACAGGTACAGAGCGTGCCGCCCAACGCGCAGTAGCGCCAGTATTCGCAGGTTTGCGGATCGCCGATTTCCTGCAGCGTTTCCTGCGCGAATGACCGGGATACCGGCAGCAGAGGTAGTGTCGCCGCGCCGGCGAGCATCATGCCGAGACGCGACAGGAAGTTGCGTCGCGATATCAGGCGCGCAAGCTTCAGTGTTTGTTGTTTTGCTGTCTGGTCGATCCAGTAGTAAGTCTGGTCGACGATGCTTTTTTTATTCATGAAGCTTTTTCCTTCACTGAATGGTTGAATTCCTGTTGGGCCAGGCCGACATAGTCCTGGAGTGTAGCTATTCCGGTATCCATTGCTTCGATAAGGCTTTCTAAATGCTCACGGGTATTGACCAGCCCCTTGCTCTGCAGCGTACCATCTGAGCCGATTAATACAGCAAAGGGCAATTTGCTGACCTCATAAGCCATTCCCAGTTTTTCAGAGAGCACGTAGGGAAATTTTTCGAGTTTGAGGTCGCGTGCATAGGCCTGGTGCTGTTCGAGTTTGTCGCCATCGCTGGCGAACATGAGCTGAAGTCGATTCCGTTCGGCATTCGCCAGTGACTTCGCTGTAGGAACAAGAGATTTGCATACCGGGCACGTCGGTGAAATGAACATGACCAGGGTATTCTGTCGGTCCGGATTCGGTCCGCCGATTGATACCGCATTGCCATTAATGTCTGACAGCGACATCGTCTCGGTGAGCTCACCGACTTTCGGTCCGTTGGTTGGCATCAGCGCACCGGCTGGTGCGACACGTTCATGCAGAACGCCAACCTGGCGCGCCAGTGCAAGTACAACAAGGGCAAGTACGATAACGATCACCCACAGGATGATGTTTGAAACTGCGATAGCTTCAGTCATCTCTTCCTCCAGGTATTGATTGCGGCCCGATTCGCGATGAGCTGGTTGGCGGCAGCGAACAATAATACAGCCGCGAGCAATACGGCGATCAGGGTGGCGTAGTCACCGAAAGCGAATGACCGTGTGCTGGCTGGCAGCAAAGTGATTAAGGACGCTGCGATCAGTACCAGGTTTCTGCCAACGAGCCCGCTGGAGAGGAACTGTTCGTTATCGCCTTTCCCGCCGAAGCTGCAACCGCAATCGAAATGAACACGACCACGATACAAATTAATGGCGATCGCCAGCGCATAAGCACCAAGCAGGCCTGCGCTCGCAATCGCCGTCGTCGATTGGCTGGTGAGTGGCAACAACCAACTGCCGCCGAGCAGGATCTCGAAAACCGGGATGATCCGCGATGCCGGCATCGCCAGCCAATGTGGCAAAAGCTGATATTCGAGCAAGGTCACGCGGAAATCAGCGCCGTTCGACAGCTTGTGATAAGCCGCGAGAAGAAACATCAATCCCAGACCGATCGAGATCGCTTTGACGATGAGCGGGTCGAGCATTACGAGGCGTTCCTCAGAAATCTTCGAACAATTCGGCAGGAGGACCTTCGATTGTTCGCTGGAATTTGAAAGTGAGTGCGTCGTATACATGTGTGCCACCGTCCTCGTCGGCGACCATCAGCAATGGCTGGGATTCCTGGGTCACCATGACACCGCGAACGGGTTTCTCGAACTCAATTTTTGCTATGCGTCGTTTGGCGGCAAGACTGAAAACCCATACCTCAGTGCCAGGATGGTAGTGCGTATACCGTTCACCCTGGTGCATCGTGACATATAGCAGTCCAAGGTCCCTGTGAACCGTGTAAGGCTGATTGCCACCGGGCCACCACCCGTCTTCGGCATCCTCGGGGGTTACAACGTCCCATGCATCGCTAACGCTCATACGGTTGCCGGAGGTCGAGACATCAAATGCTTTTCCGCCATTGCTGACAAGAAGCCAGCCATCGGCGGTTTCCACAGGTCGGTCGTAAATGGGGTCTTCCTGAACATCGAAAAATTTCTTCGTCCGTACGCGATTGGACTCGTTGCCGTTTCCGTCAACCTCGAGCAGCATAAGGGTCCCGTCACCGCACATCGTCATGAAGTCGTTGTTGTCGACCGGCAAGATCAGCGCGCAGCCCGGTGTGGAGATTTCCCCCACGAAACTGCGGTTTTCGACGTCAACAATTGAGACGGACTGTGCCGGCGTCATGTTGGATACAGCAACGTGTTTGCCATCGCTAAGCAGGCCAATATAGGCGCGGAAATTCAGCGATGTGATTTTGTCCGGGATATCGACTTCAGCGATCGGCGACAGGTTCTCGAAGTCATGAATGGTCAGGACGTCAGTCCGTTCGCCATAGGACCCCCGCGAGTAGTAGGAAACCGCGGCATAAAATTCACGGCGCGCCGGATTCGGCTGGATTGCGGGAGTGTGGCCGGAAATAGAGATGAGGCCGTGCATTTCCCCGTTACTGGCGTCGAATATATATCCGGCATCCCGAGTCACCGTCATGATCCAGTTTTCGCCGGGCTCGGCCATTGTCTCGCTGGGCTGCATCGTTTGTGGCTGGATCTGTGCGCTGGCTACTGAAACGGCCAGCGACAGGCACAGGCCTGTGAAAGTGATGACGCGCATTATTGTTATCCTCCGTTGCCGGTGAATCTGGTTGTTCTTGTCACCTGCGCGGCAGTCTAGCACGGTTGTGCCGGATCGCTATGTATCGGGACCGGGCAAAGTGGCAGAATCCGGGGCATGAAAATCAGCAAGATACTCCAGCTTGTGATCCTGGCGATGATCCTGGTGTTCGTATTTTTCGAAGTGAGCTTCCCGCTTGATATTGCGCCAGCTGCCGAGGCCAGGGTGCCGGATCCGACCATAGAAGCGGAGTTCGAGCGCTGCTACGCGGAAAGAGACAGGGAGGTGCACCGAACCGCATTTTCCACGATCGATAATCCGGACGTGCAAAAGGAATTCATCTCGACCAACCGTGAGCGTATTGCCGGCGAGTGCAGGAAGTTGAATCCCGAACGATTAATTACCGTTCAGGAGCCTTCGAGATTCAATCTCGTGGATCTGAATCCCCGCTTCTGGTGAGCGGCTAGCCGAATCCGGCAAACATCTTCTGATGTTCGGTTACGATCCTGTAAGTCTCGTCCGGCTCCGGGTTGGTCGTGTAGTCGCCCAGCTTGAAAGTGCCGCCAAGCAGGATCACGTCAGATCGAGGGAACATGTACAACATTCCTTCGCCCCCGCCAAAAGTCATATAGTCGACGGCCGGATCAGGCGGTATGTAAACCAGTTGTCCTTTCGCAGGCACGAGTTCGTCATCTTCGAACAGTTCTGCCGCACCGAGGCCGCTGCAATTGAAGATAACTGATTCTTTGACGGACAGGACGTCTGACCGGTCCTTGAAATTTCGAATGACAAATTTCCCACCGCCGATCTGAAAGTCCTCAATGAGCTGCCTTAACAACACAGCAGGGTCGATTTGCATCGTTACAAAACTGCGCGCGTACGGCGTCGGAAACGGGTGTTCACCGGGGCCGAGAACTCTTGTCATCGGAAAAAGATCGGACAGTCCATTGTCTTCGCGTTCGTCGGCCGATTCACTGAGCTGGTATGTTTCCAGCCAGCGAATACCGTAGTCGGCTCCGCCCAGGTTCGTGTATGCGTGGTGGGCTATTCGTGCCGCCCATTCGAACTGCGACTTGAATGCCGCCGAGGATACTTCCGGATCATGCGCGCTGAACGGTGACCATTCGCCTGCGGCGACATTCGAGGTGGTGTGCCGGGCGACGTTGCGTGTGTAAATCGTTACGTCCCAGCCAGCATCCTGAAGGAGGCGGGCACTGGTAAGTCCCATCACGCCGCTGCCGATAACGGCGACATTTCCGGGCTTCATGCCCATTGTTTCGCGAACGGCGAGTGCCGACGATCCCCAGGAAAGGCTTATGCCACCGCCGCCGTGACCGTAATTGTGAACCACTGTCTTTTCGTCAAAGCGTTCGCTGCTGACGTTGAAACCCGAGGGTCGATACGGCCTGTGGCCAACGATTGAGCGAATGACGCTGTCCATCGACACTTGCGGCTTCGCCCAGGCTTTACGTGAATAATACCGTGGGTACTTCGTCGTTCCGGCGACCATCGGGGCGCATCCCCCGATTGCGGTTGCGATCGCGCCGGCACCGAGCGTCTTCAGAATATCGCGGCGTTGCCGCCCTGCTGGATCTTTCATCGCTAGCTCCCCCAATTGCTTCAGCTCTGCAGAGTAGATCGGCGAGGCCGTAAACACAATTTCCAAAGCAACCGCTTTGCGAGCTTTCCAATGCTGTGCGCATCTCGTAAAGTCTACAGAGTGCTCATAAGATGATGAACCGGGGGAATGTAATGAAAGACAAAGTCACTCGCCGCGATTTTCTGAACGGTACACAGGTTGCGATAGGAGCCTCCCTTCTAAGTCCATGGGTCGAAGTATTCGGTGCTGATACGTCACGATATGCATTGGGATCGGACTATTACCCGCCGGCAAAGACCGGTTTACGGGGCAGCCATACCGGCTCCTGGGAAACGATGCACAGCCGTGTCGCCGGTGCGACGTGGCCGACTTCCCGTCCCGAAGAGGAGTTCGACCTGGTTATTGTTGGCGGCGGCATCAGCGGCCTCTCTTCGGCGCACTTCTACCGGCGCGAAAACCCGGATGCACGAATTCTTATCCTCGACAATCATGACGATTTCGGCGGCCACGCAAAACGAAATGAATTCCAGGTTGGCGGGCAGACCAGGATCGGATACGGCGGCACGGAATCGATCGATACACCTTCCGGGTATACGGAAATCGCCCGGGATCTTTTCTCGGATATTGGCATCGACGTGCAGAGATTCTATGACTACTACGATCAGGATCTTTATTCGTCGATGAACCTTTCCTATGCGATTGCTTACGACGAGAAAACCTATGGCAAACGCAAACTGGTGACCGGTTACGGCAGCAGGCCGTGGGCCGAATTTGCCGCAGAAACACCGATGAATGCCCAGGCAAAGGCAGATCTCGTTCGTGCATTTACGGAGGAGGTCGATTACCTGCCGGGCCTGTCGCGCGAGGAAAAAATCGCGAAGTTGAGCAAGATCAGCTATCGCGATTACCTGCGCGACTATGTCAAAGTCGATGACCAGGTCCTGGAGATGTATCAGCGCTGGGGTATGAGCTACTGGTGCGTTGGCATGGACGAAGTGCCGGCGATCTACATCCTTGGCTATACGGATGGTGGCGGCATTCCTGGCCTGGAACACACCTTGCCGCGGAAGGGCGGGCGGGGTGAGGAACCCTATATCTTCCATTTTCCCGATGGCAATGCGTCTGTCGCACGCCTGCTGGTTCGGAAACTGAATTCCGATGCTGTGCCGGGAAACACGATGGAAGATGTCGTGACTGCCCGCATCGATTATTCGAAGCTGGATCAGGAGGGTATGCCAGTTCGAATTCGTCTGAACAGCACCGCAGTTAACGCGACGCACACGTCCGATTCGAAGGCGGTGGATGTCACCTACGTTCACGACGGTGACGCGTTTACCGTTCGCGGGAAGAAATGCATCATGGCCTGCTACAACAGCGCTATTCCTTATATATGCTCAGAGTTACCGGATGAGCAAAAAGAGGGACTTGCCTATAACGTCAAGATTCCACTGACCTACACTAAAGTCATGGTTCCCAACTGGCGCGCATTTGCCGAGCTCGGCACGAAATTTGTTTTCTACACCAATGATTTCTACAAGCAGGTCGAACTCGATTACCCGGTTTCAATCGGCGACTATAAATTCAGTTCAGACCCGGACCAGCCGATGGTGCTGCATATGTGCTATGTCCCGTACGTCGAGGACATTCAGGGACCGGACCAGTGGCGCGCCGGTCGACGCAGGATGCTGGAGACTCCGTTTTCGACTTATGAGCATCATGTCCGCGACCAGCTTGACCAGGCTCTGGGCGGCGCCGGCTTCGATGCCGAGCGGGACATCACCGCAATTACCGTCAATCGCTGGGCGCATGGCTACTCTTACAGTCCGGGCCTTTTGTGGGAACCGAAATATGCCCGCGAAGAAGACAAGCCCTGGGTCAAGGGCCGCAAGCCTTTTGG
>JAHEFD010000028.1 GCA_024640345.1 Woeseiaceae bacterium
AACCAGAATTCAAG
This sequence comes from Woeseiaceae bacterium, assembly GCA_024640345.1. GTDB lineage: Bacteria > Pseudomonadota > Gammaproteobacteria > Steroidobacterales > Woeseiaceae > SZUA-117. The sequence goes on from JAHEFD010000028.1 coordinate 15, forward strand.
AACATCTTCCATACAGGTTCTTTTTACATATCATCGACGCACGACTGTCCGTCAAAGACAGGCACAAATCAATACCTGGGTAACTGCTATTGCGAGTGACACAGGTAATGCAGGGCAGCCCCACTTGATGCGGTCGACCGAAACTGACGCTGCGGCGAGTCTATTGGACGGTTACTCAGTTATTTAATGCGCCCTGATCGATCCACAATTGAATGACTTCAATATTTTCCTCAGATAGTGCGTCGCCCCGCTCCGCGGCCAAAGACTGCTGATGGTGCGGTGGCATCTGAATTTCCGGCGCTGTCTTTCCGGCAACAACCATGTAAAGCGCGCTGGAAATACTGTTACCGGGTACTACGACTGGTCCGAACTTGGTACCACCCATGATGCTGTCATAGTCGTTGACGCTGAAGCCACTTGCCGCCACGCCTTCGCCAACCTGACTGTGGCATTCAACGCAGTGGTCGCGGAAAATCGGTTGAACGTCATTAGCAAAACTGACTTCACGTTCGCAGCCGGAAAGCCCGATACAAAGAGCCAACAGTGGAATAGCTCGCGACAGATGAAAGGCCATAATCGGATCCTCCATGTTCTTTCCCAGTAACGTGAACCTGTCGAATCAATTTAACTATCGTGGCTTTCCACATATCTGCCGCAACCCCGGACCGTCCTCATACTTCTAATTGACGCCTGCCTGCGCCTTGAAGCGTGCGTTGTAGTCACGCAATCCTTTCAGCTGCCGGTCACGTTCAGCCTTGTCCCAGCCGGCGACGCTTGCTGCAATCGACGCGATCTCGTTCGCCATAGTTACACCCTGGTCGGCTTGCAACCCAACCATCAGCCGTCGATGTACAATGTCTGTCAAACAGACGGCCATCTCGTTCTTGATAACAAAGGCAACTTCCTCTGCCAGCACTGTCTTGTCGTCGTCCAGGTATTTAACCGGAGTCGTCGAGGCAGAGCTTCCGAGTATTTCAATCGCCCGACTCCCGTAAATCGACAGCAGGCGCTCGATACACTTTGGCGAAAGATTGTCTAACCGGGTCAATTGCTCGCCCACGACATCAATATTCGTAGCACCGGGTAATGGCAAGGACCGGGTCTTGCATGGTTTGGCTACCAGGCCTGCCGACGCAATCGCGACATCGACCGCCTGTTCCGCAAGATTGCGATAGGTTGTCAGCTTTCCACCAATAATGGAGACCAGCCCCTTTGCACTTTTTTTATGCTTGAAAATAATGTGTTTGCGTGTAATCGCCGACTCGGGACCCTTGTCACGTTTTGGCAGGGGGCGCACACCGGAATAGGTGAAGTGAATATCCGCTCTCGAGAGATTTGCCGCAGGAAATACACGGTTTGTCTCGTCCAGCAGATATTCGAGCTCTTCCGGTTCTGCCACCACATCGGCGGGATCCCCGTCGTAGCGAATATCCGTGGTACCAATCAGGTACTGTTGATTCCAGGGAATGATAAAAAATGGCCTGCCGTCTTTGTGAGCTTCAACATAAAAGGCTGACTGCGGTGCACCGTTGAACTGCCCGACGACGATGTGACTACCTTTCGTTCCTCCCATAAAAGACGGCATCTCACGATTAACGGTCGCGAGGACCTTGTCGACCCACGGCCCCGCGGCATTGATAATGACCCGGGCAGACACTTCGATCTCATCCCCACTTTGATGATCGGCAAACTGCAGTCCGTGCACCGCGCCTTTTCGCACGTTGATACCAACGACCGGACTGTAGTTTCTGACATCAGCGCCGGCTTCCCTGGCGGCGATCACGTTCTCTATCACAAGTCTTTCGGCAAACGTGACCTGCGCGTCATAGTACTGTGCGCCACCGAGCAGCCCTTCCTGGCGTAAGCCCGGCTCTTCGCTCAATAGCTGTTCGCGACTCAGCATCCTGTGCCGCGGTATTTTCTTGCCGATCGACAGAAGATCGTAGGCAATCATGCCGAGGCGAATCACAAATTTGCTTCGTCGACTTTCTTTATAGATAGGAATATTAAGGCGCAACCGGGTGACCAGATGTCCGGCTAATTGACGTAAACGCCTGCGCTCGTGGAGCGACTCAAAAACCAGGGGAATTTCCGCGTATTCGAGATACCTCAGGCCGCCATGAATCAGTCGACTCGACCAGCTCGTCGTCCCGCTCCCGAAATCATTCTTTTCCAGGAGCAAAACACGCAGTCCGCGAAGCGCCGCATCACGTGCGATACCGACACCATTGATGCCACCGCCAATCACGACAATATCGTAGCTGGCAGAGTCAACAGACATCAGGGTCGCGTTTGCCCTGTTCCGCGGACCACGTATTTGTAGCTCGTCAACTGCTCTGCGCCAACCGGTCCGCGCGCATGGATCCGGCCCGTCGCAATTCCGATTTCTGCTCCCATGCCGAACTCACCACCGTCCGCAAACTGGGTAGACGCGTTGTGCAACAGGATCGCGCTATCGACTTCGGCAAAAAATTGTTCTGCCGCATCGGTACTCGATGTCACTATGCATTCCGTGTGCCCGGAACCATATTGTGCGATATGCGCCGTCGCAGCGCTGATATTCGGCACCACCTTCACGGAAATGATTGAATCAAGATATTCGGTTGACCAGTCTTCTTCGGTCGCCGGAACAGCGTCGGGAACAAGTCGCTGCACGGCCTCATCGCCGCGAATTTCACATCCAGCCTCGACAAGCGCCCCGCAGACAACCGGCAAGAGACGTGCAGCAGCAGCCTCGTCAACAAGCAGGGTCTCCGCAGCCCCACAGATGCCGGTCCGTCGCATTTTGGCGTTCTTTGTAATGTCGACGGCCATGGTTTCATCCGCGGACCCATGCAGATAGACATGGCAGATACCTTCCAGGTGCCCGATTACCGGCACCCTCGCCTCAAGCTGTACCCGCCGGATCAGGCTTTTGCCGCCACGCGGCACAACTACATCAACATATTCACTCATCGATGAGAGCAGGTAGCCAACAGCGTCACGATCCGTGGTTGGAATCATCTGAATCGCTTTCGAACCAATTCCCGCGCTGTTGAGACCGTCAAGCAGGCATTGGTATATGGCACCGCTTGAGTGAAAACTTTCCGATCCTCCGCGCAGGATGACCGCATTGCCTGATTTCAGACAAAGCGCCGCCGCATCAGCAGTTACATTCGGGCGACTCTCGAAAATTATGCCAATTACACCGAGTGGCACGCTCACGCGCTGAATTTTCAGTCCGTTCGGCCGCTCCCATTCTGCAAGGACTTTGCCCAACGGATTCGGTAGCGCGGCAATCGTTTCAAGGCCAGCTGCAATCGCCTCAATTCGTTCGTGATCAAGTGCGAGGCGATCGAGCATTGCTGCTGACAGGTTCCGCGAGCGACCGGCTTCCATGTCTTTTTCATTCGCCGCAATTATTTCCCCGGACCGTCGCATGATAGCGGCGGCTGCCTCCAGCAGCGCCTCGTCTCGCCTCGATGCCTCGCTGCCTGCAAGTTCCCGGGCAGCCTTGCGCGCAGCTATGCCGATATCGTTCATCAGCTCAGGAATCGATTTCACTTCTGTTTTCAATTTCATGTGCGATCAAACAAGACCATGTCATCCCTGTGTACCATCACAGACCTGCCACGATATCCCAGAATCTCCTCAATCTGGTTCGAACGACATCCCCGGATCGAAGCTGCCTCCTCTCCGGAATACGCTGCGAGCCCCCGTCCAAGCTCAACACCATCCGGCCCAGCAAGTTTAACCGCATCGCCTCGCCGAAACTGACCAACCACCTCGACCACACCAACGGGCAGCAAGCTCTTGCCGTTCAATAGTGCGGCCGCCGCTCCTTCATCGAGCCTTAGCTCACCGCGAACTTCAAGTATGCCCGCCAGCCACTGCTTTCGAGCTGCCGCAGGCGACGCGGCTGCAGGAAAAATCGTGTGTCGCGCACCACCAAACAAGGCATGCAGCGGACTGTCGACCGCCCCACTGGCAACGATCGTCGCACAGCCTGCGTGGGTTGCAATTCGCGCCGCCTGGAGCTTGGTATTCATTCCGCCGCTGCCTACGGCGGACCCCGAGGCACCGGCCATCCGCATGTGATCATCCGAGATCGACTCCACGACGTTTAGAAACTCGGCATCGGGGTTCAGCCCCGGATCAGCGGTGTAGAAGCCGTCTACGTCAGATAGCAGTATCAAACCGTCAGCCATCACCGTCTGTGCCACCCTGGCGGCCAGCCGGTCGTTATCACCATAGCGAAGTTCATCGGTGGCGACCGTGTCGTTTTCATTTATCACGGGTACGACGCCGTGTTCGATCAATTTCTCCAGGGTCCCCCGTGCATTGAGGAATCGTCTCTTGACCTCCGTATCGTCGGGGGTCAGCAATACCTGCGCAGCGCGGATACCATGAGCCGATAATGCTTCCTGATAGGCATGCACCAGTTGAACCTGGCCGGCCGCGGCAGCAGCTTGCAACTCCTCGAGTCTCGATCTCTGTCGACTGATTCCCAGTACCTGGCAGCCAATGGCCACCGCACCCGATGAGACTATCAACACCTCGTGTCCATTTCGTCGAAGCATGTCGACATCGCCGGCAAGGCTGTTCAGCCAGTTACGATTAAGCTGATTCTGCCCATCAACCAGTAACGAAGACCCGATCTTGACCACCAGGCGGCGAAGATCCTTGAGCGCGGGTTTTGGCATGGTATTGATTCAGCCAGTGAGTCGGTGGTGCCTGGCATAGGAAGAAAGAGTGACCTCTCCTTTCGATACTGCAACACTACCGCTTCTGGCCACGGCCGACAGCTCGCCAATTTTTGCGGCAGATTTCACAAACCGGTCGATTTCAGAAGGACGACCCGTCAATTGAACCGTGCAACTGTTCTGCGCATCATCGAGAAGATCCGCGCCGAATTCCTTGACCAATGCCGTTACTTTCGCATAGCCACCGGTCTTCAATTTCATCTTCAGGATTGCAAGCTCACGCTCAAAATGCTCACCGAGCGTCATGTCGTGGATATTCACAACGTCAACTAACTTGGCGAGCTGGGTATTGAGTTGTGCAATTGCGGCATCGGACCCGGAAATTACCAGGGTCACTCTCGATACCAGAGGGTCATCCGTAGGCGCCACATTAAGCGTTTCAATATTGTAGCCACGATTCGAAAACAGGCCGGTCATTCGCGTCAGGGCGCCAACCTCGTTTTGCAGGAGTACGGAAATTACATGTCGCATTGCGGGACTATCCGGGTTCTGGAGTTTTTAGGTTCGCTTGAAACTATCGGCCGGTCGTTCTGCTGCCGATGTTGGCGCAGTTGGTCCAGTATTGCAATGCAATAGCATTTAGTAAACACTCCACTGAAATCCGGCACTTACGTAGTTTTTTGATCAATTCATGCCCACGGAACCAGACACCAGCGAAGAGAAGAAACACCTGCTTGCCGGCACCGTCATGAGCGGTGCCGATATTGTCGTGCAAGTGCTCGCCGACGAGAACGTGGATACGATATTCGGCTATTCAGGCGGCGCGATTCTGCCAACCTACGATGCCGTATTTCGCTTTAACGACCGACACCGGCTGCCCGATGGACGCTCGCCAATGTCGCTCATCGTTCCGGCAAATGAGCAGGGTGCCGGTTTTATGGCCGCAGGATATGCTCGGGCAAGTGGCGAAGTCGGGGTCGTCATGGTGACGTCGGGACCCGGAGCCACCAATACGGTTACACCAGTTCGTGACTGTATGGCGGATTCAGTTCCCATCGTCGTCATTTGCGGACAGGTCCCCACCAAGGCGATAGGCACCGACGCGTTTCAGGAGGCCCCTGTCTCGGCGATCATGGGCGCAGTTGCCAAACACGTGTTTCTGGTCACGGATCCGAACCGGCTCGAGGCGACTATGCGCTCCGCTTTCGAAATTGCAAGAACCGGCCGGCCCGGACCCGTCGTTATCGATGTCCCGAAGGACATACAAAACTGGGAAGGAGAATTTACGGGTGCCGGATCTTTGCCGCTGAACGGTTACCGGGCCCGTCTGCAGAGCGTTCTCGACAATCGGCTGAATGACGATGCCTGCGAGCGCCTGTACAAGATGCTGTCTGAATCTGAACGGCCGCTCATCTATGCCGGCGGCGGTGTCATCAACGGCAATGCGACGAAACCGATGAGGCGATTTGCGGACGCCTACGGAATCCCCGTCGCGACGACGTTGATGGCTTTGGGCGCGAGCGACACGAAACATCCGCTTTCTCTGCACATGCTGGGGATGCATGGGACGGCTTTTGCCAACTATGCCGTAGAGGACTGCGATTTCCTGATAACTATAGGCGCACGGTTCGATGACCGCGTTGCTGGCGATCCGGTTAACTTTGCGCCGAATGCGAAAAATATTGCGCACTTCGATGTCGATGTTTCAGAAATCGGCAAGGTTAAAAACGTCGACTGGCACCATATTGGCGTTCTTTCCAGGGACCTGGAAGATCTGCTGAATTTCGGCAAACGAATCGACTTCAAGAAAGATTTTTCGACCTGGCACGCAGAAATAGGTGAATTGAAAAGCAAGCATCGCATGAACTACGACCGCGACAGTGACCTCATTCAGCCATATGCCGTAATCGAGGAGATCAATCGAATCACTCGTGGTGAAGCGATTATTTCTACGGGTGTAGGACAGCACCAAATGTGGGCAGCCCAGTATTTCGATTTTCGCGAACCCAGGCTATGGCTGACATCTGGCAGCATGGGGACGATGGGATTCGGCTTGCCTGCAGCTATCGGCGCTCAATTTGCGCACCGCGACCGTCTAGTCATCGATATTGACGGTGACGGCAGCATGCGGATGAACATTGGCGAACTGGAGACCGCAACCACGTATGGCCTGCCCGTCAAGGTAGTCGTATTCAACAACTTTGGCGATGGCATGGTCAGGCAGTGGCAAAAGCTCTTTTACCAGGGGCGCATGTCCGGCAGCGACAAGTCTCTTCACAGCAAGGATTTCGTCAAAACAGCTGAAGCCGACGGATTTAAGTTTGCCAGGCGGCTCGACAAGAAAGAAGACCTTCAGTCAGTGGTCGACGAATTCGTCAACTTCTCAGGCCCCGCGTTTCTCGAGGTCATCATTGATCCCGACGCCGGAGTCTATCCAATGGTTGGACCGGGACTAAGCTACTCGAAAATGATTACCGGCGATTATATCGTAGGCCGTGACAATCCCGATGACGAGGCACCCGGCCCAAGCCAGATGTTCTAACTGTCACCTACGACGACTTGTCCGCTGCAGGCGACCCGACAATTCGGTTTCTGCCCTTGTGTTTTGCCTGGTAAAGCCTGGTGTCTGCGTCACTCAGAATGCTGGTGCGGCGTGAATTGACGCCAACTTCTGCAATACCGAAGCTGATCGTGATATTGATCGGGTCAGCGATATCAGACCAGTTCATTTTCTCTACGGCACTTCGAATCTGTGAGCATATTTGCTCTGCGAATTCCGCACTGGTATCCGGAAAACACAACAGAAACTCCTCTCCGCCATAGCGCGCCACAACATCAGTTTTGCGACAGCGATTGGTGAGAATCTTTGCAACCCGCTTCAGTACTTTATCCCCCACTGCGTGTGAGTGGTTATCGTTGACCATTTTGAAATGATCGAGATCCGCAAGAGCAACCGTAAATTCCCTGTCATGCCGTTTTGAATTTTCGATTTCCCGCTGCAAAAAGTCGTCGGCGTAGCGACGATTGAACAGGCCAGTCAATTTGTCATGGGTGGCTTGTCTCTCCAGCTCGAGGGATTTCAACCGGAGCTCCTCGGTTCGCTGATCGACCAATACTTCAAGCTTGGTACGCATCTCTGCATATTGCTTCAACACCATCATCCCAAGACTCATGGCAAAAAGAAGCAGCACAAAAACGGGAAATTCCATTCGGGCAAACACAATTGCGACAAGAATCGCCAGTGGTACGGAAGCCAGCTCGACGCCGACGGAGAAGATGTTGCGCATTGCCGACGGATCGGTCTTTCGGATAGCCATCATTACCGCCATCAGACCGTCGTTCATCCCCTGCATGCTTAGCATTAGCAGCAGCAAGAGCCCGCCAATACGCAGATCCAGGCTCAAGAGTGGAACCGGACCACCGAGGTAAACGTATAACGACCCGCACGAAAGAATGACCAGCGTCGTCATTCCCGAGTTGTGCAGCATCGCGATCAGGACCTCACGTAAAGGCACCCCTTTCCAGACACGGTGAGTGGGATAGATGAGCGATGCAAGGCCGTTGATCCATGCGGCGTCAACAGGTCCAAGTACCAGTACGCTGGATATCTGCGCAACGCGGTCAAACGAGACATGACCAAAACCTGGCCTCGCATATCCCATCGTGATCGTGAACAGGCCAAACACGAGGAAGAACAGTGCCGCGCCCCAGCTGTACTGCCCGCCGAGGACGCCTGTCCCGGGCAGAATATTGAAGAGCGCGGCGATCGCCGTTACGAATAACGTCGCGGCGAAGATCAAGTCACCACGAAGAATCCGGCCTTTCGGTACCGACTCGTCATTTATTGCGGAGTCACTCATATGAGGTTGATTTTGGCTCGCAGCGGCGCAACTGGCTGCCTATCACCTCACAAATTTCCAACATGGTTAAATGCCGCCATCACCGTCGGGGATGACGCAATCGATATTTCGCTCTATTTAACATAACCTTTCATTTCATCTATACGTGAACGTGGTCACGCCGCAAGCAGCGCTGCCCCACTAGAGTGCAAGACCTCTCACGGGCCATTTTTGCCCTGTCCGAATTCTGGAGCTTGCCATGAATCGCCTATTTCCAGTTCTCTTTGTCGCTATCTCGGTCCTGACAGCCTGTGATGGCGGCAGTGGTTTCACCGGTACGTCCACCCCGCCGCCACCACCTCCGGGACCCGGGCCTGATCCGGTGGGCCTCGACCCAACCAATGCCAAGCAGGCGACTCGAGTCGCTTTTGGTGCCTCGCTGCAATCGATAGGGCTTGGCGACATGGTCGGTGCCGGTGGTATCGCGTCGTCGCCTGCCGGTGGCCTGCAAAAACCCCAGGTAGAGCAGTCAATTTCTGGCCTGGTCGTCCAAGCGGCGCAAAAAATCGCCATCGGACCGATTACGGAGCCTTGTCTTGTATCGGGTACGATGACGATCTCCGGTGAACTCGAAACCGGCCTTCCGTACACGGTGGGCGACACGATTAACATCGATGCCGCATCTTGTGACGATGGACTTGACGAGGTGGTCAATGGACGAATGGAAATCACGGTTACCGCCTACACCGGCGACATCCTGTTCGGACCGACCTATAGCCTCGAGATGTCCGTGTTGCTCATCGACTTCGAGGTCGCGACGCCGCTGGACACGATTGTCAGCAACGGTGACGCGACGGTCCTGGTCGATACAACTGGCGACCCGCTTTTTGTAATGTCTATCAGCGGAAACTCATTAACAAACCAGTCCATGGCCAGCTCCGAGACCATCACCAGCTACCTGAATTCGCAAACAGTTGATACCAGTGTTGTACTCGCAGAACCCTACACACTGGTCGCTTCCGGAACGGTTGCCAGCTCACAACTTCCGACGACAATCAGTTACACGACTCCCGTGACATTCCAGGGAGCAGGCGCAGCTTATCCGTATGCCGGTGAGATGCTCCTTACCGGCGCAGCCGGCGGGGCAGTCAAACTCGTTGCGCTTGATGAGATCAATGTCCGAATCGATATAGATGCTGACGGCGACGACGTATTCGAGTCATCGGAACAAACGACCTGGAGTGATATCGCGCCGTAAAGGTACTGCTCATCTTTTAACCGATCCTGAGCTATGATGTCTGTTTTCAGGATCGGACATCATGTCGACAGAGTTTCACGGAAGTTGTCTTTGCGGTGCGGTTAGCTATGAAATAACTGGCACCGCATTCGATTTTTTTCATTGTCATTGCCGCCGTTGCCGCAAGGCAAACGGAACCGGGCATGCCAGCAACATTCTCCTGAAACCCGACAGCGTGACATGGCTGTCCGGCGAGGAAAACATGTCCAGCTTCAAGGTTCCGGATGCCGCGCGGTTTCGCACAGTATTCTGCAAGACCTGCGGCAGCCCGATGCCACGATTCGCGCCCGACCTCCGCTTTGGCGTAATTCCGGCAGGCTCACTCGACAGCGAACCACCGCTACAACCAACTGCGCGTATTTTCTGGAACTCGAGAACTGACTGGTCCTGTGAAGCCGGCAGTGTCCCGAGCTGGCCCGAATATCCGCCAAAACCCTGACGTCCAATGAAGGCTGCCGTTGTTGCCCGGGACAGAACTCGGTATTCTCGCTGGCCGGATCTAATTCCAGACATGTCGCGTTGGAGAACAATAATGAGAAATTTCAAGCTGACCGTTTTTTGTGTGACGTCAATATTCATCCTGGCCGCATGTGGGCAGTCGGGCAACGAAGCGCCTGCAATGGCCGAACCGGAAGCAGCTGACCCGGCTTCCATGGCCTCCGAAACAATGATGGATCACGACATCGGCGCTGCATTGGCTGCCGCCATGCGTTCCGACGAAGACACGGCACGGGATGCCGGACGAAAGCCTGCAGAAGTCCTGGAATTTCTTGGGATTGAGCGCGGTATGAACGTCATCGATTTAATGGCAGCCGGCGGCTGGTACTCAGAGGTACTTTCGATTGCCGTCGGCAGTGAAGGTTCGGTTGTCGCACAGAACCCACCCCTGATCCTTAGTTTTAGCAATGGTGCTTACGGCGTTGCGCTGAGCGATCGCATCGGTGATCGCCTCGCCAATGTGACGAGACTGGATTCAGACTGGGCCGCGCTCGGTGCTTCGGGCGCACAGTACGATTTCGCCTTATCAGCACTCAACCTTCACGATGCTTATTACCTCGAATCTCCGGAAGTGGCTGGTGAAATGTTGGCAGCGGTTTACGCGGTGCTGAAGCCGGGCGGCGTTTTCGGTGTCATCGATCATGCGGGAAACCCGGATGGCCCGAACGACAAGCTGCACAGGATCGACAAAGCGATCGCTATCGACCTGGCGACCGCGGCCGGCTTCATTGTAGAAGCGGAAAGTGACATGCTGGGCAACAGCGAGGACGATCATCTGCAGAACGTGTTTTCGGACGGAATCCGGGGAAAGACTGATCGCTTCCTGCTGAAGCTCCGCAAACCGGCGGAATAGATCACAGGCTGCTGCCGCAGTATTTCTGCCTGCGGCAGTAATTCCCAAACTCTTGTCGTGAAACAACATCGCGATAGTGCACGGCTGAAGGCAATCGCTTATACGACCGTTGCCATGCTGGCGTTTGCGGGCAATTCAATCCTGTGCAGACTGGCACTTCGTGACGGTGCGATTGACCCCGCAAGCTTTACGTCGATTCGCCTCGTTGCGGGGTCCCTGGTCCTGCTAATAATTTTCTCGATGGCGCATCGTGGAAAGTCGCTCAGGACAAATGGAAGCTGGGTGTCTGCACTTGCACTTTTCGCCTATGCCATCTGCTTTTCCTACGCTTACATTTCTCTCAGTGCTGGCGCAGGGGCGCTGATATTGTTCGGTTTTGTTCAGGCCACGATGATTGCGATTGGCATCTGGTCGGGTGAGAGACCGAAGATTGCCGAATGGCTTGGCTGGTTGGTTGCCTTCAGCGGACTGGTTTGGCTGCTCTTTCCCGGGGCCGAGGCGCCACCCGCCGTTGGTGCAACCTTGATGGCGGCGGCTGGCATTGCCTGGGGACTCTACTCGCTTCGCGGCCGTGCCGAATCGGATGCCCTCGCGGCGACAGCTTCAAATTTCACGCTGTCGGTAGCCCTGGTCTTTGTGTTGATGGTAGTTACCTTTTCTGACGCCGAGCTATCCGCGACAGGAATCGTGCTCGCCGTTGTTTCCGGAGCGCTGACCTCGGGCCTTGGCTACGTCATCTGGTACCTTGCGCTCGAAAACCTGAGCGCCATGCAGGCAGCCCTGGTGCAACTTTCCGTTCCCGCGATCGCGACCGCCGGCGGAATTCTGCTGCTGGGCGAGCCATTGTCGTTTCGGCTGGTTGCCTCCGGATCCCTGGTGCTTGGCGGCATTTGCCTGGCATTGGTCCGAAAATTCCCCGACCAGGGTAGATCATGATTGACCAGCTTCCGGTATTATGTGAACCGGAACAACGAATTGGCACCGCAAATACCACAAAGTGGCAGACGCAGAACATGCATTTGCGTGTACTGTAGCCGACCGGTTGGTTCGGAATCTTAAGGTTGATACTTGAACGAATGAAGCAATGTTGATAACACCAAACAGGCAGGACCTGAACAAGATCGTCGTCATCAATCCCAAAGGGGGATGTGGCAAGACGACCTTGTCCACCAACCTCGCAGCCTACTTCGCGAAACGAGGTCCCATCCCGGCCGTAATGGACTGTGACCCCCAGGGTTCAAGCATGGGCTGGATCGAACGCCGTCCGTCTTCAAAACCACCCGTTCATGGCATAGCGGCGTACAAACGAACCATGCAGGCGACGCGAAGCTGGCAGCTACGGGTTCCGCAGGAAACTACCAGCCTGATCGTCGATTCGCCGGCAGCCCTGAGTCATGATGACCTTCGCGAGGTCACACGCGATGCCAGCAGTATCCTCGTGCCGGTTATGCCCTCGTCAATTGATATTCATGCGGCGTCGCGGTGCATAGCAGATTTGCTGCTTGTCGCAAAAATCGACAGGCGGGATCGAAAACTTGCCGTGGTCGCAAACCGTACCCGGAAAAACACCAAGAGCCTCGACAAACTCATGCGCTTTCTCGATTCCCTGGGCATTCCAATCATTGCAGTGCTACGTGACAGTCAGAACTTCGTGCACGCCGTCGAAGACGGCATTGGCATCTGTGAAATGACGCCATACAAGGTCAAGAAAGACATAGAGCAGCTGGACCAGATTATCCAGTGGCTTGATGGCTGGAAGGAACGTCGCTATCGAACGTCCGACAGCGCAATGATCGAGCAGTCAGACAACGTGACTATGTTCCGGAAGCCGGGAATTGGCTCAAACTAGTTGAAACCTCTGTTTAGTCCTGGCCCGTCTGAATAGCTGCGAACATTTCCGCATCGATATTTCCGCCGCTCAATACAGCGACAGTGACTTTGTCGCGAGTGTCCACTTTTCCCGCCAGTACAGCAGCCAGCGATGCAGCACCGCCCGGCTCGACAACCAGCTTCAATTGAGCGAATGCAAATCGAATCGCATCTCGAACCTCGTCGTCGCTAACGACAAGACCGTCGCCAAGCAACTCCTTATTGATTGAAAACGTTATTTTTCCTGGCGTGGCAACCTGAAGTGCATCGCAGATCGATTTCGCCGAAACATCAACATGCTCGCGCTTGCCTGAGATCAGTGAACGACGGGTATCATCGTATTGCTCCGGTTCGACCGGGTGTATGGTGACGCCAGGGAGCTGGCCCTTGATGGCCACTGCGCAACCGGCGGTAAGACCACCGCCACTGCAGTTTATGAGCACCTGGTCCGGCACGACGCCAGCCTCGGCACACTGATCGACGATTTCGAGACCTGTTGTTCCCTGCCCGGCGATAATGTGCTCGTGATCGTACGAAGGCACAACCTCACAACCACGTTCGGCAGCCATCTCTCTCGCAATGGTTTCCCTGTCGCCCGTGTAGCGATCGTACAAAACCGTGATACCGCCCAGAGTCCGGGTATTTTCGATCTTTATCCTCGGCGCATCCTCGGGCATAACAATCGTCGTTTCGATACCCAGCATGGTGCCCGCGGCTGCAACCGCCTGCGCATGATTACCAGACGAAAATGCGATGACACCGCGTTTTGCCTGCTCTGGTGTAAGCTGGCTAAGCAGGTTGTATGCACCACGAATCTTGAATGACCCAATGCGTTGCAGGTTCTCTGCTTTTAATAAGACTGTACCGCCGGCGATCTCATTCAATGCGGGCGACGAGATTAAGGGTGTGCGAACAATGATTGGTTTTAACCGCACAGCCGCTGCCTTGATATCGTTCAGGTTGACCATTTCAAAGTTCCTCGGCCAGCCGGTCGATCTTGGCGGCACAAATAAAGTCATTATCAGATAACCCATTGATTGCGTGTGTGCGGTACTGAACGGTGCAGCTGCCATATGACACAAGCAGGTCGGGATGATGCCCCTCATTCGTGGCGACCCACGCTATTGCATTGACAAAGGCAATTGTCCTGCTGAATGCGGGAAACTCGAAGCGACGTTCGATGCGGCTCGCATTTTCATCAAGGTGCCATGAAGCGTCAAGCCCACTCATCATTTCTTTTGACTGATCTGTCGTTAGCGGCTCCACACCGCCTTCGCAGGGTTTGCATCTTCTCTTTGCCAGGTCATTCAATGTCGAATTCTCGAACGAATCAGGTAGCGGCAGACTATAAGACCTATACGCTGACCTGGCAAAAGAAAAAAACGCCGGCCCCCTGTCGTGCGAGGCCGGCGAGGCGGAGACTCATTGCTGAGTCGCGGGGTACTAAATCATGTCGGGGCGAGCAGTTCTAATTCGGGTTGGATGCAAATGACGGTGTGTCGCCGATATACAAGGTCAGGCTGACGCGGCGCTCCAGGGCATAACTGTCAACCGAGTTATCAGATGCCGGCGATTCCCCGTGTGCGATAACAGTGATACTCGAACCGGGAATCCCGTTTTTGACCAACATATCGCGGACAAACCCGACCCGCCGAGCCGATAGTTCCTGGTTGTAGACTTCGTCGCCACGTTCGTCGGCGAACCCGTCGAGGCGAATTTGGATCTCCGGACTATTTGCCAGGCTTGCCGCAAGCTGGCCAAGCTTGCTCTGGGTGGAATCAGCAAGCACGTGCTCAGCCGTGCGGAAAAGAAGGTCCATTTCTATGCCGGCCTGGAGAAGCGCAAGCATTTCAGGTTTCGATACTTGCCTGGCCTCCTGCAACTCCCCATCGATTGAACGTAATTCCGTATTAAGTGCGTCGATGTTGCGCTGGAGCGCGATGAGCTGCCCTTTGGAACCATTGAGTGACGTGCTGAGCGAATCAATCTCTTCATTGCGCTGATGGAATTCGTCACCCAGTTTGGCGCCGACGGCAGCACCCAGAATAACGCCAGGCGGGCCACCGATGACTCCCCCGAGTACGGCTCCGATTCCGACACCCGTACCTTCCTCCCTGGATGCGCTATCGGCGAAAGCCGGCGCTGCAACGACAAACGACAAAATGCCGAATAAAATCGTCTTCTTGAACATTGTAAATCCTCCGAAACTCGATGGCCCAGGTCGGGCCGCCTTCGGAATTAATTACACTGCCAGAAGGGGTTTCACGGAGGGCAGGAAGGTGTCAGGACCGCGATCAATTCTGACCAATAATGGCAATTGCCAACGGATCACTACCCCCGGCGTCGCAGCAAACTGTCCGTCTCTAGCGGCTGCGCTCGGTCAGGGCAACGAAAGTGCCACCATTGCGGTCACACATTACTCGCATCAGGCCTGCAAATTTCTGCGAACTCGAGGACGGGCCTTTACCCGTAAACCCCAGCGGAAAACCAACCGCGTGAATTCGTACACGCCGGTCTCCGTTCTCGTCCTCGATATTCAGCTGATCGATTTGCCGAAGAACAGATTCCATTGATCCTCCCTGGAAATCGTCGCCGAAGACATAAACACTGATCTTCTTGTCCGGCGCCCAGAATGTCTCGATAGCATAAGCTATCCCGTCAGACGGATTACTATCGCTGAAGTCCTGCCATTGACGCATTTGGGTCTGGATAGCCTGTCGAACCTGCGGAGAATCTTCAATCCATGTGCCGCCGTACTGCTTGAACATGTAACTTCCATTGTCGTTCATGATCTGCAGTCCCTTGACCCGCGGGTAGGCATTCAGAACCTGGGAGAGTTTCTGCTCCACCCATGTCCATTTGGACTGCATGCTGCCGGACGTATCGATTACAAAAAGGATGTACTCGCTGTCGACTGGAATTCCGCCAACTGCATCGTCCGGCGCACGTCGAAACGGGCCAAGATCCAGCATTTCCTCAGTAAGACGCTGGCGCGCCGCCTGCAACTCACCTTCATCCAGGTTAAGGAGCGGATCATCCATATTTATCAGTTCATACTGTCCCTGGACCTGGTCAAGCTCTTTTTGCAATGTCGACATGCGCATTTTTGTTTCTGACGTTTCGAGCTCTACCCTTCCAAGCGCACGATTGACGACCAGTGTTTCGCCACGAATATCGAACAGCTCTTCCTGCAGCCTTGCGATAAGTTGATCGAGGTCCTCATTGGTTTTCTCGAGGATGACGGGTTCGTAAATCTTGCTAAGCACCAGCAAAAGGATAATTGCACCGAACCCGCAACAGATGCAGTCCAGAAAGGACAGGCTGAATGCCTCTATGTCTCTGCGCCGCCTTGCCACTACGGCCAGTCCTTACTGACGCTCATGAATGAGCCGCCTGTTTGATACGCGAGTAGCCAGTATGCGATCGCTGCTGAATAATCCCCTTCCAATGGATAAAGCAGAATGTTGATTGGTACGCCTGTAGGCAGCGTCTCGATGGCGCCGTAGTGATATCGAAGTCGCTCCTGGCCTGTAACCATGCCTCGAGCCGCTTCCGGTGAGTCCATCGTCGGCAGGCCATCGACCAGCAGCAAGACGTTATCAGGCGGCGGATTCAGATTGGAAATCACCTGGTACGCCGCTTTCATATTTGTACCTTCTTCAGGAACGGTACGGCGCAAAAGTCGAATCGCCTCATCGACCTGTTTTCCATCACCCACCTCAAGCCATATGTTTTCGCTACCCTTAAGGACTGGTCGGGCTTCCTTGTTGAATGTGTAGATCTGAAACTGACTTTCCGGTGGAAACTGCGCCGCCAGCCAGTCGACACTTGCGACGGCCTGGCGCCATTTAAGAGAGCGCAACTTGTTGGCATCCGGCAAATTGCGACGCCTGAGGATATTGACAATCTTTCTATCCAGCATGCTGGCCGAACTATCCACCAGCACAAGGATTCGCTCACCGCCGACCTTCAGACCGGTCAGGTATTGTCGATCGCCATCGCCAACAAACGACCGAATTCGAGTCCCTGATTCTTCTCTTTCCCGCTCCATGGCGAGGAGTCGTTTCTTCTCTTCTTCAAGCGACTCTATGTCGGACTGCAACTTTTCGACTCGCGCGATTTTTGCCAGCGTCACCGCATCATATTGCTCAAGCTCTTTCTTCAGCTTTTCGATCAACGCGATGATTTGTGCAATTCTGTCCTCGGCGCGAATTTTCTCATCTTCGAGCCGCTCCATCGTATTCCTTGCAAGCACCAGGTTCTTCCGTTGTTCGAGGATTTCGAATTCCAGCTTGACGGTCTCCGCTTTGGCCTTTTCCGGTGGATTTTCCGATTCGTGAACGACCTGAGAGTTGATAATCATGAAAAACAGAATTACGGCGCCGAATCCACAACTCATACAGTCGAGAAACGACATGCTGAAAACTTCCATTTTCCGCCGACGACTAGCCATTCTTTTCGTCCGTCGTTATCAACTGAAATTCGTATCCTGGCGACCCTATCCGCAAGGCATCACCAACTTGCAGCACGGACGTTCCATCTACCCGGTGACCGTTCAGAAAGGTACCGTATCGACTGTGATCTTCCAGGACACACTGTCCGTTTTTTCGTACCAGCGAACAATGCCGTCGCGATACGCCGGGCATATCAGATGCCAGCGCTATAAACCGCCCTTCGCTATCTTCCTTTGACCCGAGAATCAATGGGGCATTCCCTATAGCAAAGGCTTTGTGGCCAAATAGCACATGCGTCGGTACGCCGGCCTCTGCGCCTTTGACTGCATGCTGGCCAATATCGACCGGCGCCTGGTCCCAGGGTAGTTGACGCAACAGGCTGACGCCGCCGGACTGTCCGGCGGCGCCGCGACAACGGGCAAGTGCCCCGCGCGCCGTTGCGCCGGCCTCCAGGACAAACACCTCGCCGCCAACCCGGGCTTTGAGCATGTCTGCCAACCCGGGCAATCGTGCTACCCGGTCCGTCACCTGGATTGCCGGCATATCTTCGGCACGAAAAAGCGCCCTCAGCGTACTCGTAATCTGCTGATACACAGGGGCGGCCGCGCCGATCAAGGCAAGCGATTCGATACCCGCTTCATAGGTCGTCCCCCCGGACTCGATTTGCATTTCCACCCTGTCCAGGCTGGCTGCCTGACCGATCCAGTTGGCAAGACGATCGAGCAACATCTGTTCCGTCGTTGCCGTGTGTAGCGGATCAAAACGGGACTGTTGAACGAAAGCTTCTGCGATTGCCCTGATCCATGCATCGTACAGGGCATAAACACCGGCATTGTTTATTACCTCGGACCGGTCAGTCTGCGACATTCCCGGCTGCGCGAGCCGCGTCAATGTGGCCTGATGCAAGCCCAGGTCAACGTGAACCGGAACGGCACCAACGTACTCGCGACGGGTGGATGCGATAGCCGCATCGACCATCGCGCTAACCGGGAGCTTTAGCTCGGCTGCAATACCGAGAAACAATCCAAGGCTATCGGAGTTCATATAGGCCGGAACCGCGACGACCAGTTCATTCACGCCCCGGCCGGCGACATCCCATATCTGTTCGAGTTGCCGACTGACAAGATCCGCAGCACTGAGATGACTGAAGCGTTTATCATGCAAGGGCGTTGTGTCCAGCTCTGACCAGAACCTGTGTTGAACGCGTCGAGGATCGATTCGAGCATGAGAAAAAGCCTCGTTGCCCGTCGTTAAGCTGTCATCGCCCAGGTAAGCATATCCGGGCTCGCGGTAGGCAATATGCTCGCCATTGGAAAGCGTGATACCCGCATCATTTATATGCATGGCCAGGCGACTCATATAGCGATCTTTCCGCCATTGAATCGACAAACATCCGGGCAAGCATAAAACGAGATGAAACAACGCAACGCTGATCTTCCTGTGCCTGCCAACGGTGGCAACGTAACATTCGAACCACAATCAATTCCTGCCGCGCGCACTGGCAATTCACGGCTGCGCCGCGCCACAAGTTCGGGATTTTTTCTAACGCCGTGTCGCGCTGTCCGGGAAGAATTCAGCAACCTAGTCGCCTTTCATGTGCCGAATGAGCTTTTCGTCGAGATAGTTCTTGCTATCAAAGACCAGCCTTTCCTGCAGCAACTGCAATTGATAAACGAGAAACATCAGGAAGATGCTTATAAGGAGAGCGATAAAAGTCGAGTTAAATGCAACACCCAGGCTCTGGGTTACGCCTGCGATGTCTCCCTGCACTGCTTTATCCGCTTGCGCGAGCGCCTCACCGATACCTCGAACCGTCCCGATAAATCCGATGGAAGGGATTGCCCAGGAGATATAACGAATCATCGACAATTCCGACTCAAGCCGGTCAGCCTCAGATTCGAAAACATCATTCGTGGCACTCGATACGTCCTGGATGTTCCGCGTCGAATTGAATCGCCGCAGCGCATTGATTAACGCTCGCGGCAATAGCATTCGTTGGCGCTCGCCTGGCAACGCCTCGACCTGGCGAGCGAACTCACGCGTATCCTCGGGCAAAATCCGCATCCCTTCCGCGATCGGTATGAGCTCGATCTCCAGCAGATTTCGCTCCCGGATAATATCGCGTGCCTTGTAAGTCATGATCGCCAGAGCCCAGAACATGAGGATAAAACAGGATTCCTGTTCGAGATCCTTGATCAGAACCCAGGTCGAACGGTCACGAATGTAGTCAGGGTTCGCTTCCGCCTCGATCGCCTGCTGTTCGAGCACTTCAACCGCATTCGGTCGAACGATAGACACGTAAAATGCATGAACGACAATGATCGCGATAATCAGCGCAAATAACTGGTAGACGAATTCAACCGGGATATTCTTTTTCTTCATTTAGTGTTTCTCTTTCGCTGTTAGCGTGATTAACGAACCCGCGATCAATTGCTCAGATGTTGGAAGGGAAAGGAATCGGCTCGTCTGCAGGAATCTCTTCTGTAGGCACGAAATCATCGTCATCGTCTTCGTAAGTCTGCGTATCCAGATCCGCGTCATCTGCAGCTTCTTCTTCCACGTCCGTATCCACAGGATCCGGTGATGCCGTTTCTTCCGGTTCCTCGATGATTTCGCCCGCCGTATTTTCCTCCTGCGACCAGGAGGGTATTGCCAGGAATAACAGCATTACCAGGCTGATAAAGTACTTTGACATAGGTGGCCTCGATTCTGAATCACTGCTTCTCTTGGACAACGTTTCGGCCCAAATAATCCGCTGGATTTACTCTACATTTCTCGCGATTCGGAAGCCAACGTCCGGTCGACCGCTATTGCCAAAAGCCCGGTAGCCCAATCGCAACTCCAGTATGCCGGAGTGCATCCAGCTGGATCCGCGAATAACCCGGTTCGATCCACGTTGTGGACCTTTTGGATCCTGCACCGGTTCGGTCTGCCCTGGCGTCGGCACAGCGTAATAGTCCTGAACCCATTCGGAAACATTGCCTCCGCCATCATAGAGACCCAGTGCATTAGGGGCAAAAGTACCCACAGGGGCTGTAGCCGCATAACCATCGTCCCATCCCGGCAGAATCGAAGGGACAAGGGCATTCGCCGATTTTCCGGCGTAATTGCCGCTATCACGACGTGGCGGCATGCGGTCTCCCCAAGGAAATGTCGCTGCTTTCGGGCGCCCCTGGTAGCGAATCGCCCATACCCACTCTGCCTCGGTGGGCAGCCTGTAGCCGTCCGGCGTCGGCGTTACCGGCACCCACCTTTCGAACTTTTTCTCATATGCCGGCGTCAAACCCTCTTGTGCACTCAACCAGTTGCAATACGCAACGGCGTCATCCCAACTGACATTGACGACAGGATTCAAATCGCCGGCAAGCGACAGGTGCAATGAACCGCCCGAATCGTGCCCCGGTTCGAATCTGCGAAATTCGCGATTGGTCACCTCTTTGGCGCCAATGTAGAAAGGTTTCGTCAGGACGACAGGCACCAGCACCTCATTCGCCCGCCTGCCCTGTTCTCGTCGTGACGTACCCATTTCAAATGCGCCGGCTTCAACCCGGCGTAATTCCTGCCCCTGGGATGTCGTCATTGAGCTGGCGGTACTGCGCGCAAGCACCTCGGCATCGGACAATAAACGCACCTGGATCGTCTGGGGATAACCGGGTCGTGGTGTCACACTGCGCGAAAATGCCGAGTATCCGTCTTTCTTTACTTCGAGCCTGTGTGGCGCCGAAGGTAACTTCAGTGTGATCGTGCCACTTCCGCGCGCCTGTCCGTCAACGAAGACGGTCGCATCGCCAGGCAAAACAGCGACGGTTACCTCGCCCACCCTCGCTGTCATGTCGACCGTAATCTCTTCCGATGCCGCGGCTTCCAGTCGAACACGCCGGGTTGTCGAACCATAACCGGCTTTTGACAGGCCGATTTCATAATTGATGTCCGGCGATAATGCGATAGTTACAGGCGATTGCCCGCGATAACGCCCGTTTACGCTGACATTCGCACCTCGCGGTATCGAGGATACGCGAAGCTGGGCATTGGCCGGCTCGAGCTGCACGGTCGGAAGGACCTGGTTGATATTTGCAACTGTTTCCACCGTGCCGTCCCAGGCTTTGAATCCTTCCTTGATCAAACTGAGGGAGTGGCTCCCCTCTATTAATTCCAGCTGTATCGGCGTTTCTCCGATCTGCTCTTCGCCCTGGTATACGGCGGCGCCGGGCGGTTCTGATGTTATTTCGACATTTGCCCAGAGCGGCACGAGTTGCACATCGAGTTGCTGATGCATGCCCAGCCCCGGGACGGCTAATCGCTGAGAAAATGGCAGGAATCTATCAGCGGTCACGGTGACAGAATGGGTACCAGGTTCCAGCTCCAGCGGACCGAAGGGTGCACGGCCAACCCGCGTATCGTCGACAGTGACCAGCGCATCAACCGCCGGTTCTGTCGAAATCGTCAACTCGCCCGGCAGTTTACGCATTTCAATGATTACTGTTCGACTTGGCGCCTCGCCTACCTCAAGACTTTGTGCCACATCGTAGTAGCCTTCCTTGCTGACGTTGACAGTATATGCTCCTTCCCGCATCAGGATTCGGTCACCAACAGGCAGCTTGAACCAGCCACCGCTTATCGAGATTTCGTCCATTCCGGCCGGCTGTACATCGAATTGAATCGATTTCGACGTAAACAGCAACCAGGATACGAGGACCAGAAAGACGATCACCGAACCTACTATCGTTTGCCAATGCACACCCGACGATTTCGTTTCAGTCGGTGCGGCATCGACCACTCGCCGAAAGGCAGTGGCAACGATTGTCTCTTCAGCGGGAACGGCAGACGCGCCTGCGATTTCCGGCGGTTTCGTGACGTAAGCGCTGCCTTCGAGTTGCACCGTCAGGCGCATCGCGCCATCGGCCTCTTCGACTACAACCCGCGTGCCAAAAAATTCAAGCTCATCACCGGCGGCCAGCTTCTTCGATGTTTTTAGCGAACTACCGTTAATCTTCAGCGCGCCGGTCGTACCAACGGGCTGTACGAACGGCGCACCATCCAACTCATCAAGCAGCGCCACGGCGCTGCTCCCAGGACCAGGCAATCGAATCTCGCAATCGCTCCCGGTACCTATACGCAACGGCAACATATGAGCATCGAGGCGCCTCTCGCCCTGACTATCATTTAATATGACAGCATCGAACTTCAAATCTGCTCCTCGCACTGAACCACTATCGGCTCCATTTCGATCTCCGGCGCCACCCTGAATTCAACCCGAACGTCCCGAAATCCAGGCCTGATCCCGACTGCCACATAATTTCCAGGTCGCAAGTCCAGTTCGTGACCGCTGAAAGTGCCTAGCTGGCCGACTTTGAATATCGCAACGTTAGTCATGTTGTCGGACACGAGCTGCACCGGCAATGGTGTGGCCGCTCTTTTCAACAGCCGCGACAATTCGTTTTTCTGATCTGTCAGGCGCGGCCCCATCGGCTCAATACGCGTCAGGTCCAGTAATAATTTTGTCGCATTTTGCATTGTTACCTGGTCGCTCAAAGTGTCCGGGTCGGCGATAAACTCGCT
The DNA here is from genome assembly GCA_024640345.1 of Woeseiaceae bacterium. Taxonomy (GTDB): domain Bacteria; phylum Pseudomonadota; class Gammaproteobacteria; order Steroidobacterales; family Woeseiaceae; genus SZUA-117. The sequence goes on from JAHEFD010000028.1 coordinate 23,066, forward strand.
GATCCGGGCATGCAGTGCCGATCTCGACCTCGCTTCTGCCAAACCGAGCTGCGCAAACTGCAGGTCGGGGTCAATCTTCAATATGTCCTCGTAAATTGCAACTGAAGTTTCCCACTGCTCGGCATCAACATAGGTTTCTGCGTCGCCTTCAAGACGGCGAATATCAAACAGTCTGACCTCCTGATCAAGCTGCAGCAGTCCGTCAGCCGGCTGGCCTGAAGATGGGTCCAGCAACTTTGCGGCATTAAACGCCGCCCGCGCACTATCGAAATCCTGTGCAGCCAGCGCCTCAAATCCTTCCGTCATCCGTTGCTCGAAGGACATCTGCTTTATTGCGGCATTAACACGCAGCAGACCCGCCTCGGCCGGCGCCCACCGGGCGTCGAGCGCAAGTGCTTTTTCGAACGCCAGCTTTGCGGCATCCAGCTCCAGGTCCGCTTCGAATTGTTCCCCCTGGTCCATAAGCGACAAAACAGCCTGCAAATTCTGCGCACGTAGCAGCCCTGCTTCCGCGACCCGATTGCCCGGCGTAATCGACGTCGCAAGATCAAACAGGCGTACTGCCTCGGAATGGTCACCCGCTTCGAACGCGGCCTGCGCCGCGGCCAGCGTCTCCGAAAAAACGCCGTCGATCCGGTCAAAGAAGGGTTCAAGCATTTTGCTTGCTGCACGATATCGTTCGCCAGCCAGGCGGTAGTTCCGCCCGAGGTAAGCCTGGTCTCCCTCGCCATAGACATCGACCGCGTCAAGATATTCCTGCCCTCCCCACCGATCGATAGCCCGGAAACGCAGTCGTTCGAGCTGTGAGAGCAAGTCGCCAAGTGCTTCGTCAGTTGCTGCCTTTTCCCGTGCCGTGGTCGTCGCATCGACATCGCCCGCATTCTCATTAAATGACGTGTCGCTTTCGGGCGAAGTGGTCGCCGACGGAGGCTGGGCAACGGACGCATTCTCCTCGGCCCGCTCGGCGCCAACACCTGCTTGCTGATCTGGCATGGCGGGCGTCCCGGCTACTGCGGGTGCTTTGTCTTGCACGAGCTGTGGCAGCACGAACAGGACCGCGAGGAACAGAATCAGGGCAACACCGAGACCGCCGAAAATGAGCTTCGGCGGAATTCCATCTGTCTTTTCGGCCGGTAGCGCAGCGCCAGTGCCCGCCGCAGTAACGCGCTTAAACGCGGGTGCCGCCGCGACCGATTCGACCACCTCGTCCAAGGCCGAGGCCCCTTTTACAAAGCGCGTCGGCGCCGGCCCCGGCGCTATGCCCGCCTCCGCCAGTCGCTCTGCCACTGCCTCCGCACCGGGCCTGCGGGCAGCATCGTCGGCAAGCATGTCATTGAGCAAATCGACTAGCGCGGGAGGTATTGGCCCTCCGTCGCACGACATCGTGTTGCCTGGCCCATCGCCCTGTGCTCCCGGCGGTCCGCTGGTCAACAATTCGTACATCATCGCGCCGAGCGCATAAATATCGTCTGCGGCAGTAGCAGCCTGTCCGGCGATCTGCTGTGGACTGCTACCAACATCGCTACCACCACCGGAGATAGCTTCAGCCCCGGGCGCGGCCGCAACGCCAAAATCAACGAGGTACGGATGTCCGCGACTATCCAGCAGGACATTAGATGCCTTTATATCGCGATGCACGACTCCTTTGCCGTGCGCGTAACGCAGGGCGTCCGCTATCAGCCCGACCGGCCGAAGAGACTCCATCGGACTTCTGCCAACAAGCACGGCAAGACTGGTCTCACCAACGTACTGCAGCGTGTAGTAGGCGCCATCAGGGTCATCGTGAAATTCAAACACACGCACGATATTGGCATGCATGAGTCGGCTGCCGATCCTCCACTCCCGATTGAGTAGTGCCTTTTGCACAGGATCGGCGGCGGATTCTCCAGACAGGAATTTGAGGGCAACACGGGACTGTGTCTGGCTGTCATCGGCCAACCAGACCTCTGACATACCGCCAGCCCCGAGCCGTCGGATCAGCGTATATCTGCCCGCGAGGCGCATACCTTCTTTGAGGATCCGCATGAAAGCCTAAGCCAATGCTAGCCGGATGGTTGCTGAGGCTGCGGTAATCGAGCCGGGCTGCCAACCTGAATCGTTTCGGTGAACCCGGTTTCAGTCTCGTAAATTTCCCTGAGCAGTTTTCGCCAGCTTTCGTATTGTGCCTCAGCCGTTCCGGTCAGTCGCAACGTCTCGCCCTGAACCTGCACCACCATCGGCGCTGCTTCAGCGACGAACGACTCTGAGAGCTCCTTGATTTCCTCGCGATGGATATTCGCCGATCGGTACTGGTTAAAAGAATCAACGATCGTGTTCCATCCTCTATTTATTGCAACGGTCTGTGCGATCCGGTCGGCATCGTAGTACGAAGAGCCTTCCGTGTTCACGCTTGCCGAACCAACAACGACGGCGGCGCCAATCAGCGCTCTTCTGAGTGCCGCCTGACGGGACTGGCGAAATGCCACTGATTGCTCACGGGTTCTTTTACGCCACCCTTCATACGGTAATGCGATGCCGTAGTAAAAATTGGCGTAATGCTCATTCAATGTATCAACGACCAACCGATCACGCTCCCGGATTTGGCGCAGACGATCAACCATCGGATCATTTTCCGCCGGCAGCCGTTGCGCGACCACGCGGCCGTCCTCGGTATTCACCAGGTGCTCGCTATATACGCTCGGCGCCATGTCGGCGAAAAACTTAAGTTCGGATACCTGTCGAATACGTTCTACTTCTTTCGGATCCATTGCCATCGCGTACGCATGCAAGTCGTTCGCAAAATCGTTAAATACTTTTTGATACGGATCCTGAGTGCGGTCACGGTACTCGGCATAGGACGATATGCCAGTCTGCATATCGTAGGACTTCTCAAACCAGTGCCGACCGGTCGCATCTTCAGCGGCAAGGCGTAAAACGATGAACTCGCCATCAGATTCCTCAATGGCGCCGCTGATCAGCAGGTCCGTTGAAACACGGCGCGACGGAATTACCCGCACTGCGCCCCAGTACGAAGTGCCCTGAAGCGTCGTCTTGATGTGATAGGGAAGGTATCGCGCTTCGGCCATACGCACTTCCGGGTATATGCGGGTCTTTTCGACGTCATTGTTTTCGGGTACGCCGGCGTCAAAATTTAGAATCCCGACATCGAGAAGCAAGCTTTCCGATACCCGCAGAGATGCCACGTCCAGGGGCGTGGTTTCTGCATGAATAACTTCTGAAACAGTGCAGCCCGTTGCAAAGATTGCACTGAACAGACCAGCAATAAGGAGTCGCAGGTTTTTTCTCATATCGTCGTTGGTTTGTCGTCACCTGACCCGCAGTACCACTACAGGTCGTTATACATCCGGTATTCCTCCCAGAGCCTTTCGCGGAGCTCCGGATCATCTTCCGCCAATGCGGCCTCTCGCAGTTGCTTCGCAACTATGTCTTCGCTAACGAGATCGGGAATATCGTCGGGTGTGCGTGACTTGATTTCCTCCTCGCTCATACCGCCGATGGACGCCTGCCTCTCATCAGGCGGGCCCGCCAATCCGCCAGCCCCGCCACCACCAGAACCTCCACCTGAACCATTGCCGCTGCCGCCTTGCGAACCGAGACCTACCCTGCCACTGCCCGCACCACCGCTTTGACCACCGCCAAAGCCTTCCGTGTTACGTCCAACCGTGGAAATTTCACGTTGCTCGTCTGCCAGTACCTCATCGAAGCCGCCAACAGACTCCTCCAGTGTTTTCTCCAGCCTGGCCTTGCGATCGGCCTCACTTTCACCGGGATACTGACCAACTGAGCCATCGCAACTCTCATCAGGCCCGCCCCAGCCACCAGTCCCACCGGCGCCCTCAGGGTTACATTCCGCACCAGCCATACCATCGCCGGCTCCACCCGCTCCACCGGCTCCACCGGCTCCACCCGCTCCGGGTACGGGGCCGCTGACACCTCGAACTCCACCGCCGCCATCGCCGCCAGAACCGCCGGCACCGCCAGAACCGCCGGCACCGCCAGAACCACCAGATGACCCACCGGAAGACCCGCCAGACGAACCGCCAGACGAACCGCCAGACGAACCGCCAGATGACCCACCGGAAGACCCACCAGACGAACCGCCGCTCATGCCACCTGACGAACCGCCGCTCATGCCACCTGACGAACCGCCGCTCATGCCACCTGATGAACCGCCACTCGCGCCGCCCGATGAACCCCCACTCGCGCCGCCAGACGAACCGCCGCTCATGCCGCCCGATGAACCGCCACTCGTGCCGCCCGATGAACCGCCAGACATGCCTCCGCCCGAGTAACTTACTGCGCATCCCGCAAGGACGATCGTAACCCCGGCCGCAACCAGGACGCTTCGAGCCTTTCTGAAAATCAAACCATTTCGGCTGATCAAGTTCATCACCTTCCCGCCTTGCTAGTGTATCTTTTGCCCCGAAATCGACTGCAACAGCAATCAGTACTGTCACAGACAGCATTATCCTTGGTTGGAGAGCGATTTTGACGCATTAGTTCCATCAAAACGCGCGTGCGACGAGCCGCTCGCCAGACGCCTGATTCACTGTGACCATAATACGCGCAGGGCCCCGTCGCAACTGCCCTCTGCCCTCTGAATCGGCTGCTGGAAGGCGGGCCGCATTGGTCCCAACGAAGTCGATGTAACTGCTTGTTTTTTATACTCGCGGGATACCGGCACGATGTGTCATCGGAGCGCGCGGCATGAAAACCTCGATACTGACCGGGATACCAGTGAGGTTCGACTTAACATAGAAAAACGGCCCGCCAGCCTGACTGGATCCTTGCAGAATCGGTCAGGCGTGTCGGGCCGTCGACACAAGGCGAAGATCTACCTCTGGATCTACTTATTGAACGGCCCGGCCCGGCCCGCTGCCACTACGATTTCGCTGCCCCTGTTTTCGTCCTCTCATGGGTGCCTCGGCAAGTTTTTCGCGTTGCTCCGGCGTCAGAACGGCATCGACGTCTGCCCGGATTCGACCACGAAGTTCGGTAGCTGTAGCCTTTAAGGCACTGCTGGCCGCCGTTATGTTTTGCATCTTCGCGTCATAGTCTGGATCGTCCGCATCAAGATCTTGTTTTGCCTGGCGATTAGCCATCCCTTTTTGACGCAGCGCGTCGAATTCGGGCTTCGCTGCCTCCATGATATTTTCGACCTGCGCGGTTTGCGTTTCGTCGAGCTCAAGATGGCGATTCAGCATACGGACCATTTGCTCAGGCCCCATTGGCCCTCTCTGACCGCGATGTTCCATGCGTCTGCCCTTGCCATCATCGTGTCCACCACGCCCCGGATCATCTGCCTGCGGCTCCTGCGCGATTGCCAGGCCACAGGCCAGAACGGATGTCGCCACCACGGTCCAGATTGAAATGTTTTTCCTGTTCATCTTTATTACCTCAGTTTTCTGCTGTCCTTGACTCGTCCGCATTCGCGGTTGTATGCCATACAGCCTACCGGCGCGCCTGTGAACAAACGTCAATGTACGCTTGGATTCTGCCAAGAATTGTCAAGTACAGGGCCCGGCCGTTGCGCCAACCCGCGCATTGGTGGACGATGCAAGTCGCCAAACGCCACTCTATATCGCACAGATGAACGCAGCCAATAGTGCAGCCAATATTCTTTTGATCGACGATGATCGCGAGCTGGGCAAAATGCTCAGTGATTTTCTTGGTGCTGACCACCTGCAAATCACGGTTCGGAACAGCGGAGAAAGCGGCCTCGAAGAATTTTCCAGAAAAAAATTCGATTTGATGATCCTCGATATCATGATGCCCGGCATGAGCGGCCTGGACGTACTCAAAAAAGTCAGGTTGAAGAGCGCCGTTCCGGTCATCATGCTCACCGCTCGCGGAGACGATATCGACCGCATTATTGGACTCGAAATCGGTGCGGACGATTACTTGCCAAAACCATTCAATCCCCGAGAACTACTCGCAAGAATCAAGGCCATCTTACGGCGCTCTCAACCATCCATGAATCCGTCCCAGATTCTTGCACTCGGTAATATCACATTGGATACCCGCACACATCGGGCCATGGTCAACGACTCAGAACTGGTACTGACTGGCACGGAATTCGAGCTGTTGAAATGCCTGCTCGAAACACCGGGCGAGGTGGTTAGCAAGGAAAACCTATCTGAACGGGCACTGGGCCGACGCCTCCTGCCCTACGATCGCAGTGTCGATACACATATCAGTAACCTGCGGGGCAAACTCGAAAAAGCCGGTAACAAGGACGAAACGATCCAAAACCAGCGCGGCGTTGGTTACCTGCTGATACCAGGAAGTTAGAAGATCACGTCATGCGAAGTCTGTTTTTAAGATTTTTTGTTTCTTTCTGGCTCGTCATCGGAATTATCATGGGTGCCGCCGCCGCGAGCGGGTTTTGGTACGCCGAACAGGTTCGCGAGGCCATTGATGACTTCGACGTCAGCGATTCCCTGACGACTGCAAACTCCGCACTTCAGTCCAACGGGCGGGCGGGTCTGACCAGGTGGCTTCGCGATTTTCCGGAAACTCGCGGCATTACGCTGTATGTGATTGATGATGCCGGTAACGACCTTCTGGATCGGCCAATCTCATCCGGCATCGAACGTGCTTATCGCCGTCATCGCGAGTTTATTCGCTCGCATGATCCAAGAAGAGCGGATCCGCGGATCGTGCGGCGCGTGCGCCAGTTGCCACATATCATTGCAGCCAACGGCGATATGTATACATTTTTCGTGTCGACGTCCCGAATTTCAGAGGCGATTTGGGGCGCAACCGATATTCGGATGCTCGTACTGCTTTTCGCTCTGCTGGTCAGCGGCTTTGTGTCTTATATGCTGGCCATGGCAATTGCTCGGCCTGTCCGAAAATTGCGAGATGCGACTGTCTCGCTGGCGGATGGAAACCTGCAGTCTCGTGTCGCCGATTCAATCGGAAAACGTCGTGATGAATTTGGCTTGCTGGCGAGCGATTTCGATTCGATGGCCGCGAAATTACAACGGGCGGCGGAACAACAAACCGAATTATCACGGAATATCTCACATGAATTGCGTTCTCCACTTGCACGAATGCGCGTCGCTGTTGAACTCGCCCGGCGCAAGGCTGGAGAGCTGCCGGAATTCGAGCGGCTTGAAGTCGAGGCAGAACGACTGGACTCGCTCATTGGGCAGATTCTGGCCTATACGAAACTTGAAACAGATTCGAATCTTCGCGCCGTCCAGGTCGACCTGTCAGACGTCATAAACGAAGTTGCAGAGAATGTTAATTTCGAATGCAAAGCAGATGGCGCAAACGGCGTCTCGGTTTTGGCCGAAGTGGCCGCAGGAATTCAGATCACCGGCTACCATGACGTGCTTCTTAGCGCCGTCGAAAATATCGTACGCAACGCAGTTCGCCACAGCCCGCCAAACGGGGTAGTTCGAATCGAGCTTGGCTCGATTGATGCGGACGCCAGCATCCGGATTACCGATGATGGACCCGGCGTGAGGCCTGAAGATATTCCAGAGCTTTTCAATCCGTTCTACAGAACCCGGTCATCCGCCGAAGCTGATCCCGCTGGAGGCACCGGCCTCGGACTCGCCATTGCTCGGCGTGCGGTTGAACTACACGGCGGCCAGGTCGCCGCACGGAATCGTGACGGCGGCGGCTTGAGCGTTCTTATTACTTTGCCTGTCGGATGACTGAGATCAAAAAGGCTTCCTGAACAGGATGACCGAAAGATCGTCCGGTTTGCTCGGCTGATGCACCGTTTCGACTGTCATTCTGCGTCCCGCCAGATTTGTAACTGACTCGAGAGCCTTGGAGAGCGGACCTTTTCTGATCAGCTCCGTGATTTCGTGATTATGAACATTATCCGTCAAGCCATCGCTCGCTACGAGGACTGTATCTTTTGGATTCAGTTTCACTTCCGCGCCAATTTCAATTCGCATATCGGTAGTACCGATGAAATTCGACACGAGATGCCGCTCTTCATGATGTAGCGCATCCCTGTGATCAAGGAAGCCGGCCTCTACTGCGAATCCGGTTGGTGAGTGTGCCATCGTCTGCGCTCGTATTTTGCCGCGCTGTCCGACAACCATCGATTTCGAGTCACCGATCTGGTAACTCCTGGCAATGTGACCTTCAATCGTCATCACTGTCATTGTCGTTGCCGAGCCATTTCCAATTGCGAGGACCGATTCATTGGCCGCATCAATGCCATTCAGAATCGCGGTGCGCAAAAGCATTGTCTCGTCCATAGCATGGCTCAGCGATTCCTCCAGAGCCTGAATCGCGGACTGCGCCGCGCGTCGGCCTGACGGCAGACCACCGGCACCATCGGCGATAGCCAGAATGACAGCGGCCGGACCGTATGGAATCACTCCAACACAATCCTCGTTTTCGGTTGATTTGTCGGGCGAAGGGGCCGTGAAAGCGACCAGGAAACCGCCGCCAATTTCTGCACTGATCCGGTCGGGTTCTGTTGCGCCATCGAGCGTCAATGTATCCATAATCAATGTTTGACCGGACTACTGCACCAGGCACAGAATTTCCAGAATTCGCTGACGATTCCCCACTTGCAGGAAGGGCATTTGTCTTTACTGCCAGCGATTTTCCAGGGCTTTTTGATCTTTACCTTGCACCATGGGCAATAGCGCATAAATGGCATCAGCGGCTCCCGACACTTGTGGTTTGCGCACTTGCTGCTGTAGCGTTTATCGGGAAAGCGTCGCGTCGTTTCAACTTCGAAACCCTTTCCGAAGCACCAGGCGCAATAATGCCAGTCTGTCTTTACTCCCCTCTCACATCGAGGACAGACAGCCGGCATTTTCGTTTCTGACCTTGGTGTCGGGTGATCAACACCGCACCAGGGACAAGCCTGCATACACTCCGCCACTGGCCCGTTACATCGGCGACATTCCTGATCCGTCCCAAGCTCCTTCTTGAACTGTTTCTGGAACTCCCGCCACTGTAGTTTGCGCCAGGCGGCTCCGTTTTTGGATGTCGTCGTTTTTCGTTTTGAGGTTTTGCCCTGTCGCTTTTCGGCAATACGTCGAATCCTGCGAAATGCCGCATACATCTCAATGGCATTGCGATATCGATCAGCCGGATCGAGCTCGGTTCCTTTCCTGAGCATGTTCGAAATCTCAGGCCCAAAGCGCGCACGAAGCCGTTCATGACCGATCATGGGCCATTTGTAGGGCCACTCAGGCAATTTGCCGGAGAACAATCGATACAAGACCAACGCGATAGAAAAGACGTCTGACTGAAACTTCGGCCTGCCCATTGCCTGCTCGGGCGAAATATAATCTATGGTGCCCGACCCGGACGCTTTCAGCGTCCGCAGGCTGACTTTTGCGAATCCAAAATCGGCCATCTTCAGACGGTTGCCCGGAAACAGAATGAAATTTTCGGGTTTGATGTCGCAATGAATAATCTTCTTTTCGTGCGCATGCGCCAATGCAGCGAGCGCCTGGTCAGCGAGATCCAGCGAGCGCTCGGTCGACGTGCGGCGTTCGATGCGATCGGCCAGCGACTCTGACCCGAGTTCCATCGCGATAACAAATTTATCACCTATGTAGTTCGCGTCCAGTACTGAGAGGATATTGGGATGATCGAGACGAGTAGCTATATGTACTTCGTGCAGAAAGTCCTCATGAGTTATGTTGTCATCCGACTTCGGGACTTTTAGTGCAACCCGCGTCTTGTGAATAGTGTCAGCGGCTTTGTAGACGGTAGCTAAAGGACCCGACGCAATTCGGCCGAGGATGCGATATTTACCAAATTTCTGTCGGACTCGAAGCAAGGGGTATCTATCCAAAACTATTGTGGGCTGATCGGTCACTGGAGCAGAACTGAACTGCTCGAACCGACCCGGATTCAGCGCTAATCATTGTTTGTGCGGCCGGCCGAAGTCAAGCTCAAAAATGACACAGCTACCGGTCAGAAAAATCTGGCATTGAGTCAGGTTTTCACGCTTCGTACGCGACCGACTGCATCCTGCCAACCGGCATACAGGTCCGCTCTTCGCTCGGCACTCATCGCGGGATCGAATGTTGCATCGATTTCCCAAAACGATCCAATTTCATCGGTCGACGAATAGACCCCGGATTGCAGGCCGGCAAGGTACGCTGCACCGAGAACTGTTGACTCGATATTTCGTGGTCTTTCGACCGGCAATGCCAGGATATTTGCCAGAAACCCCAGGAACCAATCGTTCGAAACCATGCCGCCATCCACGCGAATGACAGTGGGCAGTATTCCATCTTCAGCCATGGCGTCGACAAGGTCCTTCGTTTGGTAAGCCACGGCCTGCAGAGTTGCAGTCACTATTTCAGGGATACCGGTATCACGCGACAGCCCGAGAATCGCGCCACGCGCGCCGGGATCCCAGTAGGGTGCACCCAGACCGGCAAATGCGGGAACGACATGAACATGGTCGACAACTCCGGTCGCCTCGGCCACTGCCCCGGTTTCGCCCGCCGAGGTGATGATATTCAGCTGATCGCGTAACCACTGAATAGCAGAACCGGCGACGAAAATACTTCCTTCGATTCCATACGTTACTTTCCCATCGAGACGATAGGCTACAGTCGTCAGCAAGTCATTGCGTGATACGAGGGCGGTTTCTCCTGTATTGGCAATAACGAAACAACCCGTACCGTAGGTGCTCTTGGTCATGCCAGCCTGAAACCCGGCCTGCCCGATCAACGCTGCCTGTTGATCACCGGCCACACCACAGATGGGAATCTCCACACCGAACAAGGCGGAGTCAGTCGTACCGTAATCGGCGGCACAATCCCGCACACTCGGCAGCAAGCTGCGGGGAATACCAAACAATTCGAGTAGTTCGTCGTCCCAGTCCTGAGTATGAATATTGAAAAGTAAGGTGCGCGACGCGTTGGTCGCGTCCGTCGCATGCACACGGCCTCCGGTCAGGCGCCACAGCAGGAAACAATCGACAGTGCCGAAAGCGAGGCGCCCGGAATCAGCCTGCTCGCGGGCGCCCTCTACATTCTCAAGAATCCACCTGAGCTTGGTCGCAGAGAAATACGGATCAAGCCTGAGACCGGTTTTCAGCGCGACTAATGACTCCTTACCGGCGTCTTTAAGATCCTGGCAGTAGTCGGCCGTACGGCGATCCTGCCAGACAATCGCATGATGAACGCAAACCCCGGTCTTCCTGTCCCAAACAAGGGTTGTTTCTCGTTGATTGGTGATGCCGAGGCCGGCGATCGATATCTTGCCGGCAGCACTCAATGCCCGCCGGGTTACCTCGACTACCGAGTTCCAGATGGCCTCCGGATCATGTTCAACCCAGCCAGGCCTCGGGTACACCTGGGGAAATTCCTGCTGCGCATTGGCAATCGGCCTGGCATCACTGTCGAAGACTACCGCACGGCTGCTGCTCGTACCCTGATCAATCGCAAGTAAATATGGACGATTTTCAGACATTCCTCATCCCCCGTGCAACAGACTGTATAGCGGTTGCTTTATCCTGATTTGCCTGCCGGCGAGTTCCGGCCAGTTTTGATCAGACTGCGCTTCAGCGAACCTGCGCATTTGACCGAGAATACGCGCGGGCCACGGGCAGACGCGGCGCGAATCGAGGTTTACATGAAGATTCATCCACTCGGCGGTCGCAGCAAGCGAATTGTTCTTCGCCTTATACAGGCGCATGAACTGGTGAATGCGTTTTTCATCCAGACCAAGAATCTGCGAAGTAACTATGTACGAATCTCCTTCGAGTAACTCGTTCTGGTAGGTGACATGTGACTCCACTGCGAACGTCGACCCACGTGCGGAATCCATATACTCCTCTGTTATGCCGAATTGCTCCCAAAGAGCATCTACGCCCTGATCAAAAGCGAGGATGTAAT
>JAHEFD010000006.1 GCA_024640345.1 Woeseiaceae bacterium
AGGTCGAGGAATCGCGATATTTTGTCAACGGTACACCGTCAGACTGCGTCCATCTCGCGTTGTCCGGATTCCTGGCTGAAGATCCAGACATTGTCGTATCCGGTATCAACCACGGGGCGAATCTCGGAGACGACGTGATTTATTCCGGAACGGTCGCGGCAGCGATGGAGGGACGCTTCCTGGGGTTGCCCGCAATCGCCGTTTCGCTGGTCGGGCGGCACGCAAGCCATTTCGATACGGCAGCCCGGGTGGCGGCGGACCTCGTTATCAAGTTGCAGGGTAATCCTCTCCCGAGCGACATCATGTTGAACGTTAACGTGCCGGACCTTCCTTACGACCAGCTGGCCGGTATCGAATCGACTCGGCTCGGCTTTCGCCACCGCTCGGAACCGCTGGTCAAACAGAAAGACCCGCACGGAAGATCCATTTACTGGATCGGTCCGGCCGGTGAGGGGCAGGACGCGGGCGCTGGTACGGATTTCGAGGCAATTGAACGGGGCGCCGTGGCGGTAACCCCTATAAAAATCGATCTTACGCGCCACGAGATGCTTACTGATCTCAGGGACTGGCTACGCTCGTAATGCAACACGGGAACAATATTCAGGGCATAGGGATGACCTCGGCGCGGACTCGCGACCGCCTGGTCGAACGGCTGAAACAGAACGGGATTCGCTCCAATGCGGTTCTGGAACAGATTCGAAATGTACCGCGACACCTGTTTGTTGATGAAGCGCTGGCAAGCCGGGCCTATGAGGACACCGCGCTGCCGATCGGCCTGGGGCAGACCATCAGTCAGCCCTGGGTTGTGGCGCGTATGACAGAAGCACTGCTCGATGGCTTCACCGGCGAGTCCGTGCTCGAAATTGGCACCGGCTGCGGCTACCAGACGGCAGTTCTCGCGCCCCTGGTCAGGAAGATCTACACCGTCGAGAGGATTCGCGAGCTTTATCTCAAGGCGAAACAGCGTCTTCGTGAGCTCGATATTTACAACGTTCAGTTTCGCCCGGGAGATGGCTGGGAAGGGTGGCCGAAGTATGCCCCCTACGACGGCATCCTGGTGGCTGCCGCGGCGCCGGAGGTGCCGCAAAAGCTCCTGGAGCAGCTGGCCCCTGGCGGGCGGCTGATCATGCCGGTGGGTCCTGCCGGCCGCCAGGATCTCATCATGGTCACGCGGGACAACGACCACTATGAGCAGGTGTCCCTCGGTGCCGTGAGTTTCGTGCCGCTCGTGAAAGGCAAGTAAGGAGTGAAATCACGGCCAGTATTGGCCGGTGATGGAAGATAAACAGCAAATAAAACAGTATCTTGTTTATACTATTTCGACTTGATTCTGATGGTTGGCGTGCACGCGCCAGGCGACCATCCTGACCTGGACACAGTCTGGCAATGCGATTATTCGGACCACTTTATGAGCGGGTGCTTGGCTGGGCCCGGCACCCACACGCAGAACGATACCTCGGCGGTCTGAGTTTTGCGGAGTCATCGTTTTTCCCGATTCCGCCGGATGTCATGCTGGCACCGATGTGCCTGGCCGACAGGGCCAGGGCATGGCGTTTTGCCGCGATCACGACGGTCGCGTCATTGCTCGGTGGCATCGCGGGCTACGCCATCGGTTACTTCCTGTTCGAAAGTATCGAGCCATGGTTGCATGACATGGGCTATTGGCCTGCCTACCTGAAAGGCAAAGACTGGTTCGACACGTGGGGCGTCTGGGCAGTATTCATCGCCGGGTTCTCGCCCATTCCCTACAAGATTTTCACTATCTCGGCCGGCGTAGCCGTACTCAATCTTCCCGGTTTCGTGATCGCTTCCCTGGTTGGTCGGGGCGCCCGGTTTTTCCTGGTCGCCGGCCTGGTGGTCGTCGGCGGCGAGCGTATCGAGGCATTACTGCCGAGATACGTCGAACGCATCGGCTGGGCCACGGTCGTATTGGCTGTGGCAATCGGCGTCTATATAACGGTTCAGCACTAGTCATCATGGCGGCTCGGTACAGCACACAGCGAATAACGAGATGGCGCGGGTTGGCCACGGTGTTGCTAGTGATCCTGCTGGCCGTGGCCTGTGCACCCCAATCCCGCTGGGATTACGCCCCCGCAAGAACCCATGTCGTGCGATCCGGCGAAACACTCTTTACGATCGCATTTCGCTACGGTCACGATCACCGGGAGCTCGCCCGATGGAACAAGCTGGGTGATGGATCACTGATCTACCCGGGGCAGGTCATACGGCTCACGCCGCCCCCGGGCGCCACAAAGGCGGGGGCAACGTCCTCGCCACGGGCCACGCCCGCACGCCCGACCCCGGCAAAATCGACGCCGCCACCACCATCCGACCCCTCGCCAAGCTGGGAATGGCCGACCAGGGGCCGTGTCAGTGCGGAATTTGACGGCAGGCCCGGATCCGGCGCCGGACTAATGATCGACGGAACGGCCGGGCAGCCGGTCATAGCCGCCGCTTCGGGCAGGGTTGTGTACTCGGGCGGTGGACTAATCGGATATGGTCAGCTTATCATCCTCAAACATAATGACACCTACCTCAGTGCTTACGGGCACAACGCGTCGCTGCTGGTGAAAGAAGGCGACACAATAAAGAAAGGCCAGCGCATAGCGACCATGGGTGAGGGGCCGGGACAGAAGCCGCGACTGCATTTCGAGATCAGGCGCAATGGTAAGCCGGTAGACCCGCGGCGATATTTGCCAGCGAGATAATTCGGCTTGAATGCCTGAACATGCAGTCCACATTTCCCGGCGGTAAAAGAGGGGTTCCATGTGGGCGAACTGAGAGCATCCAGTGATCCACCCGGGCGTCGGTCCTCGGCCGACGACGACACCCCACCGCGGCCGCGAATTCTGTGTTCCAACGTTCGAGGCAATTCCGGATCGAGCGTATCCACTGCCACTCACGATGCAACGTCGCTCTATCTCGGGGATATCGGTTTCTCCAGCCTGCTTACGGCAGATGAAGAAAAGAAATACGCGCGCCGCATTCGGGATGGCGATGAATCTGCGCGGCATCGCATGATCGAAAGCAACCTGCGACTGGTCGTCAAAATTGCGCGCCACTATCTCAATCGCGGACTACCGTTGCTCGACCTGATCGAGGAAGGCAATCTCGGCCTGATGCACGCCGTCAAGAAATTCGATCCCGAACGCGGGTTCCGGTTTTCGACCTACGCGACCTGGTGGATTCGCCAGACAATCGAGCGCGCGATCATGAACCAGTCGAGGACTGTTCGACTGCCAATTCACGTGCTGAAAGAAATTAACTCTGTCCTGCGCGCAGCCCGATTCCTGCGACAATCCGGGGAGGCGCAGCCGACGGCGACAGAAATCGCGGACTATTTAGGCAAGGATGTCGAAGACGTCGAAAAACTGCTCGCATTGCACGAGCGGGTAACCATTGGATCAACCGGACCGGCAGGTTCCGATGACGAACGCGGGCTGCTTGAGGGTATTCCGGCCGCGACCGAGAAAGAACCGGCGCAATGTGCTCAGGACGAGAGTGTGCACAAGATTCTCGATCACTGGGTGTGGAAGCTCAGTGACAAGCAACGCGAAGTCGTTGAACGGCGATTTGGACTGCATGGATACCGCCGCCTGACATTGGAGGAAATTGGCCACGAAATTGGCGTGACCCGTGAGCGGGTCCGGCAGATTCAGATCGAGGCATTAAAGACTCTCAAGGAGATGCTGGAAAGTCACGGCATCGACTCGCGAGCAGTGCTCGACTAGGGCTGTTGCCAGCCAGTTCACCGCAGGAGACCCTGTAATTCGCAACATTTCAGTGCTGCGCCTGCCCGCAGCCATGCCTCGGAAAGCCGCAATCGAAGATCTGTGCAGTAGTCGATAACCTGAGCCTGTTCTCGAGAGGCACGAGCGTAATGAGCGTGGAAAACAGTCGATTGGACCGTGAAAGCCGGACCATGGCCAGGATGGTGAGCCTTTACTGCAGGGCGCACCACGCCGCCTCGGGCGCTGATCTGTGCGGGGCCTGCCAGGACTTCCTGGACTATGCGAAACGGCGGCTGTCGAAATGCCCCTACGGGGATGGCAAGCCGACATGCTCCAATTGCCCCGTGCACTGTTACAAACCGGCACAGCGTGAAGTTGCGAGCCAAATCATGCGATTTGCAGGACCTCGCATGCTGATTCGCCACCCGCTGCTTGCGATTGCGCACAAACTGGATGGTTTTCGCAAGGTGGGGCACCCGCGCGAGTTAACACGTAACGAACGACTTCATACGCATACGGAACAGGAATCGACTGACTAGGGTTTATTGTTCTGCAGAGACACGACAGTGTGCTTCGAAAGAAGCCTCAGCGACGATGGTTGGCCGGGGTTTCTATCGATAATCCGCGTTGGTGCTCTCGATCGGCATTATCGAATTTTGCTGCTAATCAATTACCAGGACAGCCGCCGCATCCCGGTCTTCACTTACGAGGACGTTAAACGTTCTGCAGGCGGCGGGCGTATCCATCATCTCGAATCCGATACCGCGCCGAGCCAGGGCGAAGACCAGCTCACGGGGCGGCAGCCGGGTCTGCCAGCCGCAACCGAAAATGATGACTTCAGGATCCTGTGCCAGGAGATCGGCCAGGTCATGGACGCCAGGGTTAAGAGCGTCCGCAGGGTTCCACCCGCGGTGAATCCTGTCCCGAAAAAGAATGACGTTTTCCGTCAGTTCTTCGTTGCCGACTCTGATTTTTCCTTTCTCGATATGGCGCACGGTGACCATCGATCCGGGATCGCGTACAAACTTCATTCACAGGTCCTTGCAATACAAATCAGCAGTTTACTCATTCTGCGGGAAATGATTGTCCCAGATTATTTCCAAGTCAGTAAACTGTGCCTCTTTTTCAACGTGGCATCGACAGGCAGGAAATTGACTTCAGCGGGTAAAGGCAGGGACGCGATCGTGGTATTGCCACCTGGCGGCCATGGTCGGGTTGATGATCCTGGCCAGGCAAGGTGGCTGTCGCGTGGCACGGTTAGCTGGGCGGAGCCCAGGTCTGAGATCCTGCTAAAGGTGCTCACATTGATCGGTGAAACGGCACCGAGCAGCCTCGGCGCCCTGAGATATTGGGGGCAATGCAATGAGCGGCCGGACTCCTGGATCGCTGCCGCCGATCCTGTTCATCTCGAGACCCGATTGCACAGCCTCAGAATGCAGTCTCTCCGTCCCGACCAGCTGCCAGAATCCTCTGTTGGCTCGTTGTTTGATCATCTCCAGGACACTCTTGGCAGGGAAACGGACACGGCCTTTACCAGGCTTGGCCAGCACGGATATTTGTGCGGGCAGAAACCAATTGATACGGCGTCCGTGTCAGCTTCGGTATTACACGGCTTGCCGCCCAACGAATTCATTCCGTCAGGCGAGTCCGCTGTCGGCTATCACCAGTTAAGCGGCGAAATCCAGATGGCATTGCATGATCACGACGTCAACCTGAAACGGGGCGAAAGAGGGCAGCCCCCCATCAATTGTCTCTGGCTTTGGGGTGGCGGAGTTGCGCCTCAACCGGCCAGGCGACCTTTGCCGGTGTTGTTCGCGAATGATCCGCTGTTTCGTGGTTACTGGCACAGTTGTATGGGAGAAGTCAGAGACTGGTTCGCCGATGCGGAGTCTGCAGTGGACGATGCTCCTCCAGCTTTCGTCGCAGTGATGCCGGAGTTTGCTCCGGAGGTAACGGCCCAGAATATGACGGATTACCTGGGCAAATTGCGGCAAGTTCTCGATCGCGGCAACCTGCGAACTCTCACATTATTATTTCGTGACGGCCTGTCGGTAGAAATTTCCAGGTGGGATAGCCTTCGCGTCTGGCGGCCGCTGTCGCCATTACTCAAAAAGACCTGTGACGATGACTGAAGCACGCGTTAGACCAACGAGAAAAAGGCCGAGGCCGGCAATGATTGATGATGCCGCCTGGGCGGGCGTTGACCCGGTTCTCGCCCGGATCTACAGTGCGCGCGGTATATCCAAAGCCGCGGACCTGGACTACGCATTGCAGGGGCTTGCTCCGGTTGGTTCGCTCGATGGCATTGCAGAAGCGGTCGCGTTGCTGCTCGAATATGCTGACAAACGCATTACGATTATCGGCGACTTCGATGCCGATGGTGCAACAAGCACAGCATTGGTGATTCGGTGCTTGCGGGAATTCGGTATCAGCAATGTCGATTATCTTGTCCCGAACCGATTCAAATTCGGCTATGGCCTGACTCCCGAGATTGTTGCCGTTGCGGCACAGCGCACGCCCGACCTGCTGATCACCGTGGACAACGGCGTATCAAGCATCGAAGGCGTCGACGAGGCGCATCGACTGGGGATGAAAGTCCTCGTAACAGACCATCACTTGCCGGGAAAGAAATTGCCGGCAGCGGATGCAATGGTAAATCCCAACCTGAACAACAATGAATTTGCCAGTCCAAACCTGGCGGGTGTCGGCGTTGCGTTTTACCTGATGGCCGCCCTGGGTCGCGAACTCGAGTCACGGGGCAACACCGGATTTGCCCGAATCCCGGCAAAATATCTCGACCTCGTTGCGCTCGGAACTGTTGCAGACGTCGTGCGCCTGGACAAGAACAACCGCATCCTGGTCCAGCAGGGGATTAATCGAATTCGGGCCGGCCAGGCGGTTGCAGGTATTCAGGCGTTGTTCAACCAGGCAGGACGAAGCATGACCCGCGCAGTGAGTACCGACCTCGGCTTTGTCGTGGGGCCGCGCCTCAACGCCGCGGGTCGGCTGGAGGACATGTCTGTCGGCATCGAATGCCTGTTGACCGATGACCTTGCCATTGCAGCGCAGTTCGCGTCGACGCTGGATGAGATCAATCGCCAGCGGAAAGATATCGAGGCGAAAATGCGTCAGGAAGCCTTCGCGTATGTGGATGCGATGGACGGCAGAAACCTGCCGCACTGTGTCTGTCTTTTCGATGCCGACTGGCACCAGGGAGTGGTCGGGCTGATCGCCTCGCGGGTTCGGGAGCGTTGCGACCGGCCTGTTATTGCGTTCGCGCGTGAGGACGATGGCATCCTGAAAGGTTCGGCCCGCTCGGTTTCCGGCGTGCATATTCGAGATCTTCTGGAAGCCGTGTCGACCGCGGAGCCGGGCTTAATCATTCGCTTTGGCGGCCATGCAATGGCCGCCGGCCTGAATCTCGAAGAATCAAATTTCGCCCTGTTCGCAGATTGTGCGGCGAAGAAACTGGCGGAGCTTTATCCCGATGCCGATTTCAGCGGAGCGATTCTGACGGATGGCGACCTGCCAGCCAACGCGATCAATCTGAATTTTGCTCGCTCTTTGCGGGAAGCCGGTCCCTGGGGCGCCGGGTTCCCTGAACCCGTATTTTCCGGCGACTTTCATGTCGACGAACAACGGACCGTCGGTGAGAATCACCTGAAGCTCAAGGTCCGCCCGGCATCGGGCGGGAACGCCGTTGACGCCATCGCTTTCAACCAGGCAGGCCCGGCGTTGCGCGGTGTTGTGCAGCTGACCTATCGGCTCGATGTCAACGAATTTCGGGGCTTCGAATCGCCGCAGCTGATAGTTGATCAGATCGTTGCGATCACATCGGCCCGCTGAATACTTTTCGACAGGCGTCGTGATAACATCGCGCGTCTTTTTTTATTCAGTCATCAGCCCAGCATGGAAACCACACAGATCAGGTACCGCATTTCAGACCTTGCCGAACGCACAAGTGCGTTGAGGGGGTATCTTTGACTATGAGGGCAAGTCTGAACGCCTGACCGAGGTTGGTCGCGAGCTGGAAGAACAGGACGTCTGGAACGACCCTGAGCGCGCGCAGGCGCTTGGCCAGGAGAGGGCGCAGCTGGAAGCGGTCGTCATGGTACTGGAAAAACTGACGACTGGTCTCGCCGATGCTGACCAGTTACTTGACCTCGCTGCCGAGGAAGACGACGACGAAACGGCAAATGAGCTGATCAGAGACCTGGATACCTGCGAACAGCAAATTGCCACGCTCGAATTTCGTCGAATGTTTTCAGGCGAGCTGGATCCCAATAACGCCTTCCTCGACATTCAGTCCGGGGCCGGCGGGACGGAAGCTCAAGACTGGGCGGAAATGTTGTTGCGCATGTATCTCCGCTGGGCAGAGACGCATGATTTCAAAACCGAAATCATCGAGGCATCTGCAGGCGAGGTTGCCGGCATCAAGAGCGCAACAGTGCGCGTTTCCGGCGAATATGTTTACGGCTGGCTTCGTACGGAAACCGGCGTCCATCGGCTGGTGCGCAAGTCTCCGTTCGATTCAGGAAACCGGCGACACACGTCATTTGCCTCGGTGTTTGTATCGCCGGAGGTTGACGACGATATCGATATCGAAATTGATCCGTCTGACCTTCGAATAGATGTCTACCGCGCCAGTGGCGCGGGTGGCCAGCACGTCAACCGGACGGAGTCAGCTGTCCGAATCACCCATTTGCCAACGAACACGGTTGTCCAGTGCCAGAACGATCGCTCACAGCACAAGAACAAGGCTACAGCGATGAAGCAGCTCAAAGCCAAGTTATACGAACTGGAGATGCAGGAGCGGCGTGCCAAGGCATCGGCGGTAGAGGACAGCAAGTCCGATGTCGGCTGGGGCAGCCAGATTCGATCTTACGTGCTGGACCAGAGCCGTATCAAAGATTTGCGTACCGGTGTTGAAACCGGTAACACTCAGGCCGTACTGGATGGCGCGCTGGATAATTTCATCGAGGCCAGCCTCAAGCAGGGACTATAAGTGAGCGACAACACCAAACAGGATGAAAATGCACTGATCGCTGAGCGCCGGCGCAAGCTGGACGCACTTCGCGAAGAGGGCAACGCGTTTCCGAATGATTTCAGGCGCAATGCCCTTGCTGAAGAGCTTCATCAGAGCTATGGCAAACACGAAGACGAGCATCTGCGTGAAGAATCCGTGGGCGTTAGCGTCTCCGGCCGAATGATGGTCAAGCGCGTCATGGGCAAGGCCAGCTTTATCAAACTGCAGGATCGTACCGGCCAGATCCAGCTCCGGCTCGAGCGTGATCGCTTGCCCGAGGGTGTTTACCAGTCATTCAAAAAGTGGGACGTTGGCGATATCGTTGGCGCAACCGGCAGCCTGTTCAAGACCCAGACGGGTGAACTTACGGTAATGGCTGACGAGGTACGATTGCTCACGAAGTCACTGCGTCCGTTACCCGAAAAATTTCACGGTCTCAGTGATCAGGAGACTCGCTATCGGAGAAGATACGTCGACCTGATCATGAACGAGGAGAGCCGTTCGGTTTTTCGTAAGCGGTCCGAGATCGTTGCCTATATTCGTGCGTTCCTGGATTCCCAGGATTATCTCGAAGTCGAAACGCCGATGATGCAAACGACACCCGGAGGCGCAATCGCGCGTCCTTTCAAAACGCATCACAATGCACTCGATATGGAGCTTTTTCTGCGGGTCGCGCCGGAGCTGAACCTGAAACGACTCACGGTCGGCGGTTTCGAACGTGTTTACGAGATCAATCGCAACTTTCGCAATGAGGGCGTTTCAACACAGCACAACCCGGAATTCACGATGCTTGAGCTATATCGGGCATACGCTGACTATGAAGATCTGATCGTGATGATCGAGGCCATGATCAAAGGCATGTCGCAATCGGTTTTGGGTAGTTCAACGGTGACCTACCAGGACGAGACTTATGATTTTTCGCAGCCGTTCGACCGGCTGACCGTGGAAGAAATCATCATGAAGTTCAATTCTGACTTTGATCAGTCGAAGATCAGGGACCGGGACTATCTTGGCGAATTTGCGACGAAGCTGGGAATCAAGGTCGAAGATAACTATGGCAGTGGAAAACTGCAGATTGAGATATTCGAAAAAACCGGCGAGGCCGAGCTTCGTCAACCTACGTTTGTCACTCAATATCCGACCGAAGTATCACCATTGTCGCGCAAGAACGACGAAGATCCTTTTGTAACCGACCGGTTCGAGCTGTTCATTGGCGGTCGCGAGATCGCGAATGGTTTCTCCGAGCTAAACGATCCGGAAGACCAGGAAGAGCGGTTCAGGTCGCAGGCAGAGAACAAAGCCGCAGGCGATGACGAAGCCCTCGTTTACGATGCGGACTATATCCGTGCGCTGGAATATGGATTACCACCGACAGCCGGGCTCGGGCTGGGCATCGATCGGCTCGTCATGCTCTTTACCAACTCTCCATCCATCCGGGATGTGCTGCTGTTCCCGCATATGCGACCCGAAATCTTTGATTAGACAAGGCTAACGTTGCGCACTCGGCCGGCAATGATCGCGGTTGCCGGCGAGAAACAGCCAGGGACGTGGTCGTTCGGGACTAAAGTTCGTATGGCAGGCTTTCAGGGGTGACGGTCGTGTCGCCGATGGTCAGCGTGCGATCGTGCAATTCGATCGGGATGACAGCCAGCAGGTCGCGGCCCGCCGCGTTGACGACTGTTCCAACTTCGCGCCCGTCATCTGACAGCTTGTCGCCGACGGCGACTGCATCGTTGTCGGCCAGGTAATGCATCAGTCTCCGCTTGCTCTTGCCCAGGTGTTCTGTCCGGGCAACCACTTCCTGGCCCGTATAGCAGCCCTTCCTGAAGCTGATCGCGCCGAGTTTGTCGAGATTGAGCATGTGTGGCGTGTAGGCCTCTGAATTTGACTGGTCTATGGTCGGTATACCCGCACGAATCAGGGCCACCGGGTCCGCCAGTTCTTCATCGACCAGGTCTTTCCAGCCGTCCGAGGGCGCTCCAAATTCGACACTGGAACGCAGCCGATACATGTTGAGACGCTGGATGACCCGGTCTGCCATGTTCGCGGGTACGACAAGGCCA
Organism: Woeseiaceae bacterium; assembly: GCA_024640345.1. Taxonomy (GTDB): domain Bacteria; phylum Pseudomonadota; class Gammaproteobacteria; order Steroidobacterales; family Woeseiaceae; genus SZUA-117. Next base: position 10,821 of record JAHEFD010000006.1, read on the forward strand.
ATGTCGCCATTCATCTGTACAAGGCGAATAGTTACCATGACCCGACCCTTCGGGTTGCACCATGCGGCCAGAGACTGGCCAGCTTCAGCGAGCAACGTCACGTCCTGCGTCAGCTGTCCCTGCAGGAATTCGACGGCATCTGTTCCGGCGGCTGTGATCAGTTTGTACAACTCGCAATCTACCTCTGGCATACTTCGCGGATGGTGGAAGATACCAGCAAACCAGACAATACCGACAGTTCCGTGGCCATCCCGGGGGACGACCAACGCACGGACCAGGTCGACGACCAATCCGGTCGGCAAAAAGAGGTCGGCGGACGGGGCGGACCCGATCCGACCCGCTACGGAGATTGGGAGAAGAATGGACGATGTATCGATTTTTGATGTTGCATCTGCTGCTAATACATTGAATTTAAAGGCAGGAAATGACTAAAGAAGGGCGCCCGCTCTCACCGCACCTGACAATCTACCGCTGGCCAATCACGATGATGCTGTCGATTCTTCACCGAATCAGCGGATTCGCATTGGCGGTCGGCTTTATCGTATTCGTGGCCTGGCTCGAGGCAATTGCATTCGAGTCGGTTCCTTTCGAGACATTCAGCGCTGCGCTGCAAAGTACTTTTGGTCAGCTGGCGCTGTTCGGCTGGTTGTTCTGCTTCTTTTTCCATTTGGCCAACGGAATCCGTCACCTGATCTGGGATAGCGGGCATTTGCTCGAAAAGCAGCAGGCCGATACGTCGGCATGGTTCGTTTTGCTCGCCACCGTCGTCCTGAGCGTCGGCTACTGGTTAACGGTCTGAGGGGTTATGAAATGAGTCTTAGATCCCCTCTGTCACGTGTGCTTGGTTCCGGTTCTGCCAGGGAGGGAACCGAGCACTGGTGGATGCAACGCGTTACCGCAATAGCGCTGCTGATCCTGGGGCCCTGGTTCCTGGTCTCGTTCGCCGGGCTCGACAATTATGATCGGGTCGAACTTGTTGCATGGGTTGGTAACCCTGCTAACACCGTCATGCTGTTGCTCGCGAGCCTTACACTCGCCTGGCACTCCATGCTCGGTATTCAGATCATCATTGAAGATTACATTCACGGTCCGGGGCTAAAAGTGGTTTCACTTATATTGAACAAGTTTGCACATGTATTCCTCTCTGCAGCTGCCGTGCTCGCAATCCTTAAAGTTGCATTAGGCGGGTCTCTGTGAGCGACTACGAATTCATTGATCACAGTTATGACGTGGTTGTCATTGGAGCCGGTGGTGCCGGACTGCGCGCGACATTCGGCCTGGCCGAATCGGGTTTCAAGACAGCCTGCATTACGAAGGTGTTTCCGACGCGTAGCCACACGGTGGCTGCCCAGGGCGGCATCAGTGCGGCGCTTGGCAACATGGGTGAGGATGACTGGCGCTGGCATATGTATGACACGGTCAAAGGATCAGACTGGCTCGGTGACCAGGACGCAATCGAGTACATGTGCAAAGAGGCCCCCGATGCCGTCATAGAGCTCGAACATTATGGCGTCCCGTTTTCGCGCACAGAAGACGGACGCATTTACCAGCGACCTTTTGGCGGTATGACGACGCGTTACGGCGAGGGCACCGCGCAACGCACCTGTGCGGCGGCCGATCGTACCGGGCACGCAATGTTACATACGCTCTATCAACAATCACTAAAACACGACGCCGAGTTTTACATTGAATACTTTGCCGTCGATTTGATGATGGAAGACGGCGCCTGCCGAGGTGTTGTTGCAATCGATCTGGCAACCGGTCGGCTACATCGGTTTCGTGCTCACAACGTCATTCTTGCGACCGGTGGTTACGGTCGCGCGTATTTTTCATGTACGTCCGCTCATACCTGTACCGGTGACGGCAATGCGATGGCATTGCGCGCCGGTCTCCCGTTGCAGGACATGGAGTTCGTGCAGTTTCACCCGACCGGAATCTACGGAGCCGGCTGCCTGATCACGGAAGGCGTTCGTGGTGAAGGGGGCTACCTGACCAATTCCGATGGCGAGCGCTTCATGGAGCGCTATGCGCCAAACGCCAAGGACCTCGCTTCGCGTGATGTTGTGAGTCGCTCCATGACAGTCGAAATTCGTGAAGGTCGCGGTGTCGGAGCGGAAAAGGACCATATCCATTTGCATCTTGAACACCTCGGCCCTGAGGTGATTGAAGAGCGCTTGCCGGGCATCGCCGAGTCGGCAAGAATTTTTGCGGGCGTCGATGTCACCAGGGAGCCGATTCCCGTGTTGCCCACCGTGCATTACAACATGGGCGGCATTCCCACCAATTACAGCGGCGAAGTAGTCACGCTGAAAGACGGCGACCCGGAATCTGTTGTTGCTGGCCTGATGGCGGTCGGCGAGGCTGCCTGCGTATCCGTTCACGGCGCCAATCGTCTCGGCTCGAATTCGTTGCTGGACCTGGTGGTATTTGGCCGGTCGGCTGCGCATCACTGTGCCGCTACCATGCAGCCGAATGCGCGCCACAAGAATCTGCCTGCCGATGCAGGCCAGAATAGTGTGGCAAGGATCGACCATCTCAGGCACGCAAATGGTTCTCGTCCGACGGCCGAAATTCGCCTCGAAATGCAGCGGGTCATGCAAAATCATGCCGCGGTTTTCCGGACCGGAGAAACGCTCGATGAAGGCGTAAAAATGCTGGAGGAAACCTATTCGTCCTTTTCAGATGTTCGGGTTTCCGACCGTTCACTGATCTGGAACACGGATCTGATCGAAACGATGGAGCTTGAAAATCTCCTGCAGAATGCAAAAACGACCATTGAGTCAGCTGCGCGCCGTCTCGAAAGCCGTGGTGCGCACGCGCGGGAGGATTATCCGGATCGCGACGATGTGAACTGGATGAAACATTCGCTCTCATGGCTCGGCGAGAATGGCGCTATAACGTTTGGTGACCGGCCAGTGCATGCGAACACCATGACCGACGAAGTCGACGCCATACCCCCCAAAGCCCGCGTCTATTAATACCAGGAGAGCCAATTGGCCGAGTTCAGACTCCCACCTAATTCCAGGATAACGAAAGGCAAGCACTTTCCGGCTGCAGCAGCATCGGGAAATGTTCGGCGTTTCGTGGTGTACCGCTATGATCCTTCGACGGGCGAAAATCCGCGCATGGATACCTATGAAATCGACATGGATGCCTGTGGTCCGATGGTGCTTGATGCGCTGATCAAGATTAAGAACGAGATTGACCCGACGCTGACTTTCAGGCGCTCCTGCCGTGAGGGAATCTGCGGTTCGTGTGCGATGAATGTCGACGGACGCAACACGCTGGCCTGTACCGCACCTGCAGATAGCATCAAGGGCGATGTCAAAATCTATCCATTGCCACATATGGGCGTCGTTAAGGATCTCGTCCCGGACCTCACCAATTTCTACGCCCAGTACGCATCGATCAAACCATGGTTACAAACCCGTACACCGGCGCCACCCGATCAAGAGCGACTGCAAAGCAAGGAAGACCAGGAGCTGATCGATGAGCCGGCAGCCTGCATATTATGCGCCTGCTGCTCAACCAGCTGCCCCAGCTACTGGTGGAACAGCGACCGTTACCTTGGCCCGGCGGCGTTGCTCGCTGCGTATCGCTGGCTGGTCGACAGCCGCGACGAAGCGACCGGCGAACGCCTGGACGATCTGGAAGATCCGTTTCGCCTGTACCGCTGCCACACGATCATGAACTGTACGAACACCTGCCCGAAGAATCTGAACCCGGCAAAGGCGATAGCCGAGACTAAAAAAATGCTGGCGGAGCGCCGCCATTAAGCGCGGCCGGGCACCGATGGAAATACGGTTCGCGCGGACCCGCAGATGCACCGGGCCAGCCTGAAATCGCAATGCAGGTCATGCAGTCGAGCTAATGTGCCAGTCGAGGCTTAAGTGGCAGTGCAGACGAGGTATGCGCGAACTCGACGTACTGCTAAGCAATTACCTGGAACGACAGTATGCGGCTTCTGACAGTCGGCATAAGGCAGCATTTCGCCAACTTCTGGAGCTACCAGACCCCGAGCTGATGGGCTATCTGTTGAGCGGAGAGAATCCCGCTGACCCGGACCAGGCCCATGTCGTCGACTATATTCGAGGTAGTGCTAAAACCTGACGAGGATTTGCGTCGGCTGGTCCGCCGGTCAGGCATCTTGCTGGCGGGATTGGGTGTGCTCCTGATACTGCTGATGCCGCTCGACAGTGCCTGGGGCGCATTAGCCACCGTGACCTGGCTTCTGCACTGTTTCGCTGAACAGAGGAACCTCCGATCCGCTGCCGCGCGGCTGGGCTCGCTTTCGCTCCGCGCAAACGGTACTGCCTTCGCTACGGATCCGGCTGGAGGCCGTCACCAGTTGGTCCTTGTGAGCGGCTGTGTCGTGCTCCCGGGCATTGCCTGGTTCAGACTGCGATTCAGCGATGGAACCTGCCTTCCGGAGCTGTTTACCAGGAAACGCTCCGGGCAGGTGGCCTGGCATCGGCTGCAGCTGCTCTGGCAGCAGGCGCACGGGACCTTTGGTCATCCGCCCGGACCTTGATACCATCGGCGACTAATCGACATAAAAACAACAATTTGGCACCAGCAGGCCCTGCAGGCCCGGTTCAGTCCCGGCAGGTCGTCACGTTTTTACAAAAATCCTTATGAATAGATCACCTAAGCGCGAACTTTCCGATTTTGCCCCGGTCTATGCTGGAGTTGGCGGAGTTGATTGGCTATGCAGCTCCAGTTGTGGGGCCTACTTGTATGGCGAATGAGTCCACCGACGCCCAGCTGGTCCGACGGGTCCAGAAGGGTGACAAGGGTGCTTTTGATCTGCTGGTACTGAAATATCAGCACAAGATCGTCAACCTGGTGATGCGTTATGTACGGGACCCGGATCTGGCATTGGATATTACCCAAGAGGCCTTTATCAAGGCCTACAGGGCGTTGCCGCGATTCCGCGGCGATAGCGCGTTTTACACCTGGTTGTATCGAATCGCTGTGAATACGGCCAAGAACCACCTGGCATCTGTTCGTCGCCGGCCAATGGATGTCGAGCTGGACTTGCAGGACCCTGAACAATTCGACCTGCATGCAAAGCTCAAGGAAACGGATACGCCCGAAGGCGTGACGATGAGTGCAGAGTTGCACGCGACCGTCGAAAGGGCGATCGAAGCGCTGCCGGAGGATTTGCGAACCGCAATTGTATTGCGGGAGCTGGAAGGAATGAGTTACGAGGAGATCGCCCAGACGATGGATTGCCCGGTGGGCACTGTGCGGTCGAGAATTTTCAGAGCCAGGGATGCGATCGGCAAGAAGATCGGTCACCTGGTTGACTAGGTTTGAACTGAATGATGGCGGGCGGGGATTTATGAACGAGGCACTGAAAATGCAGATTTCGGCATTCGTCGATGGCGAATTGCCGGAAAACGAGGCGCAATTGTTGCTGCGACGGCTGAGCCAGGATCAGGCCATGCGGCAACAGGTTGCCGAATACCTGCGTATTGGCCGCCTGATGCGGCGGGACCAGGAGCTTCCTGGTATGGATGGTCTTCGCGGCCGGATTGCAGCGGCGTTAGGTCAGGAGCCGATCGAAACCGGTGTGGAAAAACCGGTGGTTGGATCCAACCTGATGACGCCGGCCAGTGGCATTGCTGTTGCCGCGACCGTTGCTGCCGTGGCACTGGTTGGATTGAGCCAGCTCGGTGGCCCTGCTGCCAGCGGCTTGCCGGACGATGCCGTCGCCATTGACCTTGCCCCGGCCTATACGGAACCAACACCAGCACAGGTACTGGCAAACAGCCCCACCGAGCGCCTGATCGAGTACAGCCGCCGGCATGACGACAGTTCTCCTGGTCTGGCGTCCAGTGGTATTCTTTCCCGCATGGTCACATTCGAGTTGCGCGAGGGCCGGCTCGTTGAAATAGAGCCGGATCCGCATCTTTTGCCCGGCGAGGAACAGGATGTGGCGCCGGCCGGCGACCGAAGTGACGTGATTAGCAGCGAATAAACTGAACAAGAACCTCTGGATGCAGCAAAAAATGCGAAAGTTTCGTCGATCGTTGGCTCCCGCCGCCGTGATTTTGTTCGTGATGTGGTCGATGTCAGGCCTGGCGCAGCAATCGAGCCCCGAAGACTGGCTGGAAAGAATGGCTGCGGCCGTCGTTTCAACGGACTACGAGGGAACGGTCATTCGCCGCCAGCGTGGTGAATCCGAAGCACTGAAGGTGGCGCACAAGATCGTCGACGGGGTCGTCAACGAACGACTCGTCTCGCAGGAAGGCGATGGCCTGGAGATTATTCGTATCGGCGACGAGGTTCACTGCATCCTCCCCGACCAGAAGTCCGTCCTGGTCGAGACGTGGAACAACCAGAGCACTCTGTTCTCGGCATTGCCGCGCAGCGAAGCAAGCAGGACACCACAATACGACCTTTCGTTGCAGCGGGAAGGGCGGATCGCCGGTCGACCTGCCATTATGCTTGCGATCCGGCCCCATGATCAGTACAGGTTTGGTCACCGGATCTGGCTCGACAAGGAAACAGCCTTTCCGTTGCAAACGTCCCTGGTCGACCCCAACGGGGAGGTGATCGAGGAACTCAAATTCGCTGAAATCAGCATCGGCGAAAACATAGCGGCTGCCGCGCTCGACCCATCGATGGCACTGGACAGTTTTACCTGGTATCGGGAATCTGATCGCTACCAGACGGTTGATGTCGACACCGACTGGAATTGCGATGACCTGCCTGCGGGCTTCAGGGCGATTTCCATGAAAACCGAATTTTCTTCTGACACAGAATCGTCCACGACGCACATCGTTTACAGTGACGGCATCGCCAGCATCTCAGTCTTCATCGCCGACACCGGCGGCGAAGAAAAGGAAGGCTGGGCGCTCGTTGGCACCTCCAACTCCTTTACGGCCGAGATCGAAGGATATCGGGTTACGGCTGTTGGCGAGGTTCCCGGGGTCACGGTGCAGAGAATCGCGTCCTCTATGCGACGACGCTGATTTTGCTTCCATAAGGCCCCCCCGACAGATCAACCAAGCGCAACCGTCTGTGGTGCGCGTGATATAAATTCTCCATGGAATCAGCATTTGGCAGAATCAGCGCTCTCGATCAGGGAGTTGCAACGGTCGTCGTTGAGTCACCGATTGCCTGCAAGCGTTGTGCCGCAGGTAAGGGCTGTGGCGCAGGAATCTTCCAGGACCGGGAGAGGAGCAGTGAACTGCGAGTGGAAATTCCCTCCGGCCTGCGGGTCCGGGAAGGCGACGCGATTGAGCTGACCATTGCGCCCAAATACCTGTTGCGTGCGGCGATGCTCGCCTACGGCTTGCCGCTTGTTTGCCTGGTTTCCTTTCCTGCACTGGCATGGATGTTGACTGGCAATCCGGGCGATGGCCCGGGAATCGTTTTAGCCGTTGCAGGCCTGCTGTTCGGGCTCTTTGTTGGACGCCGAATCCTGCGCCGCGAATCGGTTTGCCAGCAATTCGTACCCACTGTAAGGGGTGCTTCTGATGAGTGAATCGAGTGAGTCCAATGCCGGTTCGTTGCGCGTGTACAGTCGACCGGGCTGTCACCTGTGCGAGATTATGGTGGAAGAACTGCTGCCGCTGGTTAGCGGCCGCTTGCAGGTGGAGGTGGTCGATATCGACTCGCGCCCCGACTGGAAGCAGGAATTCGACGTCCGGATTCCTTTGCTCGAGTTTCGTGGGCAGCCAGTTTGCCAGTACCGGCTGGATGTCAGTGCGGTTCAGGATATTCTCGCCAAATTGCCCGGCTCATAGATATTAAAGAACGTATATACTTCGCCGCTGATTATCTCGGCCTCTGACCCAACTCAGCCTTATGGACCACATTCGAAACTTTTCGATCATCGCGCATATCGACCATGGGAAGTCGACGCTGGCGGACCGTTTTATCCAGCATTGCGGCGGCCTGGCAGATCGGGAAATGTCCGAGCAGGTGCTCGATTCGATGGATATTGAGCGTGAGCGCGGTATTACGATCAAGGCTCAAAGCGTCTCGTTGAAGTATACGGCCCCCGATGGCGAGGAATACCAGCTAAATTTCATCGATACGCCGGGCCATGTTGATTTCTCTTATGAGGTGTCCCGCTCGCTCGCAGCATGCGAAGGTGCTTTGCTGGTGGTTGATGCGGCACAGGGCGTAGAGGCGCAAAGCGTCGCTAATTGCATCACCGCAATCGACCTCGGACTCGAAGTATTGCCCGTCCTAAACAAGATTGATCTGCCGGCATCCGAGCCGGAAAAAGTGATGAGCGAAATCGAGGAAATCATTGGCATTGACGCGTCAAATTCCGTCCGCGTGAGCGCCAAGACCGGCGTTGGAGTTCCTGAACTGCTCGAGCGCCTGGTCAAGACCATTCCACCGCCGGTCGGGGACCCGAACGGACCGTTGCAGGCACTGATTATCGACTCATGGTTCGATAATTATGTCGGCGTGGTTTCGTTGGTGAGAATTGTCAACGGCCAACTACCAAAGGGCCAGAAGATCACGGTGATGTCGACCGGTCGATCCTATATTGCGGATCGGGTGGGGTCATTCACGCCGAAGATGTCAGACAGGGGTGCGCTTGCCACCGGCGAAGTCGGCTTCGTTATCGCCGGTATAAAGGATATTTTTGGTGCGCCGGTGGGGGACACGTTGACGATGACCGCCAATCCCTGCGAAAAGCCATTGCCCGGATTCAAGCAGGTCCAGCCGCGAGTGTTTGCCGGTCTGTTCCCGATTCAATCTGACGACTACGAGAGTTTCCGGGAGGCGCTGCAGAAACTTCGCCTCAATGATGCGGCACTGCATTTTGAGCCAGAAACGTCCGCAGCGCTGGGATTCGGATTTCGATGCGGATTTCTCGGCATGCTGCATATGGAAATTGTGCAGGAACGGCTGGAGCGCGAGTACGACCTTGATCTGATTACCACTGCGCCAACCGTTATCTTCCAGGTTGAACTCGTTAACGGCGAAGTAATTCTTGTCGATAACCCATCGAAACTGCCGCCAGTCAACGAGATTGCAGAACTCAGAGAGCCGATTATTTCTGCCAATATTCTCGTTCCGGAACAGCATGTCGGGGCAGTAATGAAGCTGTGTATCGAGAAGAGAGGCGTCCAGCGGCAAATGCGATACCTAGGCGGGCAGGTGGCGCTCGAGTATGAATTGCCACTGTCGGAAGTCGTAATGGACTTTTTCGATCGCCTTAAATCTGTCAGTCGCGGCTTTGCATCTTTTGATTACCAGTTCGTGCGATTCGAGACGGCACCACTGGTTCGCCTTGACATATTAATTAACAGGGAGCGCGTCGACGCCTTGTCCGTAATCGTTCATCGTGGCAATGCGAATGCCCGCGGTCGGGACCTGGTCGAGCGCATGCGTAAACTCATTCCACGACAGATGTTTGATGTTGCTATCCAGGCTGCCGTAGGATCGCAGGTCATTTCACGAAGCACAGTAAAGGCACTGCGAAAAAACGTAACTGCAAAGTGCTATGGCGGAGATGTTTCACGAAAACGCAAGTTGCTGGAAAAGCAAAAGGCCGGCAAGAAACGCATGAAGATGGTCGGGTCCGTAGAAATTCCGCAGGAAGCCTTCCTGGCCGTACTGCGCGTTGATAAATAAGAGACAGAATTTTGAGTATAAATCTCGCATTGGTTTTGGTCGTACTGACTGCCGTTTCCGGCGCTATCGTACTGTTTAATCGGTTTTACTACGCAAAAAGACCGGTAAATCCTAACGAACCTGGCAATGCGGTTGTCGACACGGCCATCGAGTATGCGAGATCGTTCTTTCCGGTTCTGCTTTTCGTGTTGGTGATTCGCTCCTTCATATTCGAACCGTTTCGTATTCCATCGGGCTCGATGATGCCGACGTTGATTCAGGGCGATTTTATTTTCGTCAAGAAATATTCCTACGGCTTGCGCTGGCCGGTAATCGAAAAGAAATTTATCGAGACCGGCTCGCCGGAACGGGGTGATGTCGTCGTTTTTCGCCTTCCGTCGGATCCCAAGATTAACTATATCAAGCGTGTGGTTGGACTGCCCGGGGATATCATTTCCTATGATGGCGCGCGATTGACTATCAATGGTCAGTTGATGAACGTGAGCGATGACATGAGCGCCACAAACGGGGACTCCGGCTACGTCTATACGGAGACACTCGGGACGCGTGAGCATGCTATTCGCCACCGCATGAGTCTTGCCGGTAATAGCCACCCACGGGTGCAGTCCTGGGAGGTTGCTGAAGGGCACTATTTCATGATGGGCGATAATCGCGACAACTCCCAGGATAGTCGTTATATCGGTGCTATTCCGGAAACGCACCTGGTTGGTGAGGCAGTGAGAATCTGGATGCACCTGGACCTGTCGGATGGTGCGGAGTGGCCTGACTGGGGTCGTATCGGAACCAAGATTCAATAATGTGGTGCAAGTCACTGATTAGACCGCTAAAATCACGTTAAATCCGGGTAATTCCAGGCTTTTCTGGAGATTGATTCAGAGCGGAGAAGGTCAGATGAAAGTATCCAAACCGGGTAACAAGACAAACCTGGCGCGCTTGCAGGGCGGCCGGATTGCGTCCCGTGAAGAGGGAATGACCACGCTTGGTCTGCTCATACTGATTGTATTCATTGGGCTTTTCGCCTTTGCCGGCATCCGGCTGACGCCGGTCTATCTGAACTACCTCAAGGTTGCCGGTGTACTGGATGGTGTTTACAAGGAATTCGACAGTCAAAATGCGAGTCGTGAGGCGATTCGTACCTCGATCAGCCGTCGCTTCGACGTGGAAAGCGTCAGCGAAATTACGGCCCGTGATATCAAGGTGACACCTCAGGATGGTGGATTCCTGATTACGGCACAATATGACCACACCACGCCGTTCATCAGTAATGTCTCTTTCACGGTCAGTTTCGACAAGTCCACACTGGTGCGCCGCTGATTCGGACGATCACCTGGTCCCATGATCAACGGGCAAAGCTTCGCGTCCGCAAAACAACTATAATTAGCCGCTTGATTTAACTACCCGGGCGAAGTGTCTTGGACAAAGCCAATACCTGGCTGAAGCAATCATTGCAGTATCAATTTTCGGACGAGCGCCTGCTCCAGGTGGCGCTGACCCATCGTAGTGCTGCGGGCGACAACTATGAGCGACTCGAGTTTCTCGGAGATTCAGTGTTGCAGCTCGTCATTTCGGAACTGATCATTCATGAGCGCCCAAATGCGAGCGAAGGCAGATTGAGTCGCCTGCGTTCGTCGCTGGTCAAGGACACGACGCTTGCAGAAATCGCGAACGAGCTGGGGGTCGGTGATCATCTGATTCTCGGCTCCGGTGAGTTGAAATCAGGGGGGCACCGCAGGGGTTCGATATTGGCTGATACGGTCGAAGCAATTTTTGGTGCCGTCTATCTCGATGCCGGATTCGACGCGGCCCGACAGGTTATTTTGACAGCGTACAGTAAGCGTATCGAGGAACTTCCTGAAGGCGTCGAATTGCGCGATCCCAAGTCGCTTTTGCAGGAGTATCTGCAGGGTCGCCAACTTCCCTTGCCCGGGTATCGCGTGGAAAAAATCACGGGAAAGGCACACAAGCAGTTTTTTGAAGTCAGCTGCATGATTAATGAACTTGATCTTCACACCCGCGGCAAAGGAACCACGCGACGAAATGCGGAGCAGGATGCAGCTGCCGCCATGCTTGAGGCTATTGAAGATGAGGTCGGCCGATGAAGGATAAATTGTACCGTTGTGGATTTGTTGCTGTGGTTGGCCGCCCAAATGTTGGCAAGTCAACACTGATCAACACCATCATCGGCAACAAGGTCAGCATCGTTACGCCAAAGCCACAAACGACGCGACATCGAATACTTGGGGTGGATACACATGACAGCTACCAGGCGATCTACGTCGACACACCCGGAATTCACCGGCAGGCAAATAAAGCGATGAACCGTTTGATGAACCGGACTGCGGCCAACGCACTTGCCGATGCCGATCTGATCCTGTTTATGACAGAGGCCAATCGATGGACTGAAGAAGATCAGGATGTTCTCGAACGGCTTTCGGCCGTTTCGGCGCCGGTCATTGCATTGTTAAACAAAATCGACAAAGTCCACCCAAGGGAAGCACTGCTTCAGGCTTTGTCTGATATGTCTGCACGAAGGGACTTTGCAGAAGTGATACCGATTTCCGCGATGAAGCGTGAAAATATTGACAGCCTTGTTTCGCTGGTACCGACTTACCTCCCCGAGTCAGGTCCGCTTTTTCCGGCCGAAATGATTTCGGATCGTAGCGAAGTCTTTCGTGCGGCCGAGGTGGTAAGGGAAAAGCTGACACTGGAATTGCGCCAGGAAATTCCGTACGGGCTCACGGTGCAGGTCGAGCGCTTCGAGCGTGACGAAAAAGGGATACTGATCAATGCCGTGATCTGGGTCGAGCGAGACAGCCAGAAAGGGATTGTCGTTGGTAAGGGCGGCGGTGTGCTGAAAAAAGTCGGTCGGGCTGCCCGGGTAGAGTTGAAGAACCAGCATGGAGAGCCAGTGCATCTTGAGCTGTGGGTGAAAGTTAAGAACAACTGGGCAGATAACGAGCACGAGTTGCAGCGCCTCGGCTACGAGGCTCCATGACCGCCAGGAGAGTGCAAAACCAGCCGACCTGGTTGTTACATCATCGCCCGTTTCAGGATTCGAGCCGTATACTGGATGTTCTTAGCCGGGATCACGGCCGCCTTTCGCTGGTCGCTCGCGGCAGTCGCTCTGCAAAATCAAGGTTGAAAGGCATTTTGCGACCGTTTCTTCCGCTGCAGATGTCGTGGGTTATCCGTTCCGACCTGGGAACCCTGACCGGGGCCGAAATGAACGGTGCACCGATATCGCTGGCCGGCGATGCGTTGCTCTCGGCTTACTATGTCAACGAACTGTTACTGAACCTTTTGCATCGGCATGATCCGCAACCGGAAATATTTGCCGCCTACCACGCCACGATCATTGAGCTGAATACACAGGACAGTGTTGTACCGGTTCTGCGGCGATTCGAGATGGAGCTGTTGCGACTGCTTGGCTATGCACTCAATCTCGATCATGATACGCAATCCGGGGAAATGCTGGATTCGGCGGGGGTGTATGAATACCGCACCGAACGTGGCCCGGTGAGGGTCGAAAATCGCGAGGGCCCGATGATATTTACCGGCGCTGAACTCATTGCGATCGGCCGGGAAGAGTTTTCTGATGAGGCAGTGCTCAAATGCGCAGGCCGTCTGCTGAAGCAGGTCATAGCCTGGCACCTCGATGGTAAAGAACTCAAGAGTCGCAAAGTCCTGAGAGAGCTCCGCAAGAGCACGGGACCACGAAAATAGGTACTGGCAGGTAATGGACGAAATTCATCTCGGCGTAAATGTTGATCATGTCGCTACGCTGCGGCAGGCAAGGGGAACTGATTACCCGGATCCGGTTAAAGCGGCATTAATGGCGGAACAAGCGGGCGCAGACAGCATCACGCTGCATCTCCGCGAGGACAGGCGTCATATTCAGGATCACGACCTCGAGCGTCTCAAGGCAGCGATGCAGACCCATATGAATTTCGAGATGGCGGTTACAGAAGAAATGCTGGCCATTGCGGGAAAGATATGTCCGTCAGATTGTTGCCTGGTGCCGGAGAAACGTGAAGAGCTCACCACGGAAGGGGGGCTGGATGTCGCCGGGCAGCTGGACAAGGTTACCGCGGCATGTGCGGCCCTGGCGAAAAATAATATTCGCGTATCACTTTTCATTGACCCGGAATCTGCACAACTGGACGCTGCGAAAAAGGCAGGTGCTCCGGTAGTTGAACTGCACACCGGTGCGTATGCCGATGCGAGCGGGCCTGCTCAGGCAAAAGAACTGCAGCGAGTCGTTTCGGCCGCAGCCTATGGCAAGAAGATTGGGCTGATCGTCAACGCGGGGCACGGCCTTCATTATGAGAATGTCGGCCCAATTGCAGCTATTCCGGAAATCGTTGAGTTGAACATCGGGCATGCCATTGTCGCTCGCGCGGTGTTCGACGGGTTTCCACTCGCCGTCAGTGAAATGAAGCGCCTGATGAACGCAGCGCGATCCGGGTAACGAATGTGATCTTTGGCATCGGTACGGACATTGTCGAGCTGTCGCGCGTGCAGGAAACCTACAATCGATTTGGCGATCACTTTGTCAATCGCTTGCTGATGGACGAAGAACGGGTGCTCTTCGAGCGAAACAAGCAGCCTGTGAGGTTCCTGGCGATGCGCTTCGCTGCGAAAGAGGCGACCGTCAAGGCGATGGGAACGGGATTTGCGCATGGCGTATGGATTCGGGACGTTGGCATAGTAAACAACGACTGGGGACGTCCTGAGATCATCTGGTCGGAGCGTGGGCAGGCGGTCTGCGATGATCTTGGCGTTGGTGAGGGCCATGTCAGTTTAACCGATGATGCCGGACTGATCCTGGCGTTCGCGGTCGTCATGCGGGCAACTACAGATAATTAGTTACTTTAATAAAGAGTCATAATGCATTGTTTTTCATTTGATATTGAAACTATTCCGGACATCGAGTTTGGTCGGCGGATGTGGAATCTGGATGGCCTGTCGGACAAGGACGTTGGCACGGCGATGACCTTCATGCGCCAGCAGGCGACCGGTTCGGACTTCTTGCCACTGCACCAGCAGCGCGTGGTGGCGATCTCTGTCGCGCTCCGAAGCGGGGATACTTTCCGCCTCTGGACGCTCGGCGACCGGGATGCAGACGAAGCAGAAATCATTCGCCGATTCTTCGACGGAATCGAGCGTTATTCGCCGGAGCTCGTTTCCTGGAATGGCAGCGGATTCGATCTGCCGGTGCTGCATTATCGCGCGCTGAAGCACGGCATCCAGGCTCCCCGGTACTGGGAGACAGGCGATTCCGATCGGGAATTTCGTTACAACAATTACCTCAGCCGCTTCCACTGGCGGCATATCGACCTGATGGATGTCCTCGCGGGGTTTCAGATGCGTGGTCGAGCCAGCCTTGACCAGATGGCAGTGATGCTTGGTTTTCCGGGCAAGCTCGGCATGAGCGGGGACAAGGTCTGGGATTGCTGGCTGGATGGCGGCATCGACGATATTCGTGACTACTGCGAAACTGATGTGCTGAATACCTACCTCGTCTATCTTCGATTCGAGTTCATGCGGGGCCATCTGGATGAAAAGGCCCTCGAGAGGGAGTTCGAACTCGTACGCAGTACCCTTCAGTCGATGGATCAGCCCCACCTGAACGAATTCCTTGCAGCCTGGAAGGCGGCCTAGCACCTGATGGCACGAAAAAAACGCGAACCGGAAACGGCTCGAATCGAGGCGGTCGCCCATGATGGAAAAGGAATTGCCGCGGTTGACGGCAAGAAAGTTTTCGTCAGTGGTGCGCTGGCTGGCGAGACCGTGCGTTTTCAGCGGCGCAAGCGAAAGAGGAATTACGACGAAGCGGAGCTGCTTGAGGTCCTCGAGGAGTCGGAGGCGCGAATAGCGCCTCGCTGTGCCGTATTTGGAACCTGTGGCGGGTGCTCGCTGCAGCACATCTCCGGAGAAGATCAACGGGCAATAAAGCAGCGTGCACTGGCGGATAACCTGCAGCGAATTGGCCGGGTGGAGCCTCTGCGCTGGCTCGATCCCCTGTTCGATGAGAGCAGCGACGGTGGCTGGAAGTATCGGCGGAGAGCACGCCTGGCCGTCAAGAATGTCGCCGGCAAAGGCAGGGTACTCGTTGGATTCCGGGAGAGCCACGCCCCCTATATCTGCGACATGCACCGCTGCGAAGTGCTTGCCAGTCCGGTTGACGCCCTGATTGATCCGCTGAGCGAACTTATCGGTCGTCTCAGCATCAGTAGCAGGCTGCCACAGGTTGAGGTCGCTGTTTCTGACGATGTCACCGAACTCGTCTTTCGCGTACTCGATCCTCCTACCGATGAGGATTCTGCTGCGCTGATCGCCTTTGCCAGGGAGCACAAGCTTCAGATCGCATTGCAGACCGGCGGGCCGGGTTCGGTTCAGCCGCTGGCGACCGGCGCCACACTCGTTCCACTGCAATACGAACTTCCGGAATTTGATGTATCCATTGAATTCAAGGCCACGGACTTCGTCCAGGTCAACGGATCTGTTAATCGCAGAATGGTATCCCGGGCGATCGAGCTTCTGGATGTCGGGCCGGATCATCGCGTCCTTGATCTGTATTGCGGGATCGGCAATTTTTCGCTGCCGCTCGGCAGGCGAGCCGGGCATGTGCTCGGTGTCGAAGGAGAACTGGAGCAGGTACAGCGCAGCCAGTCCAACGCGCGGCGTAACAATATCGATAACTGCGATTTCCGCCAGGCTGACCTGTCGGCCATCGACGGTAACGAAAGCTGGATCAGGGAGGATTGGGATCGGTTGTTGCTGGATCCTGCACGCAGCGGGGCCCAGGAAGTCGTTGCCAACATCAAAGCGATCGGCGCGCCACGGATTGTCTATGTGTCCTGCCACCCGGGCACGCTTGCACGGGATGCCGGGTCCCTTGTGCGTGATCACGGATATGTCCTGGAAGCGGCGGGAATTATCGACATGTTCCCCCATACCGGCCATGTCGAATCAATAGCAGTATTCCAGAAAGGCTAATTAAATTAGACAGTTATAAAGATATTGTCTAATGTAACGGTATGGCACTGGGACCGGTAATGCTGGACATCGAGGGGCACTCCCTCACACCCGCGGATCGCGCGCTGCTGCGTGAGCCCGCGGTTGGCGGCGTTATCCTCTTTAGTCGAAATTATGCGTCACCGGCACAGCTCGCCGACCTGGTTGCCTCGATACGAGCCGTCAGAACGCCACCGCTGCTGATTGCAGTCGATCACGAGGGAGGGCGTGTACAGCGGTTTCGCGACGGGTTTACGTCGATTCCGCCGATGCGCGATCTCGGACATCAATACGATAGCGACATGAATGCCGCTTTGTCGCTTGCAAAGGCAGCGGGCTGGCTAATTGCATCGGAATTGCGGGCCATGGATATCGACCTGTCGTTCACCCCGTGCGTCGATCTCGACTGGGGTCTCAGCGAGATAATCGGTAATCGTGCATTTCATCGTAAACCAGGCGTCGTGGCGGATCTCGCCAGCGCATTTTGTCGCGGACTCCGGGATGGTGGCATGGCGGCCGTGGCAAAACATTTCCCCGGCCACGGCGCCGTTGTTGCCGATTCTCACGAACAGCTCCCGATAGACCGGCGCGGTTACGGCGACCTGCTTGACGACATGCGGCCTTATGAAAAGCTGATCGGTGCGCGCCAGCTGGCAGGTGTCATGCTGGCGCACATTGTTTATTCAGAACTGGATCCCGTGCCGGCCGGATTTTCACCGTACTGGATTCAAACCCAGCTACGCCAGCAGCTCGGTTACGATGGTGCTGTTTTTTGCGATGATCTCAGCATGAAAGCGACAAAAAAATTTGGTTCGATGGCCAAGCGGGCCAGGCTTGCGCTCGACGCCGGCTGCGACATGATATTGGTATGTAACGATCGCCCCGCGGCAATGGCAGCGGTTGCCTCGCTGAGAGACTATTCAAATCCGCTGTCGCTCGTCCGCCTGGCGCGCCTTCATGGTACGGGACACGTGATGCGGGAGACCTTGCTGGCCAGTGACGAATGGCAGTCGGCAAACAGCAGGATCACCGAGGGTCTGGGAAGGCCGGAGCTGAAGCTCGATGCCTGATAACGTTTAAACAGGAAGGATATTTTGGCAAGTGCAGACCGACAGTACGCCATCATCGCAGGAAGCGGATTTCAGTCTTTCGGCGGCGATGCAAAAGGTACGATCGTGGCAACCATTTTCGGTGAGCCGTCCGGGCCCATCAAGGAACTCCGGTATGACGACCACACGGTTTTCCTGCTGCCCCGGCACGGCGATGATCTGTCAATTCCACCTCATGCAATCAACTACCGGGCCAATCTCAAAGCTTTGCATCAGCTCAAAGTCGACAGCGTTATCGCGATCAATACGGTCGGCGTGATCAGCCAGAACATTCATCCGGGACAGATTGCCGTCCCGAATCAGCTCATCGATTACACCTGGGGCCGGGCACACAGTATCTACGATGGCACCGGGACCCTGGACCATATCGACTTCACCGAGCCATTTTCAGAGGAGCTTCGCCAGGGACTGTTGCAGTCTGCAGGCGTCGCCAATGTCAATATTTGCGACGGCGGGGTCTACGCTGTGTCCCAGGGTCCAAGGCTGGAGACTGCTGCCGAAATAGACCGCTTCCAGAAAGACGGTGCAGATTTTGTCGGCATGACAGCCATGCCGGAGGCGGCCCTGGCACGGGAACTGGGCATGGACTACGCCTGCCTGTCACTTATCGTGAATTACGCTGCCGGACGCGGTGAAAATTCAATACATGCCGATATTGAAGCGAGTACGATGACGGCCAAAATGCAATCAATGAAGGTATTGAGAGAATTTTTTGGTGACGTCGAATGATGGCCAGGCGATGAAAAAACTGACGCGCGACATTCTGCAGCAACTGATCGACGGCTCGGCCGAACCGGTTTTCGTCGCGCGGATTGATCATCCGGACTGGCCGGTCGTACTCAGTAATCCGGCATTTGTTTCGATTTCAGGCAATCAAGACGTTGTGGGGAAGCCGCTCGCCGATGTGGTCGAGGGACTGGTTGGCCGCGACCTTGCGCTGGAAATCAGTGAGACGGTTCGCGGAGGTCACGAATCGTCGATTGCCGTGGAATTGAAAAGCCGCGAGTACTTGCTGGTGCTCCGTCCGCTGAATGCGGAGCGGGGAGAGGGTGTGCAGTATTATGCCGCCTACTGGCGCGGCGCAGCCGGCGGGACGCACGCGGCGGACGCCGAGGTGCAACAGGCATTGCTCAAGGCAAAACGGCGAATTCGGGATTTGAGCCGTGATGACCCGGTTACCGGGCTCCTGAACGAACGTTCGTTTCGGGAGGTGCTTGCCCACGACTGGGCAGTGGCATCGCGAGAGCATACGAGTCTTGCCCTGGTCGCTTTCAGACTCGACGATTTTCCTGCGTACCTGGAGGTTTTCGGCCGGCACGCAGCCGATTCATGCCAGCGTCGGGTTGCACAGGCCATTCGCCGTTGCCTGCGCCGCGCAAGCGATGTTGCGGCACGGGTGGACAGTGCGCGCGGAGATTGCCTTGTCGTGCTGTCGCATTCGTCGGATGAAAATGCGGTCAACGAATTTGCGGCAAAGATTTCGGCTGCGGTTCGGGAACTCGGGCTGCATCATCCAAGATCCCGCGAGTCACGTTTCGTCACGGTTTCCTATCGAACGTCGGTGCAATCGGCTGGAAAGGACGACAAAACCGATGTGGCGTTCCTCAAGGATGTGCTCAAGCCGGGTGACTAGCGACATACCGCGCGATTCCATCCAGTCCCGGCCCTCACCAGGGAGCTGACTACCTGTTGCCGCCGGTAATCGGTGTTGCGAGCGTACCTGTACCGTTTTCTTCGGGACTGTCCTCTTCGACCCGTGTGATCTTCGCTAAAACCCCGAAACGCGGGTGGTCGTAGTATCGAAGTTCGCCGTTTCTCACAATCCGGTCTTCCTCTATGCGGTAGAACGTCGATGGAGTAACAAATTGAGGGTCGAAGCTGAAGCGCGATGGCTGGTCGCCGTATCTTCGCACCCGTTCGTTCGCAGCAGGGCCGCGCAACGGTGATTTTTCTTCCAGCGAAAGGTCGATGACGAGGTGCAGAAAGCGACTGAGATAAAGGGTGACAGTGCCGTCGAGACGCAGTGGCGGGTTGCCTAGTCTGCGTATCTTGATGGGCGTTGTGACTTCTTTTTCCAGGGTAGGCTGGATCCATGCCGCTCGCATCAGCGGTCGGTAGGCATCGAGGCGTTCCAGTCGCTCGTAAACATCGTCGAGCACATAGTCCCCGGGGCCGAGTAGTTGCAGGCCTGCCTGCTCGTACGTCGGGATCAGTACAAGCGGCTCGTCGATGAACGCTGGCGCGAGGTCGGTCGTGTCATCGCCCGGAAATGTGTCGGCGCCCCCGGCGAGGACTTCCGATTCTGCCTCTTCCTGCGAGACGTCATCGAATGCGGCTGCCGGGTCAAGTGGCGTATCGCCAAAATAGAGATCTTCCTCGGGCAAGACGGGTGGTTCATCGGGATCGAAGATCTCGGTTCCGGCGGATGAACGGTCCGTATATTCGAAAACGATCAGCTCGACCGAATAGCGACGAATTTCCTCTTGCTCGCTCTCCAGGGCGACGGAACCCGGAGTGACGGTCTGTTGCGCCATAGCAGGCATGCACAGCAGTATCATGGCCAGCTTGATCATCAGGTGGCGAATTGGTCCGGATCGGTCGGGCGTGTCTGATTTCATCGTTTCTCGGTTACGGCCAGGTTCATTTCACTTTTGCTTTGACATCCTGCGGAGTCAGATTATCCAGTAATTCCTCGACAAAGCGGAATCGTATTTGCGGGTCCGACAAATCCACCCGGAACTGTAGACGATGTGCCCCGCTTAATCGATAGACCTGCCCTTCATTTTGTACCAGGTTGACCAGAGCAACCGGGTCGGTCCCGGTCTGCTCGCCGAATACCAGGTATCCACCTTTTTCGGCAGCGTCTATCTTCTCGACGCCCAGCGCAATCGCACTCAGTTTGATGGCAGCAATCCGCATGTGGTTTTTCGCCGCCTCCGGCAGCAGGCCAAAGCGATCGATAAGCTCGATCTGCAGGTCCCGCAGTTCGCCCTGGTCACCAGCGCTGGTGATTCGTTTGTATAGCATCAGGCGCAGGTGAACGTCCGGTACGTAGTCCTCCGGCAGCAATGCGGGCAAATGCAGGTTGATTTCGACACCGGCATTCAGTGGCTTGTCGAGATCGATTTTATCGCCGCGCTTGAGCGCCGCCACGGCGCGCCCGAGGAGTTCCGTGTAGAGGGAAAAGCCGATTTCCTGGATCTGGCCGCTTTGGGTATCGCCCAGCAATTCGCCGGCACCGCGAATCTCGAGATCATGCGTGGCCAGCACGAAGCCGGATCCAAGATCTTCAAGAGAATCAATGGCTTCGAGTCGTTTCACCGCATCGGCCGTCATAGCCGCTTTCGGTGGCGCGATCAGGTAGGCGTAGGCACGGTGGTGTGATCGGCCAACTCGACCGCGTAACTGATGAAGCTGCGCCAGGCCGAAGCGGTCCGCCCGGTTAATGATGATTGTATTGGCCGTTGGCACATCGATTCCCGATTCAACGATCGTCGTGCAGAGCAGGACATTGAAGCGACGATGATAGAAATCCAGCATGACCTGTTCGAGTTGCCGCTCCGGCATTTGTCCATGCCCGATCCGTATTTCCGCCTCGGGCAGCAGAGATGCCAGCCGCTGTTCGATGTTGCCGATATCCTCGACACGATTATGGATAAAGTAGACCTGGCCGCCGCGCTTGATTTCGCGCAGGCAGGCCTCCCTGATCACGACGTCATTCCATTCGCTGACAAAGGTCCTGACGGACAGTCGCTCGGCAGGTGGCGTCGTGATCAACGACATCTCCCGAAGGCCGCCCAGCGACATGTTCAGGGTTCGCGGTATCGGCGTGGCGGTCAGCGTCAGGACATCGATTTCGCTGCGCAGTGACTTGATCGCTTCCTTGTGGCGCACGCCGAACCGGTGTTCTTCATCGATGATGACCAGCCCGACATCTTTGAAATCCTTCGTATGCTGCAGTAATCGATGTGTGCCGATGACGATATCGACAGAGCCGGACTTCAGCCCTGCGACAATGTCTTTGGCCTCTTTCGGCGAGCAAAACCGGGACAGCACCTCGATTCGGACCGGCCAGTCCGCAAAGCGATCGCGAAACGTCTGGCCGTGTTGTTGCGCCAGCAGTGTCGTCGGCACCAGGATAGCCACCTGTTTGCCGCCGTGAACTGCGGCAAATGCCGCCCTTAACGCAACCTCTGTTTTGCCAAAGCCGACATCGCCGCAGACCACCCTGTCCATGGGCTGGTCAGACGCAAGATCAGCCAGCACTTCGCCGATGGTCCGTTCCTGGTCTTCGGTCGGTTCGAAGGGGAAACCATTTTCGAATGCGCGATAGTCTGCTTCGGGCCAGCGAAACCTGTGCCCGGGCCGTGCGGCGCGACGCGCATAGACATCGAGGAGTTCGGCAGCCACGTCCCTGATTCTCTTGATGGCGCGCTTTTTCGCTTTAGCCCATTGGTCGCTTCCCAGCTTGTGCAGTGGTGCGTTCTCCGGCGAGGCGCCGGTGTATCTCGATATCAGGTCGAGGGCGTTGACCGGAACGTAGAGCTTGTCACCGTCGGCATATTCCAGGTGCAGAAACTCGCCGATTACCCCGCCAGCCTCCAGCGTCGTCAGCCCGAGGTATCGCCCGACACCATAATCGGCATGCACCACGGGTGAGCCTTCCTGCAGGTCGTTGAGTTCCCGGATGATGGTTTCCGGATCGCGCTCAGCACGGCGGCGCCGACTTCTCTGGCGTGGCTTCTCGCCAAAAAGCTGGTGTTCACTGACGATCGCCAGTTCCTGGTCGGGCAGCAAGACGCCATCTTCGACCGGTGCGACGGCCACGCCAATCTGCTGGTCACCGGACTGAAAAGTCTGCCACGTGTCGATTCGCGCAGCTTTCAGGCCGCGTCCGGCAAGCAGTTCGAAAACACTTTCGCGGCGGCCTGGCGAATCCGTTGTGAAAAGCACACGTCCCACGAAAGTACCCAGGAACTGCATGAGCGACTGCGCGGAATCCTCGTAGCGGGCTTCAACCCTGATCGCCGGCGGAAGCCGGGTCGACAGGTTCACCGTTGATTCGCTGTCAGCCAGTGACTGGGCGCTGTATGAAATCTGCCGAAAGGTCCCGAGCCGGACGGTAATCGTCTCTGCGGTGTTGAAACTCTCGTCGGGTGGCAGTATCGGCCGTTCCGGATCCAGGCTGCACAACTCGAACCGCTCTTCGATTTCAAGCCAGGACTGATCGAGCGTCTGCCTGAGATCAACCGGTGCAAATACGATAGTGTTCTTTGGAAGATAATCCGAAAAACTCGCCGTGGATTCAAAAAACAGCGGGAGGTAATACTCAATGCCACCGTGAGCGATGCCCTCTGAGATTTCCCTGTAGACGCGGGACCTGGAAGGCTGCCCCTCGAATCGCTCCCGGTAGCGCTGCCGAAAATAACGAATATCGCTGTCGTCGAGCGGTATTTCTCGTGCCGGGAGAATCCTGATCGATTCGACCTTGTCGCCTGAAATCTGTGTTTCGGCGTCGAAAAACCGCAAGGTTTCAAGCTCGTCGTCGAAAAAATCAATTCGCAGCGGCTGCTCGTATCCCATCGGAAAAACGTCCAGCAGCGAGCCGCGAACCGCGAATTCACCATGCTCGTCGACCTGCGGAACCCGGAGATAGCCACAGGCGCCCAATGAATCGATAAAATCCTGTCGATCCAGCGTCTGGCCCTGGCTGAGCTGCAGTGACCTGGCAGCAACGTAGTCGACCGGAGGAAGTCGCTGCAGGAGCGAGGGTCCGGACACGATGACAATACCGCGCTGAAAATCCCTCAGAGACGAAAGCACAGTCAGACGTTGCGAAACGATATCCTGGTGCGGCGAAAAGCTGTCGTAGGGCAGGGTCTCCCACTCGACGAAATGCTGCACGGGCAAATCCGGGCCGGCGAACCAGCGAATCTCCGCCTCTAGCTGGTCTGCGTGCCGCGGGTTATTGGCGACCAGCAGCAGAGCACCTTCATGGGCACTCGCCAGTTCGACCGCGGCAAGCGACGCGCTGGCGCCAATCAGGCGGCCGACGGACGGTTCGCCGGATGACGCGTGCAGCAATCGCTTGATTGTGGCCGGATTGAGTAGTTTTTCCTGCGACACGATTCTTCGGCAGTTACGGGATTATTGCGGGCCGGGGATTATGGCACAGACAAGGAACGCCTTTGCACAATGAAAAACGCGCAGCCAGAGACTGGCTGCGCGCTGGTATCAGATAATCAATCTATGCGTTTAGCGCTTTGTAACGGAGTGAATTACTTTGTCGTATTCAAAGAAAACCACGAAACCCGCGTATTCCCAGCGAGTGATCGGTGGATCTCCGACGGCCTGGCGGGTGTTCTGCGGGCTGCCAAAATTTGCCTCAACGCTTGCCTGTGTCATGCCGCGTGTCGGTTTTCCAGCCTGGTTAAAGGTAGACGACTGGTCGCTGGCACTCATGTCCAGGTTCTGTGAATGCGCGTTCACCGCGAACCCGAGTGAAAGGGTGATAAGAATTGTTGCACCAAGCTTTGCCATTTGAGCTTCTCCAGCTAAATCCCCGGCGACTATAACATTGCACTCAGGGGCAAAAAACAGTTGATCTGACAGGTTTTTTACACTTTCAGGACCGGCATCACGCTGACCTGGTTCTCACAATTGCCGCACTGCACGAGTTAAGGGGACGGTAGCGGCTGACGAGGGCTGCGGGATGTGACCCGGATCACAGTTTCGGCTTACTCGCGATGTCAGCGGGAGCGCAGCATCGAGCCATTTATGTGGTTTAATGCGCCGCATGATCAACGCAGTCGAACTCTTTGTCGGGCTCAGGTATTTAAGGGCTAAAAGAAGAACGAGGTTCGTCTCCTTTATAACCCTGATTTCGCTGACTGGTATTGCCGTCGGCGTCGCCGCACTGATCGTGATCCTTTCTGTAATGAATGGTTTCGAAGGGGAATTGCGCGACCGACTCCTGAGCATGACCGCACACGGCTATGTTACGGGAGATGACCGGACGATCGAAAACTGGAGCCAGGTGCAGCAGAGAATTCTCGCTGAGCCCGGCGTCACCGCCGCAGCACCCTTGATTGAAATGGAGGGCATGATCCGCACCGGGCGTTCTCTGAACGGAGTGCTGGTGCACGGCATTTTGCCGGAAGCCGAAAAATCGGTCTCCGGACGCACCGTGAATTTCGTTGCGGGCGATTTTGATGTGCTGACGCCCAGCGAAAGAAGTATCGTGCTCGGTCGGTTCCTGGCTATCGATCTCGGCGTCAAAATTGGTGATGGCGTGGTGCTGCTTATTCCGCGGCCTGTTGGTGATGGCACCCTGGAACCGAGGCTCGAGAGATTCGTCGTTCGAGGCGTATTCGAGGCCGGCGTGCAGGATCACGATGCGTCCCTGGCATTGATTCACATCGAAGATGCGGCGCGGCTGATGTCACTGGATCAACGAGTTACCTCGGTGAGATTCCTGACAGACAATGTCATGACGGCGCCAGCGGTTTCAAAATCGCTGCAATTGAAATTCGGTGACGGCTTCGTGAGTAGCGACTGGACGATCGAGAACGAAAGCTACTTTCGTGCGATTCGCCTGGAAAAGATGATGATGTCGTTACTGTTGTCCCTGATCATCGGTGTAGCGGCCTTTAATATCGTCGCCAGTCTCGTCATGGTCGTTACGGACAAGACATCCGATATTGCTGTCCTTCGCACATTGGGTATGGGCCCTGGCGGCGTTGTGCGCGTATTTTTTGTGCAGGGCGCGGTCATTGGCTGGATCGGTGTATTTGTCGGTGTCCTGTCGGGTGTGTTGCTGGCGCAGAACGTACCGGTCGTCGTTCCATTCCTGGAGCAGTTGTTCGGATTCCAGATCATGCCCGGCGATGTTTACTATGTCTCGGTGATTCCTTCGATTCTCGAAACGGAGGATGTCATTACAATTGCCCTGGCCGCATTTGTCCTGACGTCACTGGCGACACTTTATCCGGCTCGTCGAGCTGCACACGTTAACCCGGCAATTGCGCTGAGGTACGAATAGCGATGGGCGGTAAATACGAATACTGGATTGGTCGCCGTTACGTGCGATCGCGAAGCAGCAACGGATTCATATCGTTGATCTCTGCGATCTCCATGCTGGGTATCGCCATCGCCGTTGCCGTGCTGATTGTCGTCCTGTCTGTCGTCAACGGGTTCGAGCGGGAACTGAAAGACCGCCTTTTGGCCATGTCGGCGCATGCCAGTATCGAAAGTTCTGAAGAGGGGCTGGCCGACTGGCGGAACTGGGTATTGATCGCTGAAGCGGAACCGGATGTCGCCGCTGCAGCACCATACGTTGACGGCCAGGGTTTGCTGGTGCATGGCAACCAGCTTAGCGGCGCCGAGTTTCGCGGCATCGACCCGGAACTCGAATCACGGGTGTCGGGGGTCGGTGACACGGTGATCGAGGGAGATTTGGGTACTCTTGAGGCCGGCAGCTTCAATATTGTGCTGGGGGTGGAGTTGGCCGACGAACTGCGGGCGTCGATTGGCGACAAAATTACATTGACCCTTGCACAAGGGATCGTAACGCCGGCAGGGGTCGTCCCGAGAACCAGGCGGTTCACTGTTAGCGGCATTTATCGGGTCGGCATGTATGAGTTCGATCGGCGACTCGCATTCATTAATATTTCCGACTCACAAAAACTGTTTCGTCTCGGAGACGATGTCAGCGGTATTCGGTTGGCGGTAACCGAAGTTTTTGATGCGCCTCAAATCGTCCGCCGGGCGGCGATCGCCGGCGGCGGCGGAGTGCTGGTCAGCGACTGGACCCGACGCCACATCAATTTTTTTCGCTCTATTCAGATTACGAAGTCAATATTGTTCGTTATCCTGTTGATGGTTGTTGCCGTTGCGTCATTCAACATCGTGTCGACCCTGGTCATGGTGGTTAAAGACAAGCAGTCCGATATCGCCATTCTGAGAACCGTGGGCGCAACGCCGGGCGATATTCTGCGAGTGTTTATGACACAAGGAACGATCATTGGAGTGCTGGGGACGCTTACAGGCATGGTTGCCGGGATATTGTTGTCCTTGAACCTGGAAGACATTGTGAAATTTATGGAAGCAACGTTTGGAATTAAATTTTTGGCCGCCGATGTCTATTTCATCAGCGACCTGCCAGCCGATCTCAGGGTGAAAGATATAGTGCAGATCTGTTCGATCGCGTTGGCGCTTGCCCTGCTGTCAACTTTGTATCCGGCCTGGCGCGGTGCGCGAACCTCGCCTGCGGAGGCGCTGCGATATGAGTGAAGCAACAAACGCTGTCCTCGAGTGTCGCGCCGTCGTTCGCCGGTTTCGCGAAGGCAATTCGACGCTAGAGGTTCTGAGCGGAGTCGACCTGGTTGTCAAACCCGCTGAAAGGCTCGCGATTATCGGAGCATCCGGCTCGGGAAAAACCACGCTGCTGCAGATCATGGGCGGGCTGGACGAGCCCAGCGAAGGTGACGTGTTCGTCAATGGCCAGACGATGGCCAAGCTCGATGAATCGTCGCGAGGTGCTCTTCGAAACCAGTACATCGGATTTGTATACCAGTTTCACCACCTTCTCGCTGAATTCAGCGCGGTTGAAAATGTTGCGATGCCGCTGATGATCCGGCGCGTCAGGAAAGATGACGCTTTGTCACAAGCCGCAGCCTTGCTCGACCGGGTGGGGCTGGGCGAGCGGCTGGATCACAAACCGGGTGAGCTATCCGGTGGTGAACGCCAGCGCGCCGCTGTTGCGCGAGCGCTGATTACGAGGCCAAAGCTTGTCCTTGCCGACGAGCCGACAGGTAATCTCGATGCGGGGAACGGCGAGCATGTTTTGCGTTTGATGCTTGAGCTGAATGAGGAGCTTCAAACCAGCCTGGTCCTTGTCACTCATGATCACTCAATTGCAAGGCAGATGGATCGAGTCCTGATTCTGGAAAACGGCCGGCTTCGTGAGTTTGCCGGAAATTAGTCCGGCTTCCGCCGTCGACGCCTGGCAAGGTACCCGGAGATCGATGCACGCCACAGCAAATCAAGCGCAATAAATCCGACGAGCGAAAGAAGGGCCCCCAGAACGACACCGCCAAGAATCATCGGCTGCCAGATATAGACGAATCTGTCGAATAGCCAGGCGAATGACATTTCGAACTCAAACGGCCTCGGCTCCTGCCGCAACAAATACTGCCCGAGAGAAAACGCCAGGTAATACATCGGTCCCATCGTAAAGGGGTTGACGACGATCGTAGAGAGGGCGGCGACGGGAATATTCACTCTGAGTGCGAGAGCGAGCAATGCGGCGGCAAGCATGTGCCCTGGAAAGGGCAGGTAGGCTACGAATAATCCCAGCGCGAAAGCGGGCACTACGTTACGACGGCGAATCACCCACAAATTCGGGTCGTGAATCAAATCGCCGAAGGGCGCCAGCCACCATTGAGCCTTGAGTCGTTCGCGTTTCATGGCGAATTTTCGAAAAAATCGTCTTGGCATCGGTGCGTGGCTTTGTTTTGATCAGTTGTACTGGTTCAGTATCGTGAGCGGCATCATAACGATAAACCGCAGGGAAGCGGGAAATGCTTCTGTTATGCTTTTGCGCACTCGCGGGCGCCTATTCGCTTTCTATTATTCCACAGTTGCCGTCCACGAATTTTTTCCTGGCGTCGCTACTTGTTTCGACAGCCTTTCTGTCATTTCGAAAATTCCGGCCAGCAACCTGTTTCGTGATTGGTGCAGGCGTGATGGGCATTGCCTCGGTGGCGCAGCTTGCCGATCGGCTCGATGCCGCATTGCAGGGAACGTCGGTCACCTTTTCAGCCGCGGTTGAAACATTTCCAGAAGGAGATGGGACATCGGTGCGCTTTCTTGTTCGTCCGCTTGGCAGGGACGATCTACCGCGTCGAATTCGCCTGTCCTGGTTCAGGCCGGATTCAATACCAGCTATCGGAGAAACCTGGCGGTTTCATGCCCGTCTCAAGCGTCCCCGTGGCTACGCCAATCCCGGCGGGTTCGACTATGAAGGCTGGCTTTTTCGCGAACGGATCGGTGCGACGGGCTATGTCGAAGCCAGTGCCCCAAGTTATCGGATTCATGGTGAGCCTCCGGGGTTTGTGAACCGGATCCGGGCACGGTTTGTCGCTCGGGTGGCATCCGCGTTGCCGCCTGACGACGCAGCGGCGGTTCTGATGGCGATCGGCGTAGGCGCGCGTCACCGGATCGACAGCGAACACTGGGACCTTTATGCGCGCACCGGCACAAGCCATCTCATGGCCATTTCGGGCCTTCATATTGGCCTGGCGGCGAGCTGCGCCTACCTGGCTTGCTGGGCGCTGTTTGCTCCTTTCTGCTCGCGACAAAACCTGCGGGATCGGGCGATCGCGGGCGCAATCGTGGCTGCCGTGACATACGCAAGCTTATCCGGATTTGCCGTTCCGGCACGGAGGTCGCTGCTGATGGTCCTGGCAGCGGGGTTGGCCTTGCTGCTTCGTCGTCGTATGCGCCCATCGTTTTTGCTGGCATTTCCCTGTCTGCTGGTCTTTATAACGGACCCGATCGCGATTCTGACCCCTGGCTTCAAATTGTCGTTCTCCGCGGTCGCAATCCTTTTTCTTCTCGCCAGACAGCATGTCATGTCCACGGGGGCAGGACGATTTCCCTCGGCGGGAACGCCCCTGGCTGCCGTCCGAAGCCTGGTGCGGTTGCAGCTCGCGCTCTGCACTGGCCTGTTTCCGTTGACGGTCCTTATATTCGACCGTTTCGCTCTGCTCGCGCCGGTGGCCAACATGCTGGTGCTGCCGCTATTTAATTTTGTCACTGTCCCCCTGACCCTCCTGGGAGCTCTTCTCGATGGTCCACTGGAGGATGCCGGCCAGTTTGTCCTGTCGCTGGCTCACGGCAGCATCAGGGCCGTCCTGTGGCTGGTGACAACCTTGGGTGGCCTTGAAGCTGCGAGTTACGCGACCAGGCATCTTGGACCAGTGATGAAATTGGTGACCCTCGTACCGCTGATCTTTGTCCTGCTGCCTCCGGGCTGGCCCGGCCGATACCTGGCCTTCGTCGCTGTCGTAGCCGTATTGGTCCACAAACCGTTACCGCCGCCGGAGGGTTGTCTCGATTATCACGTTCTCGATGTTGGCCAGGGTCTCGCCGTCGTGTTGCAGACCCATCGTCATGCAATGCTGTTCGACACGGGGCCTTCTTTTCTGTCCGGCAGTAACACGGCCGAGATTGTTGTGCTCCCGTATCTTTACGGCAAGGGCATTGATCGACTCGACAGGTTGATGATCAGTCATGGTGATCTCGATCATGCCGGCGGTGCGAGATCGATTGTTACCGGCACCGAGGTTGATGACGTGCTGGTTGGTGAGGAACTGACGGTCATTGACCAGGTACAGCGGCAATGTATCGCCGGCCAGCAGTGGGATTGGGATGGAATTGCCTTTGAAGTCATCCATCCGCGGCACAAAGCGCCCTGGAATCGTAACAATTCATCGTGCGTGATGCAGGTCGAGGTGGGGGAGTTCAGGCTGCTTCTTCCCGGCGATATCGAGGCA
This sequence comes from Woeseiaceae bacterium, assembly GCA_024640345.1. Taxonomy (GTDB): domain Bacteria; phylum Pseudomonadota; class Gammaproteobacteria; order Steroidobacterales; family Woeseiaceae; genus SZUA-117. The sequence goes on from JAHEFD010000006.1 coordinate 41,113, forward strand.
CCGGCAGAGAAACTGCTGGTGCACCTTAAGATGATCACTGAGACCGATGTCGTCATCGTTCCGCACCATGGCAGCAAAACCTCATCCAGCGAGCCTTTTGTCAACGCCACGCGTGCCGGGCTTGCGATCGTCTCGAGCGGCTACAGGAACCGCTGGGAATTCCCAAAACCGGAGGTCATCGCTCGCTGGCGGGCGGCTGGTGCGAATGTCCTGAATACGGCCACTGCCGGTGCTGCGAGTCAGCGAATTTGCGTCGACGCCGGGGCGGGGCCTGTCCGTCTGCAGCGCCTGGCAGGACAACGATATTGGCACGAAGTACCGGCCTTGCTGCCCTGACTGCAGAATTTTCCGGCCGGTCACTGTATATTCCGATTTTCGCTTGAGTCTCTGTATATGGTTGAAATCGTTAAAGCTGGCGGCTGGCTGATGGCGCCCATCGTTCTCTGTGCCATCATGGCGCTGGGGATTGTCTTCGAACGCTATTGGACATTGCAGGAAAAGCGCGTCATTCCCGAGGATCTGACGAGCAAGGTCTGGGCGTGGGTCAGCCGCGATGCGCTGGATCAAAGCCAGATCCAGACCCTTCATCAAGGTTCGCCCCTGGGACAAATACTCGCCGCCGGCCTGATTAATCGCGATCGAGAGCGTGCCGTGATGAAAGACAGTATCGAGGATACGGGCCGACATGTTGTGCACGAGATGGAGCGGTACCTGGATACTCTTGGCACGATCGCCGCAATTACCCCGCTGCTTGGCCTGCTGGGCACCGTTATCGGTATGGTCAAGGTTTTCACCGCAATTACCACGCACGGCGTAGGCGACCCTACAGTGCTGGCCGGTGGAATCGCAGAAGCACTCATCACTACCGGTGCGGGTCTGACGGTCGCCATACCGGCGTTGATCGGCTACCGGTATTTTCGCAATCGGGTGGATTCACTCGTCGTCGAAATGGAGAAAGAGGCGATCAAACTCGTCGAAGCGCTGCATCGGCGGCAGGACAAGAAACCAGTTACCGGTAAGAAGAAATGAGATTGAGTCTTCGGGCCAGGGCGGAGCCGGAAGTCAATATGACATCCCTGATAGATGTCGTCCTTCTTTTGCTTATCTTTTTCATGGTGTCGACCAGCTTCGTAAAGCAGTCGCAAATTTCGATTCGCCTGCCGGAGGCGGAGAGTGCGTCCGTCGTTGAAGAAGTACCGGTACAAATCGATATCATGATCACCGAGCAGGGAACTTATCTCGTCAATAACCGGGAGTTGGTCAACAGCCGACCGGAAACCATTCGTAATGCGCTGCAGAAAGTATCCGGCGGCGACAGCAGTTTGCCATTGACGATCAGCGCGGACGCCAATGCACGACATCAGCATGTTGTTACCGCAATGGACGTGGCCGGCAAATTGGGATTTACCAAAATCAGCATCGCAACGATCAACGACCCGGTCGAGCAGTGATCGCCAGTGGATAGCGGTCTCAATCCACGCGTCAGGGCGGTTTACGGGCGACTCTGGCGTTACGTATTGCCGCACAAGGTGATCGGTCTGATTGCCGTCGTGGCGATGGCTGCGACGGCCGCTGTGGAAGGCGGAATGGTGTGGCTGGTCGAGCCATTAATGGACGAGACGCTCATTGCGCACAACCTGGAAACCGTCCAGTGGATGCCATTCGCGTTCGTGGCTGTTTTTATCGGACGTGGTATAAGCGGTTTCGCCACGGAAATATCGCTTGGCTGGATAGGGCGAAGTGTCATCAGCAATTTGCGTCGAGATGTTTTTCGCAAATTCCTGACTTTGCCCACTCGCTATATCGAAACACATTCATCTGGCCCAATGCTGTCGCGCATGACCTACAACGTCGAAATGGTCGCCGAGTCGGTAACCAATGTCGTTACAGTCTTGATTCGGGATTTCCTGACAGTCTGCGTTTCAATTGCAATCATGATTTATCAGAGCCCGCGCCTGTTCATGTTCATACTGGTTCTGCTGCCGGTTATTGCCTTGCTTATCCAGGTTCTGGGCAAAGCGTTTCGTCGTTACAGCGGCCGCATACAGGACTCCATCGGTGAAGTGACCCAAGTGACCGATGAGGTCTTATCAGGTAACCGGGTAGTGAAAATCTTTGGCGGTCATGAGTACGAAATGGATCGTCTCGTCGAAGTTGATGAGCGAAATCGTCGTCAGAACCTGAAGCTGATCCGTTCACGCGCATCCGGTGTTGCCGTTACCCAGGTTATTTTTGGCCTCGGAATTGCCGGGGTAATCTTTGCGGCAGGCAACGAGTCTATCAATGGCGACCTTAGCCCTGGCAGCTTCATGTCATTTTTTGGTGCGATGATGTTAATGCTTCAGCCGTTGCGCCGTATCAACAACATCAATGCAGTATTGCAACGTGGCATTGCGGCAGGTGACAGCCTGTTTAAAATAATCGACGAGCCTGACGAAATCGATTCCGGTACTTATGTCGCCGAAAAAGTTCGTGGCACTGTTGAATTTCGTCACGTCAGTTTTTCATACAAAAGCGAGAATGCGCCGGTGCTGAGCGATGTGTCGTTCAAGGTCGAGGCCGGAAAGTCTATCGCTATCGTCGGTCATTCGGGCAGTGGCAAGACGACTCTTGCAGGGTTGCTGCCGCGATTCTACGACGCCGACTCAGGTGAGATTCTGCTCGACGGCGTGTCCGTTCGGGACTATGAGCTTTCGAATCTTCGTTCAAACATCAGCTTCGTGAGCCAGGATATTGTCCTGTTCAACGATTCGATCGAGAATAATCTCGCCTATGGCCAGCTGCGATATTGCAGTCGTTCGCAGATACTTGAAGCAGCCGAAGCGGCGCATGTTATTGATTTCGTCAAGGAGCTTCCGAACGGATTTGAAACCGTTGTTGGCGATCGTGGCGTGCTGTTATCGGGTGGGCAGCGTCAACGGGTCGCAATCGGTCGAGCTTTACTGAAAAACGCGCCGATACTCATTCTCGATGAGGCAACTTCTTCACTGGATACCAAGTCGGAGCGACGTATCCAGCAGGCCCTCGAACAGCTGATGACCGACAGAACAACATTGGTTATCGCACACCGCTTGTCGACGGTTGAGAACGCCGACCAGATTATCGTGCTCGATGATGGTCGAATCGTGGAGTCGGGTACGCATCGCGAGTTGCTGAAAGTCGACGGGCACTATGCTTCACTTTACCGCATGCAATTCAGCGAAGAGCTTGCCGAAAAATCTTGAGTCGCTCCAATGACAACTGGGTAGACAGGATCTGGTACGGCCATTCGCCGTTGGTCTGGTTATTTGTGCCGCTTAGCTTGTTGTACAAGGCCATTATTGCAGGTAAAGCTTACCTTTATCGGTCGGGCCTGAAGAAGGCTCAACGAGTTTCCGTTCCGGTGATCATCATTGGCAACATCACGGCCGGTGGCACGGGGAAGACACCGCTCACGATCTGGTTGGCGAAGAATTTGAAGGAAAGAGGATTTACGCCCGGAATCATCAGCCGAGGCTACCGGGGCAAGGTCGGTGCCGTCCCAGTCAGCGCAAACGCCTCGAGTGATCCCGCTGTCGTGGGCGACGAGGCGATCTTGCTGGCGACGGCAAGCGATTGCCTGGTCGTGGTTCATCCAGACCGGGTTGCTGCCGCGATCAAGGCAATTGATACAGGGGTCGATGTAATCATCGCCGATGACGGGCTGCAGCATAGCCGCCTGGCACGGGACTGCGAGATAGCGGTAATTGACGGGCATCGCGGCTTCGGAAACGGGCGGCTTCTGCCTGCAGGGCCATTGAGGGAGAAGCCGACGCGACTGGATTCAGTCGACAAGGTTGTTGTTCAGCGTGCGGCAAGAGAACCCAGAGAAGTTTTGCGTCGAACCTCGGATCGACGCCCCTTTCATTTTGACCTCAAGCCGATTTCGCTTCGTCGCCTGGATGGCTCGGAGAGCCGGACGCTCGCGGAATTTACCGGGCGAAAAGTACATGCGGTTGCCGGTATCGGAAACCCGAATCGATTTTTTCGCGTGCTCGAAGCAAATGGACTGATCGTCAAGCGCCATCCATTGCCGGATCACGCCAGGATTCTGCCGAGCGATGTAATGTTCGACGATGATCTGGATGTCGTAATGACGGCAAAAGATGCCGTAAAATGTCGTTTTCCTGAAGCCGGAAAATGTTGGGCTGTGGATGCCGATGTTGAATTCGAAGGCGAGGGAGGGGACATGCTTCTGCAATTGATACTGGATAAGATTTCCGCGGCGAGGTCTGCTGCGTGACCGAATTCGTTGTCGTCATCCCTGCGCGCTTTGCATCCGAAAGACTGCCCGGTAAACCACTGCGAATGATTGCCGGTAAAACCATGTTGCAACACGTCTATGAGCGTGGGACGGAAAGTGGTGCGAGCGAAGTAGTTATCGCGACCGATGATGATCGAATAGCGGAAGTCGCGTCTTCGATATCAGCGAAATGTTACATGACCTCGGCGGATCACAAATCGGGTACGGATCGCCTTGCGGAGGTTGCGCGTGCTGCCGATTGGCCGGATGAAAGGATCGTCGTTAACTTGCAGGGCGATGAACCGCTGATGCAGCCGGAACTGATTGACCAATGTGCTTCGCTCCTGGCTGACAAAAGAGCAGACGTCGGGACGCTGGCGTCACCAATTCAATCGGATCAGGATTTTCGCAATCCAAACATCGTTAAGGCTGTCGTTGATAATTTCGGATTCGCGTTGTACTTCAGTCGGGCCGCAATTCCCTTCGCGCGGTCGGAAAAATCGGCGTCGCTGGCGCGCGAATCAGCGCTGCATCATCACGGAATTTATGCCTATCGGAATTCAGTGCTGCAGGAGATTGTTGCGGCCAGCCAGTCACCGCTGGAGGTTGCAGAACAACTGGAACAGCTACGCGCGTTGAGCCTGGGGATGAGAATCAAGGTTGGAATTCCCGCCTTGCGCCCCGGTCCGGGAGTGGATACGGAAGAAGACCTGGCGGATGCCGAGCGATTGCTGGCATTGCGGGACTAACTCGAAGACGTCACGGAAGAAGCGCCGTTTAAACCTCGTCTATTCGGCCTGGCCCCTGACGTAGAAGCCGATAAAACAGAAAACGGGCCCGAAGATTAAGCCGGTAATCTGTCCTGGACCGAACTCGGGGCTGCCACCCAATCCCAGTCCGTCAGCGAATAGCGCTGCCAGCAGGATGAGTATGCCGACCGCGATCAGCAGGGCTCCCAGGGTCTTGATATGCATTCTCGTTACCGACTAAAACTGAGCAACTGGAATACTATCAGTAACTGGCGGTCCGGAACATGCCCGCGGCGAGTGGCCGGTAATGGAGCCATCCTTATGTTCAGGTCCGTGGTTCAGTCGTTCGAGAGTTGTCGCGTCTCGCCGTAAAAAACCGCATCTTCGACTCTTCGGGTCTGCGATCGATGGAACTATCTATGCCGGTCGCCAGGATCGCCTGTGTGGCCTTGTCAATTCCAAAATGCAGCGACCTGTATTTTTTAACAGGGTTCGTCACGTTCGGACTGCTGCAATAAACGTCGGCCTGAAAGAATAAGCCAGGCTAACGATGGCCTGCCGACGCTCCCGTTAATTGGCCAATGGCACTCTCAGCCATTTTTCGGCCGTTGCGAGCGGGGCGTCCAGGGCATTCAAAAAAGCTTCCAGTTGCTTCAGTTCTCGGCGGCTCAGGTTCAGTTTCTCTTCCGCTTCGTTGTGACCGATCATGGCGAGCGGGGCGCGATTGTAAAGATCGAGCAGCGCCGCAATTGTTTCGTTCTGCCCTTTGTGGGAGTAGGGTGCCGTTCCGCCAAGATTCCTGAGCGATGGTGTTCGCGTGGCGCCGATCAGTTCAATTCCGGTTCGTACATAGTTCAGTTCCGCGCAGCGCTTTTCCGGATCGTCGCTGAATTGGCCAAGACAGTTGAAGGGATCTGCAAGAACTTTTTTCAAACCGTCGATTCGACCGCGGTCTGGCACGTCGCCGGGAAAGCTCAGGATCCCGGTGTTATGAAATTCATTGTTCGTCAACAGTGGACCATTGTGGCACTCAGTGCATCGCGCTTTGTCAATAAACAGTTGCAGGCCGAGAATTTCTTCGTCGGTCAGTGCCGACCCTGGTGATTCAGAATTGCCGTTCAGTAAATCCCTGACGTAAGTGTCGAAGCGAGACGGCCCCGGCATAATGAGTCGTTCGTATGCGGCAATCGCTTTGCCGATGTTTGAGAAAACCCGATTGACTGCGAGCCTGTCTTCATCAGACATTGCCTGCCATGCTGCGTTGGCCCCGGCGTCATCCAGCGGTGCGGCCGTTTCGGGGAAGCGCGAGGTATCTGAAAAATCGGGTAGCTCACCGAAAAGATCTTCGTACAGCAGCCGGTATTCCGGATCAGTCGAGATGAAGCGGGCGTACGACATGCGATTGCCGCCATGTTCCGCAGGATCCTCAAGTGGTGACAGTGCCTGCGCCCACTGGCTGTCTTTGCGCCCATCCCAATAAAGCCATGGGCTGTAAGCGGTGCCAACGATGCTGCGGGTATTTCGACCGGACAGCCCGATGCCCCGACCCTTCGGGAATCCGTCGGTAAATCGACGGTCGGGCTGGTGGCAAGTCGCGCAGGAAACAGAACCGTTGGCGCTCAGTCGCATGTCAAAGAAGAGTTTGTGACCGAATTCTCGGGCACGTGGATCGTCAGCAACGGCGTTCGTAGGGTCCGGCTCCAGATCAGGCAGGCTGTCGAGAGAAAGCCGTTGCAGCACCATAAGATCCAGGTCCGTCCACTTGGCCGGATACCGGGGTCCGAACTGCCACCAGGCCGATGCGGCGAGCAGGATCGCGACAATGGCGATCAGCGATGTTTTCTTCGAGGGTTTCATATCGTCAGTGAAATGATTGCGGTATCGCGGCGACCGGCTGCATCGACCGTAACAGTCAGTTCCCAGTCTCCACTCATGTGAAACCGCATTCCTTCCATTAGATAGTCCCCGTTGCCCAAGGACTTCGTCATCCGTGGTTCGGTCGGTAAGCCGTGGTTGTGTTTCGGCATGCCGCCGGTAACGCTGAGCGTTGCATTATTGACAGGTGTACCTTCTGCATCTTCAACATGAATAACCCAGTCGTGCATACGATTAATTGCGAGTGGCTCCAGGCGAGATTTATAACTCACGCGGTAGTAACCGGAGCGGGTGGACCAGCTTTGCCTGTCAGTTGCATCCTGCGCTGCCGTGACGCCAGCGAATGCCATCAGGAGTGCGCAAGAAATCGCAATCAGTCTATGCATGACTCGTGACTTTCGACTGGCCGGGCTTCGACTGTCGCCACCGTGCCAGTGTTCCGTTCATCCAGAGAAAATTGATTTGCAGAAAAATGGCAATGATGACAAACCAGGCCCATTTTGGAATGCCGGTGTAGCCAACTTCGAACGGAAAGACGGCCGTATAAACTTCACCGGTTTCAGGTTGCTGTACTTTGACGATGCCGACGAATTCGCCCTGTTCGTTGAACTGGTGCAGGTAGGTAAACACATCAGGTTGCACGGCAGCGGGATGATGCAACACTGTTATCGCTTCCAGATCATCGATCTTCTCAATGTCCTCCAGCGCGGTAAATGTGCCCTGGCCGGTTACATTTCGTATAACGCGAAAGTCAATCGGCACATCACCCAGGCCGCTGTGTTCGTATTCCATTATGAAAACGGCTTCACCGGTTCCTGGAATATCCTCGCAGTACTCCACGTGTTCGGTCGTTCTCGGCAGGTAGATCTTGAAATGTGCCCGAAAGTAGCCGATGCGGATGATGCAGAGATCATCCTCTGGCGTGACACTGCCATGGGCGTTCGAAGTTTGCGGGCAAAAACTCAGGGCGAGGAGCAAAAAGAGCAGCAAAAATGTGAGCGGTCGAGCGATCATGGCGCGTATTCTATAGCAGTCAATGCCCGGTAAGTACCCGTACAGCGAATTTCGGCGTGTTGGTATTATATTCAGTCCTGGCTGCGGTCTGCTGACTTGGTCAATCGCTTCAGTCCGTTTCAGTTGGACAAAATGTCAGTTACAGGATTCTCCCGGATGCGGAGCGGGGCAGATAGCGTCCCATGCCGGCCTTTCCGCGCCAGTTGTCTCCATCGACGATCAATGTCCCGCGTAAAAAAACTTTCTGCACCTTGCCGGTAACCCTTCGGCCTTCGAAGAGCGAATAGTCGACATTCGAATGATGTGTCCTGGCTGTCAATGTGTGGGTTTCGTTCGGGTCAAACAGGATAACGTCTGCGTCACTGCCAACCGCGATGGTCCCTTTTTGTGGAAACAGGCCGAACATTTTTGCCGGAGCCGTAGCCATGAGTTGCACGAATCGGTTGATATTGATGCGGCCGCCTCCGACGCCGCCGTCGAACAATAGCGGAAGGCGAAACTCGACGCCCGGGGCGCCATTGGGTATTTTCGAGAAGTCGTCCCTGCCGGGTTGCTTGGACTTCAACAAACCATGTGCCTTTTCGTTAAAACAGAACGGGCAGTGATCGGTCGAAACAATCTGCAAATCATCAAATCGAAGGCCTCTCCACAGCGCCTGCTGGCATTCGCGATCTCTCAGTGGGGGTGTCATTACGTACTTCGCGGCGTCGAAACCAGGGCGATCATATTCCGAGTTATCAAGGAAAAGATAATGCGGACAGGTTTCTGCGAACGCAGGTATTCCGCGGTCGCGTGCTTCGACCACGGCTTCCAGGGCCTCTTTCGCGGACAGGTGTACGATGTAGACGGGGACTTCTGCCAGCTCGGCAATACGAATCACGCGATGGGTTGCCTCACCTTCCATTAGCTGGGGACGAGTGAGCTGGTGGAATTTCGGTGACGTATTTCCGGCCGCCAGTGCTTCTTCGATCAACGCTTGAATAACAATGCCATTCTCGGCATGAAGATTAACCATGCCGCCGTGATCGCCCACTTTACGCATCGTCCGATAAATGTCGGCATCGTCCACCATGAGGACATCGGGATAGGCCATGTAGAGCTTGAAGCTCGATACGCCGTCACGATTGACAAGGTCCGGCAGCTCCGAGAGCACTGCCGGATTAACGTCGGTCAAAATCGAGTGAAAGCCGTAGTCGATACAGCATTGAGGTTCTGCTGAGGCCAGTCTCCGGTCCAGTGCCAATTTTGCGGACTCGCCTTTGAACTGCTGGGCAAAATCGATGATTGTGGTGGTGCCGCCAAAGGCCGCTGAGCGCGTGCCTGACTCAAACGAGTCGCAGGTCTCAATGCCATTCCCCATTGGCGTTTCCATGTGGACGTGCGCATCAATGCCGCCCGGCATCACCAGTAGATCTGCCGCGTCATGAATTTCGGCATCTTCGACATTCAGCTCGCGTCCGATTGCTTCGATCTTTCCGTTATCGAAAAGGACGTCGGCGACGTAGTCGTCCACCGCAGTGACGATACGGCCACCCTTGATCAGTACCTTGTCCATGAGAGGCCTCCCCTGAATCGCCAGTCAGCTCGGTGGTCGCGTTTGTTAGCCAATTGTTTCGCTGTAGATGCGCCTGACGTTGGCCCCCATGACCTTTTCCAGTGCGTCGTCCGAAAGTCCACGTTTCTTGAGCCCGTCCCAGATGGTCTCCATGCGTCGCGGGCCGTTGAGTTCGACCATGAACCACGGCAAATCATCTTCATTGAGATTGGCACCCTGTTCCGCGCGCAGTTCGTCGAGATATTCCGGTGTAAGGTCAATGTAGCGGTGATCCCGATCACTGCCAATACCGACATGATCGATTCCGCACACGTTGATTGCATGTTGAATGTGATCGTAATAGTGCTGAACGGCACCGTCTCGCAGTCGCGTAATATGTGGTCGGATCTGATCAATGCCAACCACACCGCCATTGTCCGCCAGCAACTTGAGATTTTCATCAGTGGTGTTTCGAATGTTCTGATGTATTGCCATGCACCCGGTATGCGAGACGATGATGGGAACGCGGGACGTGCGAATCGTATCGGCCATTGTCTGCATGTTGGCGTGCGAGCAGTCGACCAGCATGCCCGTTTCGTTCAGCTTGTTGACGAGTTCGATACCGAACTCCGAGAGGCCGGAATTCGTCCGTTCCTTGCAGCCAGCACCTGCCCAGTTTTGATAGTTGTAGGTGATCTGAACTGACCGGAGGCCAAGCGAATAGAAACTATCGACCCGATCAAGGTTCTTGCCGAACGGTGTCGAATTCTGGACCAGGTAGAACACGGCGATCTTTCCGTCTTGCTGCGCGGCGTCGAGGTCTGCCACGCTGGTCGCCTTTAGCACCTGGCTCGAATTGGCGGCAATCCATTGATCAAAACTTCGTATGCCGGCCAGGGCAACTTCGAGCGCTTCATGCTCATAAGTCTTGGGATCGCACATCGTTTTCGTAATCGCGTTCAGGCCACTGTCCAGCATTTCTTTCAGCAACGCCTGATCGTAAACCTCGCGGATTTCACCCATTGCGTCAAAGACCACAGTCGAGCGGGTGTTTGCTGCAGAAGCCGTATTCATGATGCCGCCCAGGCCGAGCGCGCCGGCCGTGGCGAATGATTGTTTAATGAAAGTCCTTCTATCCGGCATAATTTCTCCCCCAGGTCGGATTTGCCCATCTGTTCATTAATGCACAACGTACCTCGTTTGTCATCGGCGACACTCGGTGTTGGCGAGTCGCTTGGCGTGCAAGGCGAAACCCTTTTTTGCCACGACGTTGCAAGTCATCACCAGTTGACGGAAGCTGGCACGACTGACAAGGGCAGGGGCGCATGACTCCGTACGGGGAACCTCGCGAACAAATGAACAGGTTGATAGTTTTGTCGCCGGCGAAGACGAAAAAATGGATATTTAACAGGAAGAAAGTGCAATAAATGACTGAAAAAGATAAGAAAGTGTCAGTTCTGTTTGTCTGCATGGGCAATATCTGCCGGTCACCGACGGCGGAGGGTGTGTTCCGTAAGCTGGTTATCGAGGCGGGTCTGGCAGACCGGATTCACAGTGACTCGGCTGGTACTCACGCTTATCACAGTGGTGAACCGCCCGACCGGCGTGCAATTGCGGCTGCAAGTCGCCGCGGGGTTTCACTGGAGGGCATTAAGGCCCGCCGCGTAACGGAAAGCGATTTTGAAGAGTTCAGCTATGTCCTCGCCATGGACGCCGATAATTTGCAGGCCCTGTATGAATCGTCCGATGAACAACATCACAGCAAACTGAGGCTGTTCCTGGAATTTGCGGAGTCACACCCCGGCAACGAAGTGCCCGATCCGTATTATGGCGGAGCAGCCGGATTCGAGAGGGTGCTTGACCTGGTCGAGGAAGCCTCGAGCGCATTGCTGGAGAAAATCAGGGTAGAGCTTTAGGCCGATCGCCGTGCACGGACGACGATCGGCTGCGAGCCCGGCAAAGACCTAATCTTTGTCGGCTGACTCTCCGGGCCCGGCAACAGGTTCCCACGGCAGCAATCGTGCGGCCGGTTTCTGTTCGGCGGGCGATTTCTTCACTTCAGCAGCGGGCTCGGGTTTCACTGGCGGTGTGTTATCACCGTTCCCCGTGCCCTTTGGTTCCGTTGGCGGCGTAACCGCCGCTGCCGGTTTCGCAATGATCGGTTTCTCGGCTGCCGCCCTGGGTTCCTGGCTGCCGCCGCTGCCCGCATCCCCACCTGTCTTCAGTACCGGGAGGGTGGGCTGGGTATCTTCATAGTCTTTCGGTTTTGCTGATGGCACCGGCGCAGGCGCAGGGGCCGATTCCACCGCTTGTTCTACTTTCGCGTTTGTTGCCGCAGTTTCCGTCTTCTCCGACTTTTCCGTCGCTTTCCTTGCAGGTCTCGGTTTCTTCGCTGCTTTCGGCTCGTTAGTCACGCCGTCATCTGTGCTCCGGCTGGCGGCAGCTTCATTCTCCGGTTGTTCAGCTGACCTCGCAGCAGTTGCGGCCTGAGAGTCGCCTGACGCTGTATCTGATTTGGCTCTCGAGCGCCTGGGTTTTCTTTTCGGTTTCTTATCGGAACCCGCTTCGACCGGCGCCTGTTCGATATTTGGCTGCTCGGTGTTCTGCTGCTCGGCGTTCTCCGCGGAATCGGAGCCGCGACGTCGGCGGCGTCCGCCGCGACTGCGACGTTTGCTTGGAGTCGGCCGATTCTCACCTTGCTGCTCCTCGGTTTGATCCTGCTTGCCCTTGGCTTGAGCGCCTTTGCGTCGCTTGGACTGCTGGGAGCTTCGGTCAGCGTCTTTGCCACCCGCAGCCTTGCCGCGTCCCTTGCCACCCTGTTGATTACCGCGTTGCTGTGATTTGTTTCCGGACTGGCGTTGCGAATCGCCGCGCTTTCGCTTGTCCTGGTTACCGCTGCGGCGACTGTCCTTGTGCTTGTGAATCTGTTTTTGCGCAGGACTCTTCTTCGATTCGTCACTATCCTCCGAAGTGCGGCTAAACAGGCTGGCAATGCGTTGCAGCAAACTCGGTCCTGTTTTTTCAGGCGCCGCCTTGCGCAGTGGTGCGGGTGTTGTCGCAACTACCGTCGTAATGGCAGCGATTTCTGCAGGCTTCTTGTCCTGCATCGCCTGTGTGATTTCCGGATCCTCTTCCGTTTCGATCAGCGTGTAGCTGATACCGACGTTTTCAGGCAGATCTACCTGATCGTCACGTACGCGGCGAACCTGGTAGTGCGGTGTTTCGAGTGCCGGATTGGCAACCAGGATGACCTGGGTGTCATGCCGTGATTCAAGACCCTGCACCCAGTCCCGTTTTTCGTTCAGGACGTAAGTAGCTACCTCCACAGGCAACTGTGCGATGACCTTGGCGGTGCGTTCCTTGCGGGCTTCTTCGCCAATGATTCTCAGGATTGCCAGCGCGAGCGACTCTACGCTTCTGATGTTGCCGATGCCTGAGCAGCGCGGACATACCAGGTAGCTTGATTCGCCCAGTGACGGTCTCAGTCGCTGGCGTGACATCTCCAGCAGGCCGAAACGGCTGATTTTGCCGAGTTGTACACGGGCTCGATCCTGGCGGACGGCATCACGCAGCCGGTTCTCTACATCGCGCTGGTTTCGTTGCGGGCCCATATCGATGAAATCAATTACCACCAGGCCACCAAGGTCGCGCAGTCGCAGTTGGCGAGCGACTTCGTCAGCGGCTTCCAGGTTGGTGTTGAGGGCCGTTGCTTCGATGTCTCCACCCTTGGTCGCCCGGGCAGAGTTAATGTCGATCGAGACCAGTGCTTCGGTGTGATCGATGACCAGGCTGCCGCCTGAGGGCAGGTGCACCATGTGCGCAAATGCGGATTCAATCTGTGTTTCGATCTGGTAACGAGTGAACAGTGGCACTGCATCGGTGTAGTGCTTCAGTTTGCGCAGGTTGTGGGGCATAACCTGCTCAACAAATTCCTGTGCCTCTTTATAGGTAGCCTCGTCGTCGATCAGGATCTCGCCAATTTCGTTGGTGAGGTAATCTCGAAGCGCACGGACGACCGCGTTGCTTTCCCTGTAAATGAGAAACGGCGAGGATCGTTCAACGACTACTTTCTTGATCGCTTCCCAGACGGACAGAAGATTTTCGACGTCCCAGCTGAGTTCTTCTTCGCTGCGATCGATACCGGCTGTGCGGAGGATCACGCTCATGCCGTCTGGCACGTCGACATCGCGCATCGACTGTCGAGCCAGGTCGCGATCTTCGCCGACGATTCTTCGGGAAACACCACCGGATCGTTGTTTATTGGGTTTCAGGACGATGAACCGGCCTGCGAGGCTGACATAAGTCGTTAACGCGGCACCCTTGTTGCCACGTTCTTCCTTGTCAATTTGCACGACGATGTCCTGGCCTTCCCGGAGGACATCCTTGATGTTGACTTTCTTGCCGGATTCTACGTCAGCGACAAAATATTCCGGTGAGATTTCCTTGAGTGGCAGGAATCCGTGGCGATCTGCGCCGTAGTTAACGAAGGCCGCCTCGAGGCTGGGCTCGATTCGGGTGATCTGGCCTTTGTATATGTTGGCTTTCTTGCGTTCAGCTGCCGGTAGTTCGATATTGAGGTCGTAGAGTGTCTGGCCATCGACCATCGCCATGCGCAACTCTTCTTCCTGAGTTGCGTTGATTAACATTCTTTTCATGATGCCCTTCTTGTTGGTCTTTCCCGGGCAGCGGGAGGGGACGGTAGAGAGAGAGCGATGCGGCAGGGCGGGGAATTACACAATGATGCGCGAGGTGAAATTCACCTGCGCCTGGTTTCACTATTTGTGAATGGCCCTGGTAACGTGTTACCAGGCCCAGCAGAAAACTGATCATTTATGTCCTGCGGTTTTGCCGCATCGGCGCTCGCCGGATTACCGTGCTTGCTGCCGTGGAGTCTGGTCTCGATTCGATCGAGGCCAGGAATGAATAAAAAAATACTTAAATTGCCCGATTGATTGACTTGCAAGAGACGGGCGGATAAGCCGTTCGTGCGGCGGGTAAAAAGACCCAAATACCGTCACGGGCAGGTAATATAGCATAGCTGCCGGCCCCGGCAATGCCTAACAATGCCTAATAAGTCATTGAGCCCACTTAAATAAGTAAGATTCTATGAAATCCAGCGCCACCCCTTCGAAAAGCACGCGGCATGCCGGTGTGCGCAAAGTTCGAATCGATGCAGACCAGGCAGGTCAGCGGATCGACAACTTCCTGAGACGGGAGTTGCCAGGCCTGCCCAAGAGCCGACTTTACAGAATCATCCGCCGCGGGGAAGTGAGGGTGAACGGTGGCCGGATCAAGGTCGAGTATCGGCTCGCCGAGGGCGATGAGGTCCGAATTCCTCCCGCGATGCTGAATGAGGGGCCCGCCGAGGCACCTCCCGGTCAGGTGTCGAGTATCGAAAACCGGATCCTGTTCGAGGACAAGCGAATTCTCGTCATCGACAAACCCAGCGGGCTGGCAGTTCATGGAGGCAGCGGCATCAGCCATGGAGCGATCGAGATTTTGCGCGCCGCCCGTCCGCAACTCAGAGACCTGTCACTGGTGCATCGTCTCGATCGTGAAACATCAGGTTGCCTGGTCCTGGCGAAACGACGCAGCGCGCTACGGGAACTTCATGAGCGATTTCGGCAGGGCACAGTCGAAAAGAATTACCTCGCACTCGTTGCCGGCGACTGGCAATTCGGTGAGCGGCTGATCGACGCGCCGCTCCTCGTTGAACACCGGCGAAACGGAGAACGCCACGTGATCGTCAGTGCGGCAGGCAAGCCTGCGCAGACCCTGTTCAGGTTGTCCCGAACTTTCGGCCAATTCAGCCTGCTGCAGTGTCAGCCGAAAACCGGGCGTACCCATCAAATCAGGGTACATGCACTGCATGCGGGGCACCCCCTGGTCGGTGATGATCGTTATGGTGACCCTGAGGTCAATGCGGCGGCGAAGAAACTGGGCCTCAGGCGCCTGTTTCTGCACGCCCAATCGATCGCGTTCCCTGATGACAGTGGCAATGAGCTTCATTTTACTGCGCCGTTGCCGGACGACCTGGACCGGTTCCTGGATAAGATCCGCGGCGGTAAAAGACGAACCTCAGGCTAGTCGGCGGCGTCCCGGTTTTCGGTACCGGTCTCTTCAGGGGAGCAGGTAGCCCAGTTCCTTGAGAATGCCGGCCAGCCAGATCATCGGCAGGCCAATCAGCGCAGTGGGATCATCGGTTCGCACTGATTGGAACAGGACAAATCCCGCGCCCTCAATCTTGAAGCTGCCGGCGCAGTCGTAAGGCTTGTCGTGATGCAGATAGGCATCCGCAAGGCGGCGGTCGAATTGCCGAAAACGGACAACTGTCTTGTCGATGTGCTCGAAGCGTCGGCGTGACACCGGATCCAGCACGCATACTGCGGTCAGGAAGCTGAGTGCCTTCCCGGACGCCGCAAGGAGTTGTTCGACTGCCCTCTGGTGATCGCCAGGCTTGCCGAGGACCCTGTCATCCAGCACAGCGAGCTGGTCCGCCCCGATGATCAGCGCATCCGGCCGGGTCCTGGAAACGGTCTCAGCCTTCTTGCGTGCGAGCCGGCCAACCAGCGCCTCCGGATCTTCACCCGGTGCCGCAGTTTCGTCGACATCTGGCGAGACTGTCTCATAGTCGTTGAGAAAGCGATCGAGCAAGCCCTGGCGATAGCGTGACGCCGATGCCAGAAGTATCGGAGGGGCAGATGGATTTTGCATATATAATCAGTATGTTGTGATTTTTTGTTAAGTTTACCCCCATTCAGGCGGGGCCATTCAACAATTGTCGGCGGTCACCTTTCAACAAACTTTGACAGGGTCGTGTGACCTCCTTATCATCCGCCCGCCATGGCGAACCCACTCTTTGACCGCGCGCTGCCGGAAGATTTGGCATCGATCGGGCAACGTATTGAATATAAAGGAAAAATTTCCGAATTCCATCGGCTGGTGGAAATCGTCGAAGCGGAGCTGAAGACGGTTTCCGAGGACATCTGGCCGCGGAGATGGCAGGACGCAGCGGTTGATATTAGACTCGACTTCGCCTGGGCGGACCTGCAGCAGAAGATTCCGAGGGTCACCGGTCGGATTTCGGCGGAAATGCCGGCGGTCTGCCAGCGATGCCTGGAGGTATTTAACCTGTCGCTCGAAGTGGCATTGGAGATGCTCCTGGTCCGGGCGGATGCACAAGGCGACGATATCGAACAAACGGCGGAGTGTGAGATCTGGGAGATCGGGGAAGAGGCATTGCGACCCGGTGACATTGTTGAAGAGTCGCTGGTAATGTCGATTCCGCTGGTGCCCAGGCACCAATCGGAGGACGCCTGCGGCGTGCTGGCTGGCGAAATTGCGGAATCCGGGTTGAAGACAGCCCGTCCATTTGCTGATCTCAGATCGCAGATGGAGAAACCGAATAAAGAATGATTGATTGCCGGGGATATTTCCCGGCTGGCAAACTGAAAAACTGATGATGACGACGACGTCATCGTTATCTGGAGAATTGAAATGGCTGTTCAAAAAAGTCGCAGGACCCCGTCGACCCGCGGAATGCGGCGTTCGCATGACAAACTTAAAGGACCGGCGCTGTCGGTCGATCCCACCTCAGGCGAAACCCACCTGCGTCATCGTGTGACCCCCGACGGGTTCTATCGCGGCAAGCAGGTCATTGCGCAGCCTGAAGAAGCTGACGAAGAGTAAGCGTTCTCGATCTCAGGCTGGCGGGCCGGGCAACCGGACTGCCTGACCAAAAGATTTCGTGGGAACTGCATCCGTCATATCACTGGATTGCATGAGCGGCGACCTCGGCGCCGAAATTGTCGTGCGCGCGGCAAAAATGTGCCTCGACCGGCATACAAACCTGGAACTCATACTGGTTGGCAATGAAGATGAGTTGCAGGGCCATGTCGTGCGCATCGTTGGCGTTGATAAGCGCCTCAGCATCAGGAACGCAACCGAAATTGTCGGCATGTCGGAGGCACCTGCGGACGCGTTGCGGAAGAAGAAAGATTCCTCGATGCGCGTCTCGATTAACCTGGTCAGAGATGGTGCTGCGCAAGCAGTAGTCAGCGCCGGAAATACAGGCGCGCTGATGGCAACGGCAAAATTTGTGTTAAAGATGCTGCCGGGTATCGCACGGCCGGCAATTCTTGCCGAGTTGCCGGCAATCGGTGGCACAGTTCACATGCTCGACCTGGGCGCGAATACGATCTGCGAACCCGAGCAACTATTCCAGTTTGCTGTGATGGGTTCGATTGTGACGTCGGATATCCGTGACATTGAACGTCCCCGCGTAGCTCTGCTCAATATCGGCGTTGAAGACATCAAGGGGCATGACTCGGTTCGGGAAGCTGCGAAGTTGCTCAACGAAAGCAGCCTCAACTATGTTGGTTTTATCGAGGGCAGCGAAATTTTTTCCGGCAAGACAGACGTCGTTGTCACCGATGGATTTACCGGAAATGTTGCACTTAAAACGATGGAAGGTACCGTTGGCCTCGCATCTCATTACCTGCGTCGCGCGTTCACGCGGAATATCTTTGCAAAACTTCAGGCATTGATCGCCCGGCCGGTCCTGAGAAGCCTTGCAGTTGAGATGGATTCACGCAATTACAATGGTGCGTCATTAGTGGGTCTTAATGGTATTGTTATCAAAAGCCACGGCAGCGCGGATTCGCATGCGTTTCAACACGCCATCGAGACGGCGCTGGTCGAAGTAAGAAACCAGGTGCCGCAGCAGATTGGAAAATTGCTGCAAAAGGAAACCGCATGATCTATTCGCGCATTGCAGGAACCGGTCGCTATCTTCCTGAACGCATTCTCACGAATGCTGATTTGGAAAAGATGGTAGAGACAAGTGACGAGTGGATTCGGACGCGAACGGGAATAGAGCAACGTCACATTGCCTCGGAGGATCAGAGAACCTCGGATCTGTGCGTCAACGCGGCTAAAATAGCCATGGAAGATGCGGGGGTAACTGTCGAAGATATCGACCTGATCATCGTTGGCACGACCAGTCCCGACCTGATTTTTCCGAACATTGCCACAATCATTCAGCACAAGATGGGAATTCCTGCATGTGCGGCCTTTAGCGTGGAGGCGGCTTGTACAGGTTTTATTTATGCATTGAGTTCGGCTGACAAGTTTATTCGTTCCGGTGATACCAAATGTGCACTGGTCATTGGTGCGGAGATAATTACCAAATTGATTGATTGGGAGGATCGAAGCACCTGCGTTTTATTCGGTGATGGTGCTGGCGCCGTGATTCTGAAACCATCCGACGAGCCGGGAATTATCTCCACGCATCTTGGCGCCGATGGTCAGTACAAGGATCTGCTCTATTACCCGGTTGGCGTATCCAATAACCTTGCAGCTGCCGGCCTGGGTGATTCAAGAATCATGATGAGTGGCAATGAGGTGTTCAAGGTTGCCGTTAAAACGCTCGGTGCGGTCGCACAGGAGGCGCTCGATGCAAATGGCCTTAGCCTGGATGATATTGACTGGCTGATCCCCCATCAGGCTAACCTGCGTATTATTCAGGCCACCGCGAAGCGGCTTGGAATGCCAATGGAAAAAGTTATTCAAACAGTCCAGATTCACGGTAATACATCGGCGGCTTCGGTGCCAATGGCCCTGGATGTCGGGATCCGCGACGGCCGCATCAAGCGGGGGCAAACACTATTGCTTGAGGCCTTCGGTGGCGGTTTCACCTGGGGCTCGGTGTTACTCAAATACTGATCACCAAAGCGCGGTTGACTTTTTTGCGCGCCGGTCTTTCATTAAACGCCTTTTCATTCTCTGGTGTAGTTGTTGCCGTTTTTTGTCGATCCTGTCTCGACGAATGACCTTGTCCTGTTTGTCTTTCGAGCTCAAGTTGTAATTTTCACGGAAGTCGCAAAAGTCGTCATAGGCTTCGCGCGCATGTTGCAGTTCCCGAACAACCAATTCGATCATGATGATGTCGTCGATGTACCCGATAATCGGAATATGGTCCGGAACAAGATCTTCAGGATCGGCGAAGTAAATAAATGCCGCCAGTAACCTTTCCCGGGCTTCTTTCGGTAGCTGCCACTCATCGTCCTGCAGCATGCGAATCAGGGATTCCAGTTGGGGAATCCTTTTCGCGACAAAATCCGGCAGCGGCTTTTCATTCTTGATTTCGTTGAGAACGTCGCCAACGGCCTCTATGATTTCTGACTCGTCCGCATGACCTACGGCGTCTCGGGATTTCTTCAGGGCGTCGCGAAAAAACCTTAGATCGCGATTGCTCAATTCGATCGAAAACTTCATGTTTGTCACGCGATTGTGGCCGGGTGACAAGGCTACCGGTCGGTGCCGGAGTGGTCAACGAGGAAAATGTCCAAGTCCCGCCACACAGGAGGTGACAGTTGGTGATCCAACTGTGAAATAATAGGCGGATGTCAAGGCGAAGCGATATGTCCGTGAAACTGATAATCGGTAACAAGAATTATTCCAGCTGGTCACTGCGCTCCTGGCTCCTGCTGGCGGAAGCCGGTATAGAATTTGAGGAGCAGCGAATAGCACTCGACACGGAAACCAGCGCTGCGGAGCTTGCAGCCGCATCTCCCGCCTGCCGGGTTCCGGTGTTGCTTCTCGATGACATGGTTGTCTGGGACTCGCTGGCGATTGCGGAAACGATTGCAGAACGCTGGCCGGAGAAAGAGCTGTGGCCGGTCGAAGAGTCGGCCCGTGCCCATGCACGATCGATATGTGCCGAGATGCATTCAGGCTTTGCGGCGTTACGTGAGGCAATGCCTATGAATTGTCGTGCGATGGGACGTAAAGTACCGCTGCCAGACGAATTGACGGCAGACATCGACAGGGTTTTCGAAATCTGGACTGATTGCCATCACCGTTATTCGTCCGCGGGTCGCTGGCTGTTTGGAAAATTCAGTATTGCGGACGCGATGTATGCCCCGGTTGTGCTACGTTTCAGGACCTATGGCCTGAACTTGCCGGAATCGGCCAGCGTATACCCGGCGCGGTTGCTGGAGAGCAAGGCCATGCAGGAGTGGCTTGCCGAAAGCGAATCCGAAGTTGAAGTCATCAAGGGTGATGAGAAGGGTCAGTGATAACAAAAATGCGAAAAAATTTAATCTTCGTTGCGCTTGCCGTGACGCCATTCTGTGTACGGGCGGAAGTGTATGACCTGCCGCCTGAGGGGAACGATGTTATCGGGGCGTTGACCACGATAACGGCGCGCGCCGACGACACCTTGCTGGACATCGCCCGGCGTCATGGTCTTGGGTACGAAGATATCGTACGGGCTAATCCGGGCGTTGATACCTGGTTACCTGGAGAGGGTACGGCCGTCACGTTGCCGACACGATATATATTGCCTCGCGGACCGCGTCGCGGTGTCGTTCTCAATCTTGCCGAGTATCGTCTGTACTATTATCCGACGCCCGAGGACGGCCAGCAGGCTGTCGTCATGACTTATCCGATCAGTATTGGACGTATGGATTGGGAAACGCCACTAGGTCGTACAACCATTGTTTCCAAAGTTCGAAATCCGGCCTGGTATCCGCCGGAATCCATTCGTGCCGAACATGCGGCGGAGGGCGATCCGTTGCCACGAGTCGTTCCAGCGGGACCACAGAACCCGCTGGGCGAATATGCGATGCGCCTGGGGCTTCCGGGTTACCTGATACATGGCACAAACAGGCCGGCGGGTGTCGGAATGCGTGTCACTCACGGTTGCATTCGGATGTTTCCAGAGGACATCGACTATCTTTTCGGTCGGGTGGACGTTAATACCGCTGTACGGATCGTCAATGAGCCGGTGAAGTTTGGCTGGAACGGTGACGAATTGGTTATTGAGGTGCACCGTACACTGGAAGAAGCGCCAGTCGAGCCCGAATCGGGCCTGGTGCCAGGCCTGGAACCGGAATTGGTTGAAGTCGCGGCGCCGGTACGAGACGCAATGACGGCATTGACTGCGCAGTTTGTCCTGGCAACCAATGAACGGCCGGCAGAGCTCGATTGGGATGTCGCGGAGACACTCCTTCGGCTCGCGAACGGTATTCCTACCGTTGCCGGGCGCAGAATAAAAGACGCCGCGACAAGCGCGGCGTCTGAATAAGCCTTAAGCAGATTTCTTCTACTTGGCCTGTGACCTCTGGAACATGCGTTCCAGGCGATCGCGGTTTGCATCACAGCAAGCCTGAGCTTCAGTCGCTGCTGATAAAGCCTGATCTGCAGTGCTTTGAGCGCTTCGAGCTGCCTGGGTGGCACTGTCAGCGGCTGCACGAGCTGCTTCAGCGGCTGACTTAGCTGCTGCTGCATCTCTTGCTGCGTTATCTGCAGTAGCCTGTGCAGCGTCAATGGCTGCCTGACTCGCGCAACCAGAGGCTACGCTCAGGACGAGCACAATGGCGCCCACTTTCAATACTTTCTTAATCATTGTCCAAATTTCCTCTGTTGGGATAAAACTGCCCGCGCATTATTTCGTAAAGTTAACGCGTCCGCAATGAAATTCCTTGTTTTTCTTGGGTTTGTCGTTTTACAGAGACATGAATAAGGCACGTTTTGCTGCCAGATCGGCCAAAGTGTCGCTTTGGGGGCCTGGCCTGGGTTTTTACCATTCGTGCCGGCCCGGTTCTGCGAACCCGCACTGTATTGGCTGTGCCGGTGATCCGGATGTGTCGCGGAGGAGGCAGCTGCCAGGAAATACCGGACGGTGAAGCCGGGCCGTATCCGTCTTTGTGATGCAGGGCATTCATCCAAAACGAAGCTTTAGCCGGTGTATTGACGAAGGAACGAAACTGTATATAATGACACCACTGTTTATCTATACAGGTATGTTCAAATGCGCCAACTGACCCCCAGGCAAAAAGAAATACTTGAATTAATTCAAGGTTTTATCAATGAATTTGGCATGCCGCCCACGCGTGCAGAGATCGCCAAAGAGCTTGGTTTCAAGTCGGCCAACGCGGCCGAAGAGCACCTCCGTGCCTTGCAGAAAAAGGGAGTTTTAGACCTGGTCCCGGGTGCTTCCAGGGGTATTCAGCTGAAAGATTCTCTGCGTGAACAGTTGGGTCTCCCGCTGGTTGGCAGAGTCGCTGCCGGCAGCCCGATTCTCGCGGAGGAACATATCGAGGCGCATTATCAGGTGGACCCGGCATTTTTTAACCCCAAGCCGCACTATCTCCTGAGGGTAGAGGGCATGAGTATGAAGAATGCGGGTATTCTGGATGGCGATCTTGTTGCCGTGCATCGAACCCCTGAAGTGCGTAGTCGCCAGATTGTGGTTGCGCGTGTTGAGGATGAAGTAACCGTGAAGCGTTACCGACAGGAGGGGTCTGTAGTCTGGTTGCTGCCTGAGAATGAAGATTTCGAGCCGATACAGGTTGATCTGAGGGAGCGGACGATGGTTATCGAAGGCGTCGTTGTCGGTGTCATCCGCGACGGCATGCCGCTGCATTAGAACCTGAGCCCGATTTCAGATGCCTGACGCGCTCGAGAATCTGCTTGAAAACCCGCGCATCTGGCGGGGTCGGCCTCAGGCGGGGGGGGCAGGCTGGCAGGGACTTGCCAGCGGTTATCCCAAGCTCGACCAACAACTGCCTGGTGGCGGCTGGCCACTGCATGCCCTGACCGAAATCTTGCTGGATCACTATGGCACGGGTGAATTACAGCTCCTGATGCCGGCACTGGCCCGATTAAGCCAACCGCGAGAAGACAGCGAAGCAGGCTGGATAGCCTGGATAGCACCACCTTTTGAACCCTATCCACCTGCATTGATGCAATGGGGCGTTAATCTCTCGCGGGTATTGATCGTGCGGCCCCGGGGGGGGAAAGAAGCATTGTGGGCGGCTGAACAGGCGCTAACGTCAGGGAATTGCGCTGCTGTTTTGCTGTGGTCAGAAGAAGTCGATGGTGCAGCAAGTCGTCGTTTGCAACTTGCCGCAGGAGCGGGGCAAAGCTGGGCCATCGCTTTTCGTTCCCTGAAAGCCCTGTCACAGCCCTCGGCTGCGGCTTTGCGCATTCAATTGACAGCAGGAGATGTCGGGACGGATCTCGGCATCCTGAAAAGTCGCGGTGGCAGGCCTGCTGTGGTGCGGGATTATGCGGGCTAGGTTGCTTTCATCGTGTCCGCTTCAGACAAACCACCTGCCCGCTCCCGGGAAGCAGCCCCGACTCCCTCTATAAAAAAACGGGCAGGCAGGACACGGCTCCGCCAACCGCCTGAACAGCTGTCGCTGGTATCGGCGGCATCCCCAAGCCCGCCTCCATTACCTCTCCCTGTTCGCCCGCTTCGACAATTATGGCTTTGCGTCTATTTACCGGCATTGGCGCTGGAAGCGGTGCTTGTTTCTGCAGAAGCGGCCGCTGTATTTGAAGAGCAGCAAGGTATTCGCAGGATCCTTAAGGCGAATGCAAAAGCTCGTGAAGCGGGTATCAGCCCGGGCCTGGCGGTAAATGCAGCGTTGGCATTGGTGCCGTCATTGAAACTTGAGGAGCGAAATCCGATCCGGGAAGCGCAGGTTTTAAAAAACCTGGCTGAATGGTCAGAGAAATTTACGGCTTTTACTTCTATCGATGGGCCTTCACTACTGTTGCTGGAGATTGAGGGGAGCCGAAAACTTTTCGGCGGCATAAAGCCATTGCGCGAACGCATCGTCAGGGGACTTCAAAGCCAGGGTTTTCATGTCGAGGTGGCTATTGCACCAACGCCACTGGCAGCTACCTGGCTGGCACGGTCCGGGCAGAAGGTTTGCATTCGAGATCCACGCAACCTGGTCGGGAAACTCGGTCCCTTGCCCATTCACTGTCTTCACTGGCCGGATAATGTTTGCAAGTTACTTAGAGGGATGGGTGTGACTTCAATAGGTGAGGTCCTGCGTTTACCACGACAGGGTTTTGCCAAGCGTTTTAGTGCCACTCGTTTACTGGAACTCGATCGAGCGCTTGGCCGTATGCCGGATCCGCGCGTCAGTTATCGTGCGCCCGAACGTTTTGTTGCGGATTTCGATCTGAATGAAGAAGAGAGCGATAGCGCTTTGCTCCTGAATATTTGTCAGGAGTTGCTGATGAGGCTTGAGCGTTTTCTTTTAAGTCGACAAATGGCGGTGCAGCAGATCGAGTTTGTTTTTTTTCACCTGCAGGTACCAGCAACACACCTGCCCCTGGGCTGTGTGCGGGCTGATAGAGCCGTTCAACACTGGTTTGACCTGCTCGAAATAAAGTTCGACCGATTGGCGCTTGCCGCACCGGTAATTGCTATTCAGTTACGCAGCGGGGAAGGGCAGCGATTCACTGCAGAAACTGATGCCCTGCCATTCAACAAGCCAGAAAGACAGCAACGTAATGTTTCGATTGCACATCTTGCCGAGCGATTATCCGCCCGAATCGGTGAAGAAGCCGTACATGGCGTTATGACGGTTGCCGAGTACCGGCCACAACATGCCTGGCAGCGGCGAAATGTATTTGATGGAGTACCGCATTGCGCGAATGTGCAGGGCTGCGAGCTTTATTCCGACACGCCCGGCCTGCTGGCAGGTGTCCGGCGTACTAACAGCCTGGTTTTGCAAAGGCCTTTGTGGATGTTGCAAAAGCCGGAGCAACTTGTGACAGAGCAGGAGATGCCTTGTTACCAGGGAAGACTGGAATTGGTTGAAGGGCCTGAGCGTCTCGAGACAGGTTGGTGGGATGATGATGGCATTGCCCGGGATTATTTCATTGCCCGTAATCCCCGTGGCGTCTATCTCTGGGTTTTCCGCGATCGTTGCCAGGTCGGAGGCCGCCGTAATTCCTGGTACCTGCACGGGATGTTCGGGTGACCGCTTATGCCGAGTTGCATGCTCTCAGTAATTTTACTTTCCTGCGGGGCGCCTCTCATCCCGAAGAACTCGTTGAGACAGCAGCCAGCCTTGGTTACGAGGCGCTGGCCATTACCGATGAGTGTTCTGTGTCAGGTGTTGTTCGTGCACACATGGCCGCGAAGGAAGGTGGGCTCGGGAATTTAAAGCTAATCGTCGGTTCGGAGTTTTGCCTTGAAACTTCGCTGAAACTGGTCGTACTCGCAAAAAGCCACGAAGGGTATGCGGCGCTATGCAGGCTGATCACCCAGGGACGGCGTGCTGCAAAGAAAGGCAGTTATAAACTTACAGCCGATGATTTTCGTGATGGACTGCATGATTGTCTTGTTTTATGGGTTCCCGGCAACCAGTTATTTTTAGGGGCAGAAGACGCGTGGATTACGGAAGTCTTTAGCGGCCGTTTGTGGATTGCAGTAGAGCTGCTGACAGATGGGCTGGAGCGACTACGCCTGGAGCGTCTGCAACATTTAAGCAGGGCGCTGAATCTCCCGCTCGTTGCCTGTGGTGACGTGCACATGCACAGTCGTGAGCGTCGGGCTCTGCAAGACACCCTGACGGCTATTCGCGAAGGTGTAACCCTTGACCGGGCCGGCTTTGCGCTCTACCCCAATGGTGAGCGGTATCTAAGGTCGCGAAAGAGTATAAGCAAAATCTATCCCCGGGAACTGTTGCAGGAAACAGTTCGCATCGCAGATTCCATCCGGTTTTCTCTCGACGAATTACGTTACGAATACCCCGATGAACTGGTACCAGCCGGTGAGACGCCGACGAGCTGGTTACGGCAGCTGACCGAGGAGGGTATGCAAAAGCGCTGGCCGGCCGGCACACCCGGCAAAGTGATGGCACTGGTCGAGCATGAACTCGAGCTGATTCGTGATCTGAGGTACGAGGCTTTTTTTCTGACGGTTTACGACATTGTTTCGTTTGCCCGGCGCCAACACATTCTTTGTCAGGGGCGCGGTTCAGCGGCAAATTCTGCGGTCTGTTTTTGTCTCGGTATCACCGAAGTGGATCCTGAGCGTATGGCAACGCTGGTGGAGCGCTTCATTTCAAAGGAGCGGAATGAGCCGCCGGATATTGACGTTGATTTCGAACATGAACGTCGCGAAGAGGTCATTCAGTACATCTATCAGAAATACGGCAGAGAAAGGGCTGCGCTCGCCGCGACGGTCATTACCTATCGTCCGCGAAGTGCATTAAGGGATATCGGTAAGGCGCTGGGTTTGAGCGGACTGCAGGTCGACAGGCTGGCCAGGTCGATGCAGTGGTGGGACGGCCAGGAAGTGGATGATAGTCGTGTCCTCGAAGCAGGGCTGGATCCGGCGAGCCCGTTGATCAGGCGCCTGTTGTACCTCGTACGACAGGTGATGGGTTTTCCCCGGCATCTTTCGCAGCATGTTGGTGGTTTTGTGATTTCGAACGGACCTCTGTCTGAATTGGTGCCGGTGGAGAATGCCACCATGGCCGATCGTACGGTCATTCAGTGGGAGAAGAATGATCTGGAGGACCTCGGTTTGCTCAAGGTGGATGTACTGGGGCTTGGCATGCTAACGGCTATTCGAAGAAGTTTTGACCTGATCAGGGACTTTGATGGAAGGGAATACACGCTTGCCAGTGTGCCGGCCGAGGATCCGCTTGTTTACGACATGATTTGTGAAGGAGACACGATGGGGGTTTTCCAGATCGAGTCACGTGCACAGATGGCTATGCTGCCGCGATTGAAACCACGCTGTTATTACGACCTGGTTATCGAAGTTGCGATCATTCGACCGGGGCCGATTCAGGGCGACATGGTGCATCCCTATCTTCGACGCCGGAGCGGTGAAGAACCCGTTGAATATCCAAGCGACGAAGTCAGGGAGGTTCTGCAGCGCACGTTGGGTGTGCCTATTTTCCAGGAGCAGGTGATGCAGCTGGCTGTCGTTGCAGCGGGTTTCACGCCGGGTGAGGCCGATCGCTTAAGGAGAGCCATGGCGGCATGGAAACGGCGTGGCGGGCTTGGCCCATTTGAGGAAAAACTCATTCGGGGAATGCAGGAGCGAGGCTATAAGGAAGATTTCGCCCGACAGATATTTCAGCAAATTTTGGGATTTGGCGAGTATGGTTTTCCCGAGTCTCATTCGGCCAGTTTTGCGTTGCTGGTTTACGTATCGTGCTGGCTTAAATGCCATGAGCCGGCGGCATTTACCTGCGCATTGCTCAATAGCCAGCCAATGGGATTTTATTCAGCTTCGCAATTGACGCAGGATGCCCGTCGTCACGGTGTTTCCGTACGGCCTGTTGACGTGAACGAAAGTGGTTGGGATTCGAGTCTCGAGCGCACGCAAAACGGTAAGCCGGCATTGAGACTCGGCTTGCGGCAAGTTAAAGGTTTGCCTGCGGCAGCCGGAGAGGCTGTCATTTCAAAAAGAGAAAGCCCGTACACCAGCATTCAGCAATTACTCGAAAGAACCAACCTTGATCGCCGTGAGCTGAGCGCCCTGGCAGCGGCGGGTGCGCTTAAGTCCCTTGCAGGACATCGTCACAAGGTCCGATGGACGGTGGCAGGCGTAGAGGAGCCGACACCGTTGTTCGCGTCGCTGGACCGGTATGAGGCGGTTCCAATGCTGAGGCGGCCCACGGAGGGCCAGGACATCGTCGCTGATTATCAAAGCCTTGGTCTTACGCTTGGGCGTCATCCTGTGGCGCTCCTTCGTAAACAACTGGATACCTGGCGTTATGTTGCTGCCGCGGAACTTGGGGGTTTGACCTCAGGACGGCATATTTGCATTGCAGGGCTGGTTATTACCAAGCAACGGCCTGGCACTGCCAGCGGAGTGACATTTGTCACACTCGAGGATGAAACAGGCTGCAGTAATCTGATTATCTGGAAAAAGATTGCAGAAGAACAGCGTGATGTTTTGCTGAATGCCCGCCTGATGGGCGTGCAGGGGGAATTACAAAGAGAAGGGAAAGTGATTCATGTGATTGCCAGGACACTGACCGATCACAGTGCTTTGTTGGGAGAATTGTCAGTTAAATCCAGGGACTTCCGCTGACCAGCGACAAGTCACAGAAGCGCGAAGTAATCACGCTTAAATCAATAGGGGCCCGGAAAATCAGTCGAAATCGATCGCGTAAGTATCTTCGAACGATTTTTCCTCTGCGAGCTCTTCCAGTCGGCGTCGAATCGCTTTTCGCCGCACGGCATCATCATGGTCGGTCTTTTCCAGTTCTGCCATCAATCGTTCAACATTGATCTCTGCGGTCGATTCATCATCGTCGCCGTCATCGTCATCAGAATCCGAGTCTGACAAAATGGCTGTGTCCCCAAAATCGTCGTCATCGTCGGTGACAGTTTCCTCGTCGTCGTCAAGTTCGATGTCGTCATCGTCTTCCGGCATCGATTTACCGATCTTGTTGCCCATAATCACAACCCTCACTTCTGGTGTTTACGAGTCCTTACTCAGCGCCATCATCCATAAATGTATTTCCTGTATACAGCGAAAAAAAACAACGTGCAAGGAGTTGATCGACACATTTTCGGCCGCGTGAAATGCAGCAGTAGCAACACATTCCGACCAGATGGTCAGCGAATGAGGTTGTTGATTTCAAAAATGGGCAGGAGGATGGCGAGAACGATGAGCAGCACTATAAAAGCCATTACGATGACGAGTAGCGGTTGCATGATGCCAAGGAGTGTTGAAACCAGTCCATCAACCTCTCTTTCCTGGTTCGTGGCGGCCCGGGCCAACATTTCTTCAAGCTTGCCACTGGCTTCTCCACTCGAAATAAGGTGGGTGGTCATCGGAGGAAACAACTTGCTGCTGGCCAGGGAGCGACTGATCATCGCGCCTTCGCGAATACGAAGAGAGGCTTCTTCAACCGCCTCGCGCATGGGTATGTTAACAACGACCTGGGCGGCGATTCGCAGTGACTCAAGGATGGGTACACCGCTGCCGGCCAATATACTCAATGTCTGTGTAAATCGAGCCGTGTTAATGCCTCTGGTCAATTTGGCGACGATGGGAATACGCAGCAGCATTCGATGATACTTGCGCCGGGGACCCTCTTTTTTTAATAAATACCGCAGCCCGAAAATGACTAATCCAACAACAGCAATAATTGCGAACCAATAGCCGC
Source organism: Woeseiaceae bacterium (assembly GCA_024640345.1). Lineage (GTDB taxonomy): Bacteria > Pseudomonadota > Gammaproteobacteria > Steroidobacterales > Woeseiaceae > SZUA-117. The sequence continues at coordinate 70,495 of JAHEFD010000006.1, forward strand.
GAATGAAGTCGCTGGACGCGATCATTGCCCGTGTAAGAACCGGAAGCTGCTGGTCGTAGTTTTCAAAGATGTACACGACTTTGGGAACGACATAGGCAAGCATGAAGCTAATGATTGCAACTGCAGTCACAACCAGTGCTACCGGATATATCATTGCATTTCGAATCTGTTGCTGGAGGATCTGTCGCGATTCCGTGAAGTCGGCGAGGCGATTGAGGACAGCGTCCAGATGCCCGGACTGTTCGCCGGCGGCCACAGTTGCGCGGTAGAGATCCGGAAAAGCCTGCGGGAAGTCTGCCAGCCCGTCTGCCAGGGTGTGACCCTCCATTACCCGTGATCGCACCCCGAGCAATATGCTTTGTGCACGTGGGTTCTCATTTTGTTGGCTAACTGCGAGCAGAGCCTCTTCCAGTGGTAAGCCGGCTTCGGCAAGTGTGGCGAGCTGGCGGGTCACCAGTGCGAGTTCTGCGGCGGATAATCCGCGGCGCAGCGTCAAACCTGTCTGCCGTTTTGATTCCTTGCCGGCGACTTCGGTGACTTTTACCGGAAGGAGGTGGCGCTCGCGAAGCATCTGTCGCACATGCTTCGGCGTATCGCCCTCCAGGAGACCTTTCGATTCCTTGCCGCTCTTGTCGAGCGCGACGAATTCAAAGGCGCCCATTGGGATCACTCATTAGAGTCGCGTTCGCCAACGTTAATCTGCCCGGGTGACGCGCAGGACTTCTTCTAATGTGGTATCCCCGGCAAGGACGCGTCGTCGCCCATCATCCCTGATGCTCGGTGTCAGCGTGCGCGCGTACTTTTCGAAATTCTGCTCGCTCGCACCGTCGTGGATCATGGTACGCATCGTGTCGTCGACAGCGATGAGTTCGTAGATTCCGGTTCGGCCATGGTAACCGCTCGGGTCATCGTTCAGTGGTCGATAAAGTGTCGGCGGGTCGTCGGGATCGACACGCAGGGTTCGACATTCGTACTCGCGCGCCACGTACGGGACTTTTGTGTCTTTGTCCAAAACCCGGACCAGGCGTTGGGCGAGAACGCCGATCAGGCTGGAGGACAGCAGAAACGGTTCGACGCCCATATCGCGCAAGCGCGTGATCGCACCCGACGCCGTGTTCGTATGCAGCGTCGACAGCACCAGATGGCCGGTGAGACTTGCCTGAATGGCGATCTCGGCGGTTTCGAGATCCCGGATCTCACCAACCATTACTACATCCGGATCCTGCCGAAGGATTGCACGCAGTCCGCGTGCAAATGTCATTTCAACCTTGGTGTTGACCTGCGATTGTCCTATGCCGTCGATGAAATACTCAATCGGATCTTCGACGGTCATGATGTTACGACTGTTGTCGTTGATCTTTTCCAACGACGCATAAAGTGTGGTGGTTTTGCCTGAGCCAGTCGGTCCGGTTACCAGGATGATGCCGTGTGGTTTGTGAATAAGGTCACCCATCAGCGCCTGGGAATCTTCATCCATTCCGAGTGACGAAAGATTCAGGCGTCCGGCGTTTTTGTCCAGCAGTCGCAGTACAACACGCTCTCCGTGTCCGGAGGGCATTGTTGATACACGTACGTCGACAGGTCTTCCTGCGATTTTCAGGGAAATACGGCCATCCTGGGGCAGGCGTTTTTCCGCGATGTCCAGTTTTGACATGACCTTGATGCGGGAAACAACCAGCGGCGCAAGCGCTCGGCGTGTTTGCAGTACTTCTTGCAGAACACCGTCAATTCGGAACCTTACTCCCAGGCGGTTCTCGTATGGCTCGATATGAACGTCGGACGCATTTTCTTTCACAGCCTCGGTCAATACCGCATTGATGAACTTGATGATCGGTGCATCATCGTCGCTTTCCAGCAAGTCTGATGGTTCCGGCAGTTCTTGCGCGACCTGCAAAAGATCTGTTTGTTCGTCGAGGTCGCCGACCATTTGCATGGCCATGTGACTGCCTTGTTCATAGGTCTGCTGCAGTATTGCGTTAAACGCGTCGGCACTGACCCGGGTCAACTTCGTCGGTGCACGAGCGAAGCGCCGCGCCTCGGCAAGACTGAGCGGCGATGCGCCGGTGCGATAAACCGCATGGGCGACGCCATTTTCGAATTCCCGGATTAGTACGCCGTGCCGCTTGGCGAAAGAGAAGGGCAACGCTCTATTGGCGATTTCCGGCATCGCCGGGTAATCAACCGTAACGTCTGGCTCCAGTTCAAGTACGAGATCGCTATTACTTTCCATTAGTAAATGCCGGTTACAGGTCGATTATTCATTTTCGGCGATGTCGTTGGTCTCCGGGACCGGGGTGTAGCCGTAATCCTCAACAGGAGGCAGGACCGGTCGCCCGGCACCGGGCATCAACTCGACCCGGCCACCTTGCTGCGCATCGCGAATCATCCGGTACTTTGAATTGGTTTCAAAAGCCGTTTGCGTGGAATCTCGCAAGATTTTTGGTCGAATGAAAACCATCAGGTTGGTCTTGACCAGATCGGTGGAGCGATTACGAAACAGGCCACCAAGGATTGGAATGCCGCCAAGTATCGGAACGCGCTGCTCGCTCTCACGGAGCGTGTCCTCAATCAGGCCGCCCAGGACAAGAATTCCACCGTCCTCGACAATCACTGTCGTTTCGATCGTGCGCTCATTGGTGATCAGGTCGGCCGCGCCCTCTGATGATGAAGCGATGCTCGACACTTCCTGCGAAATTTTCAGGAGCAGGGAGTCCCCTTCATTGATCTGTGGCGTAATAGTCAGTTTGACACCAACCTGTTCCCGTTGAATGGTCTGGAACGGATTGATTGCGCCGCCTACGCTGCCGGTGTTGGAAAAGGACCCGGAGAGAAAAGGTACTTCCTGTCCGACATTGAGGCTTGCTTCCTCGTTATCCAATGTGACGATCGTTGGCGTTGAAATGATGTTGGTGTCTGCATCGCCCTGCAGTGCCGTCAATATAGCAGCGAAGCTTGTGCCGGAATCGGTGATGCGGCCAACGCCAATGGTTAGTCCAGGCCCGATAAGTCCGGCCGGGCTGCCGGTGCCGCCTGAGCCGCCAAGCGCCGTGCCAAGTCCCAGGACAGTTGTGCCCGCTCCCGGGAATTCTGTAATGCCGACGGCACTGTTACTGCCGCTGCCGTCCACAGCCCAGGTAACACCGAGATCGGATGAACGATCGGCGATGACCTCGACAATAATGGCCTCAACCAGGACCTGCGCGCGGCGGATGTCGAGCTTGTCTACGATCCCCATCAGCGAGCGCATCATTTTTGGCGGGGCATTAACGACAATGGCATTGTTCTGAGGATCTGCCCAAACGCTGACCTGGTTGGCGGTGGTCGAAGTGGGTGCCCCACCGCCTTCGGCGGCTGCCTGTTGTGTAAAGTGCTGCTGTAATTTGGTGGACAGCTCTTCGGCGTCCGCATAGTAAAGGTACCTGACCTGTGTATCACCGCCATCTTCAAGTGGCGTATCAAGGTGTGCAATCAGAGCGCGAATGCGAAGCCTTTCGCTCTTGTCACCACCGATCAGCACGCTGTTGGTCCGGGCATCGGATACCAGCGAGGTCGTGACCGGAACGCCGTCGGTACGTGGCGTCTGCGTCAGCGCGGTCATGACGCGAACGACTTCGGATGCCGAGGCATGCTCCAGGCGAACAACTTCAATTTCCTCGTCATTGGCCTGGTCGATTCGGCGAATAATTCGCAGCATACGGTCAACGTTCGAGGCGCGATCGGAAATGATCAGCATGTTGGAGCCGGGATGTGCTGCCAGGTGCCCGTACTGGGGTATCAACGGGCGAAGAATGGGCACAAGCTGCGCGGCGCCAACGTTTTCGACGCGCACGACCTGGGTGACGATGTCATCCGCTGCTGCATTATCAGTGGATAGCAGTCCGGAGTATTGCCTGGCACTGGCATCAGGAACGATCTTGATAACGTCGCCGGCAGTCATGGCTATAAAGCCATTAACTTGCAGTATTGAAAGGAACGCTTCGTAAAACGCATCGGGGGACATCGGCGTTGATGACAGCATGGTCACCTTGGCATTCACCCGAGGGTCAAGAATAAAGTTGCGGCCCGTTACCTCACCAACAGCTTCAACGATCTGGCGAATATCGGCTTCCCGGTAGTTCGGCGTGATCGTCGGTTCCTGGCTCCACGCAAGAGGGAGCACGAAAAGCACTAATAGAGCTGCCAGTCCTGTTCGGTGACCTGATTGCATATGCTGTTTGTGCACTAAGTTCGGTTCCTTCATTGCGTGTTATCAAGATCAAGCTGACTGGTGCTCAGGATAAGAACTTCCGGTTGGCCATTCCGCTCAACAGTGACCGAGACCTGGTCCTTGTCGCCGAGCCCTTGAAAAATTTCGGTGGCCTGTGCCGGATTGGTGAGAGCTGCGCCATCGATGTCTTTGACCAGATCACCGGGTCGAAGACCCAGGGCAGCAAACTGTTTTCGGTCGCGGCCGGGATAAATCCGGAATCCCTGCATTTCTCCGGAAACATAATATGGGGTGGGCCGGATGACATCGGCCAGTTTCGACACATTTTCCGTAATCACATTCTGGATGGACTGCTCGGAATCTGCTGCACGGGTAACGGTTGACGTATCGCGCCGTATTGACGCTGACGTTGCGGGAAATTCTTTTGGCAATTTCAGCACTTCCAGGGTTCCGCCCCGATTGAGGACAACCCGGTCTGCGTAGATCGCGTGAAGGGTCGCTCCCGGTGCGACAGTATCCCTGACAACGTAAATCTTCTCTTCATTTCGTGTGTCGGCAATGATGGCGATTGATGATCGTTCCTCCGGGGAGGCAATCGTTCCCTTTAGCGTCAGGCTTAATCGTGTCTCAGCGAGATTCTCGAGATTTTCAGGCGGGGCGACGACAACTTCCTCCGGGTCCGCTTCACCGAACAGGTGCGAATCCGCAATCGCCTGGACGTCAACCGATCCGGCAGCCGAGCCGGCAGATCGCGATATCTGAACCGGGGGAGTGATGATCTGGCTGTCATCTTCCGAGCCGGGCATCAGCATCCATATAATGCGTGCGAGTTGCCACGCAATTCCGGCAACGATCGCCAAAGCGACCCAGCGCGGCAATGTCCGGTTTGCCACAGATAGCAGCCGTTCTGCGTCCAGATTATTGAAATCAGACCATTTTGCGTCTGTTGTCATGTGCGATCAGATCCTCACCTGCGACTGTGCCCCCGGAGCCAGAGTATCGGGGAATACACCATTAAACGCAGCAGGGGCATGATAAGGTCTGCGCGCCATCGGCAACAAGCCCGAAATGTGTAAAAAACCTATATGTGGCAAGGATATACCCCTTTTTTCTCATGCGTTGTTTTTAAAGAGGCAACTTCGGAGGATAATTCTTCCGAATTCAGCCCGCAGGGCTTGGAGAATGCCATCGCGAGCCCATATATAATGGCCCCCAGGAAGGCTTCGTGCCGTGAACGCAGATAACACCGAAAAGACCAGGAATTTATGACCGACCGGAACCCATCAACCCGAGGCATTGACGACCACGACCTGTCCGTCAAAGAAGCGGAACCTAAACTAAAACGGCCGTCATTATATCGTGTCGTGCTGATCAATGACGATTTCACGCCAATGGAATTTGTCGTTCAGGTGCTCGAATCTGTTTTTGGAATGGAGCGCACTCAGGCAACTCGTGTGATGCTCGAGGTGCACACCAAGGGCAAAGGCGTTTGCGGAACTTACGGATACGAGATCGCAGAGACCAAGGTTGCCCAGGTGGCCACCATCGCGCAGCAGCAGCAGCACCCGCTTCTGTGTACGATGGAAGAATATTAGACCTGTTGTTAAACCATAGCAGCGAGAGAAGAACAGTACGTAATTATGTTAATGACACCTGATCGAAAAAGAAGCGACTCAATCATATGTTAAGCAGCGAACTCGAATTTTGTCTGAATGAAGCCTTTCAGGGCGCCAGGGATCGTCGCCACGAGTTCATGACGGTTGAGCACCTTCTGCTCGCGTTGCTTGATATTCCGCGCGTTCACGAAATTCTGAAAGCCTGCGACACAGACCTGGGCCAGTTACGTCGGGAGTTGATCGAATACATTGACGAAGCGACGCCGCTCATGCCCTTGGGTGACGAGGGTGACGTTCAACCAACGCTTGGGTTTCAACGCGTATTGCAACGCGCTGTATATCACGTTCAATCCAGCGGAAAAAAGGAAGTCACCGGCGCAAACGTGTTAGTGGCGATATTCAGCGAAAAGCAATCTCAGGCGGTTTATTTCCTTGGAATGCAGGATGTTTCAAGGCTTGATGTCGTTAATTACATTTCTCATGGCATGCCACAGGTCCCGGGCGAAGCTTCTGACGAGGAGCCGGCATCTTCGGTCGAAACCGAGGGCGAATCTGATGCGAGTGCGCTGGATAAATATGCGATGAATCTGAATAAGCGGGCAATTGACGGAAAAATTGATCCGTTGATTGGCCGTGAAATAGAGATTGAGCGAACTGTGCAAATCCTTTGTCGGCGTCGAAAGAACAATCCGCTGTACGTCGGAGATGCCGGTGTCGGCAAGACGGCGCTGGCAGAAGGGCTGGCCCGCATGATCACCGAAGAAAGGGTTCCCGAGGTTCTTAAGGATGCCACAATTTATGCGCTCGACATGGGCACCTTGATTGCAGGCACAAAGTATCGCGGAGATTTTGAAAAGCGGCTGAAGGCCGTGATTCGGGAAGTCCAGGATGATCCTGGAGCAATCCTCTTTATCGATGAGATTCATACAGTCATTGGTGCCGGCGCTGCTTCCGGCGGTGTTATGGACGCATCCAATCTAATCAAGCCGGTACTGGCAAACGGTGAAATTCGGTGTATCGGCTCTACGACCTATTCGGAGTATCGGGGCGTATTCGAAAAGGATCACGCGCTTGCTCGTCGTTTCCAGAAAATCGACGTTCCGGAGCCGAGTGTTGAAGAAACGATCGAGATCTTGCGCGGGCTGAAGACGCGTTTCGAAGAGCATCACGATGTACGTTACGAGGACGACGCGCTCAGTGCGGCCGCAGAACTCGCGGCCAAACATATCAATGACCGCCGCCTGCCGGACAAGGCAATCGACGTAATTGACGAGGCGGGCGCTAACCTGCGCCTTCGCCCGGCTGATAAACGTGAGGACCGGGTAACCGTTGAAATGGTCGAGAATGTGGTTGCCAAAATGGCGCGCATTCCGCCGAAGAGCGTTTCATCTTCAGATCGAGATGTCCTCCGCACGCTGGACCGCGACCTCAAGCTGACTATTTTTGGCCAGGACGCTGCGATCTCTGCGCTGAGTTCGGCGATCAAGATGTCCCGGTCTGGATTGAATGAAGACGAAAAACCGGTCGGGTCATTTCTTTTTTCCGGCCCAACCGGTGTTGGCAAGACCGAGGTTACCCGGCAATTATCGATGGTGATGGGTGTGGAGCTCATCCGCTTTGATATGTCCGAGTACATGGAACGCCACACGGTTTCCCGCTTGATCGGCGCGCCTCCGGGTTACGTTGGTTTTGATCAGGGCGGCCTGCTGACGGAAGCGGTTACCAAGAACCCGCACGCTGTTGTTTTACTCGATGAAATCGAGAAAGCGCACCCGGAAGTATTCAATCTGCTTTTGCAGGTGATGGACCATGGAACCCTCACAGACAATAACGGCCGCAAGGCGGATTTCCGCAACATAGTTCTGGTAATGACGACCAATGCCGGCGCCCAGGAAATGAGCCGTGCATCGATCGGATTCACGCATCAGGATCACAGCACTGACGGTATGGAGATTATCAAGAAGTCATTTTCGCCGGAGTTCCGCAATCGACTGGATGCGATTATCCAGTTTGCGCCACTTGATGCACACTCAATCGCCCGCGTCGTCGACAAACTTGTCGTCGAGCTGGAAAGCAAGCTTGGCAGCAACAACGTCACGCTTGAACTCGATGATGCCGCACGAGACTGGATAGCTGATCGCGGCTACGATCCGAAAATGGGCGCGCGACCGATGGCCCGAGTCATCCAGGAACACATCAAACGGCCCCTGGCGGAAGAACTGCTCTTTGGCAGCCTTGCCAAAGGCGGCCACGTGCGTATTTCGGTCGGTGATGACGGCGATCTGACATTAAATGCCGAACCGGTCCGGAAAGAACTGGCTCACCTGCCAAAAGACTGATTTGATGTGAAAAGCCGTGCCGGGACGGCTAGAGTCATTTAACGACCGCGATACACGATTCGACCCTTGCTGAGGTCGTAGGGGGTCAGTTCCACGGTGACGGCGTCACCAGTGAGAATACGGATGTAGTTTTTCCGCATCTTCCCGGAGATGTGCGCAGTTACGACATGACCATTTTCCAACTCGACCCTAAAGGTCGTGTTGGGCAGCGTGTCGGTCACGACGCCTTCCATCTGCAACGCTTCTTCTTTAGCCAATTTCCTGGTGTCTCCGGTGTGTTCTGGCGCCGAATTGTGCAGAAACGATGGCGTTATTGCAATGCGTATACCGGTTTTCCACTCGCCAGGTCGCTGATATTCAGTGGCTCTTCCGGCCATTTCGTGAAGGGCGCACCCGGGCTGCAGGCGACTTTTAACAGGTCGGCAAAACGCTGCCGCGGTATCAGGGTTGCTCCCTGGGTCATCACGTGCGGGGACTCCACCTGGCAATCGAATAACACAAAGTCGTTTTCGTGCAACACGCGACAGAGTGCAAATAATGCTGCCTTTGATGCATTTGTCTGCCGGCTGAACATCGATTCGCCAAAAAACATGCTGCCGATAGCCAGTCCATAAAGTCCGCCGACAAGCCCTTCAGAGGTCCAGACTTCGATTGAATGCGCCCAGCCTTCCTCGTGGAGCCGCTCATAGGCCATGACCATCTCTGCTGTGATCCATGTCCCGGGGTCCCCTGGTCGATCCGCGGCGCAGCCGGCTATAACCTCGCTGAAGGCGCTGTTGAATCGAATCCTGAATTCGCTGTTCTGGAAGGCGCGCCGGGTTGTTTTGGAAACATGCATCGCTTCCGGATACAGGATGCACCTGGGATCCGGCGACCACCACAGGATTGGCTGTCCTTCTTCATACCATGGAAAAATGCCATGCCGATAAGCATAAAGCAGGCGTCGCGACGAAAGATCCCCGCCCGCTGCGACCAGGCCATCCGCTTCAGCAGGCACCGATTCAATGTCCGGAAATGCTTCCGGCGGATCGTCGCTGCGGATTGACTTGACCTGCAATGTATTCATTCGTGCTCGCTGCCTGTGGAACTGTCTTTATAAGGGCTGTGTGAGCTTACCGCGTCAATGTAGTTATCGACATGGCGTCCCTCTGCCTGCAAGTATCGCCCGACGGCCGAGAAGAACTCGGGATGTGCCAGCCAGTGGGCAGACCAGGTAGTTACAGGCACAAAACCCCGGCTGATTTTATGCTCTCCCTGTGTCCCGGGCTCAAATAGCCGGCGTTGTTGCTCAATGCAATAGTCGATTCCCTGGTAGTAGCAGGTTTCGAAGTGCAGCGCGTCATAGCGGTCGTCAGCACCCCAGTAGCGACCGTAGAGCGTATCCTTCGTGTCGTAGAATACGGCTGAGGCCACGGGTGCCCGATCCTTTTCCGCCAGTATTATCAGGATGTTGTCGGGCAAGCGCTGCGAAACCTCAAGGAAAAAATCGAGGCTGAAATAGGGCATGGAGCCACGGCGCATAAACGTCATGCTGATCAGTTCGTAAACGTCGGTCCAGATTGCGGCGTCGGTCTCATTACCTTTCAATCTCCGGAACGTGATGCCTTGCTCCCGCACGCGACGCCGGTCACGGCGAGCCTTTTTCCGCTTTACCGAACTGAATGTGGCCAGGAAATCTTCGAAACAGCTGTAGTTACGGTTGTGCCAGTGGAACTGGCAGTCCTTGCGCAGCTGTAAGCCGCCGTCCTGCAAGTGCTCGAGCTCCCGCAGATGCGGAAACAGCACGTGTAACGATGAATGTCCCTCATCGGCGGCGAGCTGGCGTGCCGTGGCGATCAGTTCCGGCAACAGTTCGTCGTCCATCGTTAAGAGGCGCGGACTCGGGGCCGGTGTGAAGGGTACGGCGGAGACCAGCTTGGGGTAATACTCGAGGCCGGCCTGCTCGTAAGCCTGTGCCCAGCTCCAGTCGAAAACGAATTCGCCCCATGAATGCGCTTTCTCGTAAAGCGGCATTGCGGCCTGCAGCACACCCGCGCGGTCACGAAGACCAATGTGACGGGGCGTCCAGCCCGTCATCCTCGATGCCGAGCCGCATACCTCCGCTGCATGCAGGAACTCGTGTGTCATGAAAGGGTAGCGATCTCCGGCCAGCCTGTTCCATTCCCGCGCAGAGAAATCGCTAATGCCCGTGGCGATCACTGGCTGCATTTGCCGGATGGTCCTTACGCTTCACCCTCTGCATCGAGGAATTTCTCAGCATCCAGGGCCGCCATGCAGCCTGCGCCGGCCGAGGTGATGGCTTGCCTGTATACCTGGTCAGCCACGTCACCCGCAGCAAACACGCCCGGGACCGTGGTCGCGGTAGCGTTTCCATCAAGACCGGTCCTGACGACGATATACCCGTTTTTCATGTCCATTTGTCCTTCGAAAAGGCTGGTATTCGGGCGGTGGCCGATGGCGATAAATACGCCGGATAATTCCAGGTCCGTTGTTTTCGACTGGTCAACGGTGCTGCGAACACGCAGTCCCGTGACGCCCGATTCGTCGCCCAGGACTTCGTCGACGACGTGATTCCAGCATATATTGACCTTGCCCTCGGTCTCTTTCTGGAACAGCTGGTCCTGGAGAATTTTTTCGGAGCGAAGTGCATCGCGACGATGTACCAGGGTGACACTGGAGGCGATATTGCTCAGGTAAAGTGCTTCCTCCACAGCGGTATTGCCGCCACCAATCACAGCTACGTCTTTCCCGCGATAGAAGAATCCATCGCAGGTTGCGCAGGCAGATACTCCGCGGCCCTTGAAAGTCTCCTCGGATGGCAGTCCGAGGTACATCGCGGTGGCGCCCGTGGCGATGATCAGGGCATCACAGGTATAGGTGCCATAGTCTCCCGTGAGGGTGAACGGCCTGGCGGAGACGTCGGCCTTGTTGATGTGGTCATTGACGACGTCCACGTTGTAACGCTGCACATGTTTAAGCATACGTTCCATCAGGTCCGGGCCCTGAAGTCCTTCGACGTCACCCGGCCAGTTGTCGACATCGGTGGTTGTCATCAACTGACCACCCTGTTCGATACCGGTAACGATGACAGGCTTCAGATTGGCCCTTGCCGCATAAACCCCGGCTGAGTATCCCGCGGGGCCGGAGCCGAGGATAAGAACGCGGCAATGTTTGCTATTGCTCATGTATAATTTGCCTTCAGTTTATTCGCCAATCCATTTGCCAGGTCAGCCTGATTTCCAACCGGTTCAAGTCACCCGACATGCGTCCACGTGGATAGCATTGCAAGGTCCGAGCAGTTAAAGGGAAGCAGGTGCTTGCAGCAAGTGTAGGGAAATATCATCGTGCGCGTAAAGGGCGCCCTGGTTGTCCGGAGCAGCATTGTCTCGACCTGGCGTGTGCGCGCCAAATTGAACCACCAGGGTAGGGTAGATAACAGCCCTTATTCATATGTGTATTAGAATCAGTATGTTAGCATCGTATTATTTCAGATTACTTTAATATGGCCAGAGCTCGACAGTCACGAAACCAGCCGTCACGGCTATCCCAGAAACTCGTAGAAAACCTTCGAGAGAGTGCGCTGTGGGTCTTCATCGCGCTCGCATTGCTTTTGTTGGTGGCACTGCTGACCTATGACCAGGCAGATCCGGGCTTCACCCAGGCCGGCGGTGGCGGTGACATAAAAAACGGTATTGGTCGTTTCGGTGCGCTGACGGCGGATCTCCTGTTCAATCTTTTTGGACGACCCGCCTATCTGTTTGCCGCGATGGTGCTGTATTTCGGCTGGATGATATTTCGTGAGCAGCACACCAAAGAGGAATTCACGCGGGCGGATTACGCATTCAGGCTGGGCGGATTCTTCGTAACACTCATCACCAGTTGCGCGCTCGCAACCCTGCATTTCTCGTCCGAGGGCTTCCGCGAGACGGCTGGCGGCATCGTTGGCCAGGTTTTTGGTGAGAGCCTCAGGGATATGATGAAATTACTGGGGGCAAGCGTCCTGCTGTTTTTTGTCTGGGTAGCAGCGATATCCGTCTTTCTTGGCATCTCCTGGCTGACAATCATGGATACCCTTGGCAAGTGGTGTCTTGCCGGATACGAAAAAGCCCGCGAGAAGTTCGGCGAACTTCGTGACCGCGCCGAGGGCCGGCGACAGCAGGCAGCGCGACAGGATGTCTTCGAAAAAGAGAGAAAACGCACTGCCGGCCGCACGCCTCCAAAGATCGAGCCCACCATGGCGCCGCTCGAGACCAGTGTGCGTGCGGAAAAAGAGCGCCAGGTTCCCTTGTTCGAGCCACCATCTGCCGGCGAGTTGCCGCCGCTTTCGCTACTGGATGATCCTCCGCCCTTGAAGGGTGGCTATTCGGAAGAGTCGCTCGAGGCAATGTCCCGCCTCGTGGAACTCAAACTCCGGGATTTCGGTATCGAAGTCGAGGTGGTATCGGTTTCGCCAGGTCCCATCATTACCCGCTTCGAGCTCGATCCGGCGCCGGGCGTCAAGGTCAGCCAGATCTCGAACCTGGCAAAGGACCTCGCCCGGTCCTTGTCTGTTGTCAGCGTTCGCGTTGTCGAAGTGATTCCCGGCAGGTCTTACATCGGCCTCGAAATCCCGAACGAAAATCGTGAGTTGGTCACGCTCGGCGAAATATTGAAGAGCAAGGCATACGATGAAATGGGTTCGCCGTTAACCCTGGCGCTTGGCAAGGACATTGGTGGCAAATCAGTCGTTGCAGACCTGTCACGGATGCCACATCTGTTAATCGCCGGTACGACAGGCTCCGGAAAGTCTGTTGCGATCAACGCAATGGTCTTGAGCCTGCTTTACAAGGCGAAGCCGGAGCATGTCCGCCTGATCATGGTCGACCCGAAAATGCTCGAACTGTCAGTTTACGAGGGCATTCCGCATCTCCTGACGCCGGTTGTCACTGACATGAAGGAAGCGGCTAATGCTCTGCGCTGGTGCGTTGCTGAAATGGACAGGCGTTATCGCCTGATGGCCGCATTAGGGGTGCGAAATATTGGCGGATATAACCGGAAGGTGAAGGACGCCATCGAGGCCGGCAAACCCATACCCGACCCAACCTGGAAGCCGCCAGAGCTGGATGATCCGGAGAAACCGGTCGAGCATCCGACCCTGACTCCGCTTCCATTCATCGTGGTTATCATCGATGAGCTGGCGGACATGATGATGATTGTCGGCAAGAAAGTGGAAGAGCTGATCGCACGTCTTGCACAAAAAGCACGTGCATCCGGTATACACATGCTGCTGGCGACTCAAAGACCATCCGTTGATGTCATCACAGGATTGATCAAAGCCAACATACCGACACGTATCGCCTTTCAGGTTTCGGCCAAGGTCGATTCGCGCACGATTCTCGATCAGATGGGCGCTGAGAACCTGCTCGGGCACGGAGATATGCTTTATCTGCCTCCGGGCACATCTTTGCCAACACGCGTTCATGGAGCATTCGTGGCTGATCACGAGGTGCACGCCGTGGTTCGCAACCTGAAGAAATCCGGTGCGCCTCGTTATATAGATGAAATTGTCGAAGCGCCCTCGAGTCTAAGTCCTGGACTGACCGGCCTGGAAATGCCGGGCGATGATATCGATGCGGAGCAGGACCCGCTTTATGATCAGGCGGTGCAGGTGGTGATGGACACGAGAAAAGCATCTATTTCCGGTGTGCAGCGCAGGCTGAAAATCGGCTACAACCGGGCGGCGCGCATGGTGGAATCCATGGAGAACGCAGGCCTGGTCGGGCCGCTACAGCCCAATGGCGCACGCGAGATACTCGTTCCCGTGCCGACAAAGGAATAGCGCTTGAGAATTTTACTGACATTGATTCCGGCGATCGCACTGCTTGTCGGCAGCGCCTTTGCCCAGGATGAGCCGGTCCTCGACCAGGACTCAGACGGGCGACAGTTGCTCGAGGATTTTTTGAGCAATGTGACGACTTTGTCGGCTCGATTCGAACAGCAGCTGATCGATGCTGACGACGCGGTAATAGAGACATCTTCCGGAACACTTGACCTGCGCCGGCCCGGGCAGTTTCGCTGGTCGTATTTCGACCCCTACCAGCAGGTGCTCGTTGCCGACGGTCTTAATATCTGGAGCTACGATATCGACCTCGAACAAGTCACCGTCAAAGCCCAGGATGAAGCGCTGGGCAGCACACCGGCCATTCTGCTCGGGGGATCGAGCGATGTCCTGGAAGATTTTGACTATATAGGCAGCTTGAACGATCGTGGCACGGTCTGGGTCAGGCTAAGGCCGCGCGACACCGATAACGGCTTTAACAAGGTTGAGCTCGGATTTACGGATGGCAACCTGTCGCGAATGTTGTTTGTCGATAACCTGGAGCAAACAACTATCGTCGCGTTGTTCGATGTCGAGATCAATGAACCCGTGGATGATGCGACTTTCGCCTTTACGCCGCCGGCCGGAGTCGATGTCGTCGGGGAGCCGTTAGCGGTACCAGCCGCGGAACGTTGAATGCTGCCGCTTAGTTATCCAAAACGCTGGCGCCTTGCCAGCGTCGTACTGATGGCGGTCGTACTGGGCTTCGCTCTACTGCCGGAAATATGGTCCTGGGGCGATCAGTTTGTACCGGGCTTTGAACTGGCGGATAAATGGATGCACGGCCTGACATTCGCGGGCCTCGCAATCTGGTACTCCGGTCAGTATGCGCGACACGCCTATTGGCGGCTTGCGGCAGGTTTATTTATTTTTGGTGCATTCATCGAGGTGTGTCAGTCGGTGACTACGTATCGAACAGCAGAAATAGCCGACCTCGTTGCCGATGTTGTCGGCATTGGCGCAGGAATCCTGATCGCGGTGACCATTGCCGGGGGTTGGAGTTTGAAATTCGAAAACTGGTTGCAGAGTCGCGTTGGCTGATCTTTTTACACGCGAGAGCGATCGTGACGGCGGAGATGGTGATTTAAATCGCCCGCTGGCTGATCGTGTCAGGCCGGATTCGCTTGATGGATTTTTTGGCCAGGAGCACTTGCTGGCCGAAGGCAAGCCTCTTCGCGTGGCGATCGAGCAGGGCCGCGCGCATTCGATGATTTTCTGGGGTCCGCCGGGCACGGGAAAGACCACGCTGGCCCGAATGATTGCGTCCACCACCGACGCCCATTTCATTGCGTTGTCGGCTGTGATGGCCGGGATCAAGGAAGTCCGGGCGGCGGTCGCAGAAGCAAAACAATACCGGGAAGTCTACGATCGGCGCACGGTGCTGTTTCTCGACGAAGTGCATCGTTTCAACAAGGCGCAGCAGGACGCGTTCCTGCCGTATGTAGAGGACGGAACGCTGACGTTCATCGGTGCGACAACCGAGAATCCGTCGTTTGAACTGAACAACGCACTCCTTTCGCGCGCGCGTGTTTACGTACTGAAGTCCCTGGACGCAGGCGCGTTGGCCGAGGTGCTGCGGCGCGCATTGAACGATTCGATGCTTGGCCTGGGCGCCGAGAACATCCGACTCGAGGACGATGCGGCAGAACTCATTGTACTGGCCGCTGACGGTGATGCTCGGCGAGCGCTTAATCTGCTGGAACTCGCCGCAGATCTTGCACCGGAATCTGACGGGGCGCGTGTCATCAGTGCGAGTGTCGCGCAAGATATTGCCCAGGGCAGCCGGCGCCGCTTTGACAAGCAGGGTGAATATTTTTATGACCAGATCTCGGCGCTGCACAAGTCGATTCGCGGTTCCGACCCGGATGCATCGCTGTACTGGCTGATGCGCATGCTCGATGGCGGCTGCGACCCCTTATACGTGGCTCGCCGGATTATCCGCGTTGCGTCAGAGGATATCGGCAATGCGGATCCACGAGCGTTACGTCTTTGTCTCGACGCCGCGGAAACCTATGAGCGCCTCGGGAGTCCCGAGGGCGAGCTTGCGATTGCGCAGGCCGTAGTCTTCCTGGCGTGTGCTGCGAAAAGCAATGCGGTATACGAGGCCTCAAAGCGTGCGGCAGCTGACGCGAAGGAATTCGGTTCACTCGAGGTTCCGCTTCATCTCAGAAATGCGCCAACCCGGCTTATGAAGGAATTGGGCTACGGAGAGAATTACCGATACGCTCACGACGAAGACGGCGGCCTGGCAGCTGGCGAAAATTACTTTCCCGAGGACATGCCGCCGCGTAAGTATTATCATCCTGTCCCCCGCGGCCTTGAGTTACAGATTGGCGAAAAGCTTGCGGAGATATCGCGGCGAAACAAACAAAGCAAAGAATCAGACAATGATTGATCCCAAACTATTAAGAACGGCGGCCGACGAGGTCGCCTCAAACCTGGCTCGACGCAATTTCGACTTCGACGCTGCAGGCTATAAGCGACTGGAAGAGCAGCGTAAGTCGCTGCAGGTTGATGTTGAGACGCTTAGATCCGAGCGTAACGCCAGTGCAAAGAATATCGGTAAAGCAAAGGCACGGGGCGAAGACATAACACCGCTTCTCGCGTCCGTCGAAAGTCTGGGGTCGAAACTAGAGGAGGCCGACAAAGCGCTTGCCGCTCTGCAGGCAGAAATCAGGGACGTTGAACTCGGCCTTCCGAACCTGCTGCACGACGATGTTCCGGTTGGCAACGATGAAGAAGCCAACAAAGAAGTCCTGCGCTGGGGTGAACCACGAAAGTTCGATTTTGAAGCCCTGGACCACGTCGATATTGGCGCAGGACTTGGCTCGCTCGATTTCGATGCTGCGGCGAGAATATCCGGATCACGATTTGCCGTAATGCAGGGATCGCTCGCGAGACTCCAGCGAGCGCTGATTCAGCTGATGCTCGACACGCATACGGCGGAACACGGTTATAAGGAAGTTTATGTTCCCTACCTCGTTCAGTCGGAGGCATTATTCGGCACAGGCCAATTACCGAAATTTGAGAATGACCAGTTCAAGACGACGGATGATCCGCCGTTTTACCTGATCCCGACCGCAGAGGTGCCCGTTACCAATCTGGTACGCGACAGCATCACGGAAGCTGGCGAGTTACCGCTGAAATATGTCGCACACACGCCTTGCTTTCGTTCGGAGGCCGGCTCCTATGGCAGGGATACGCGGGGCATGATTCGGCAACACCAGTTCGAGAAAGTCGAGTTGGTGCAGATGGTTGAACCAGGCGAGTCAGATGCAGCACTGGAAGCGCTGACCGGACACGCCGAGGCGATTTTGCAAAAACTCGAACTGCCGTACCGCAAAGTTATTTTGTGTTCGGGCGATATCGGTTTTGGTTCGCACAAAACTTATGATCTCGAAGTCTGGTTACCGGGACAGAAGGCCTACCGGGAGATTTCGTCGTGCAGCAACTATGGTGATTTTCAGGCGCGTCGCATGCAGGCACGCTGGCGAAACCCGGAAACGGGAAAGCCGGAGTTACTGCATACGCTGAATGGTTCCGGTGTGGCTGCAGGACGCGCACTCGTCGCAGTCCTGGAGAATTACCAGGAGAAGGATGGCAGCGTCACTGTGCCGGACGCCCTATGGCCGTACATGGCTGGCCAGAAAAAGCTTTCGCCCTGACACAAATGCTCTCACATGAAAAAGGCCGGCAATTGCCGGCCTTTTTGTTTACGGGTGGTTCTGCCTAATTGCGTGAGGCCATCAGCAAACGCAAAATGTACAGGAACATGATGGCGATCGAGGCAAACAGAGCCATCGACGCGGCCACGTACCTGTCCTTCGGATAATGATGCATGATGTTCGACGTGTCATAGAGGATGGCCGCACCTGCGAAGCCAATCATCGCGACAGAGAACCAGGTGCCGAGCTGGAAACCGAAAATTATGCTGCCCACGATTGCGACGATCGCAAGCATGCCGGTCCAGACCAGCATTCCCCGAAGGAACGAGAAATCCTTTCGCGTAATCATAGCGGTGGCAATCAGTCCGATACTTGCAAGTACCGTTATTCCAGCTGCCGAGTCAATTACGCCGGGAGCATATATCGTTGCCATCAGCAGTAGCGGTGAAAAGACCGCAGCGTAGACAAAGATGAAAACGGCAAATACCGCATACTGCAACTGTATTGACTGAAGTCTGTGAGCGAGATGTGCTCCGCCCCAGCCGACGAGAACAAAGGCGCCGAACATCAACAATGGACTTTCGCTGGAGACGACTGCAATTTTCTCTGCAATGCCGTTCTGGATCAGGTAAGCCTCAATGGCGGCAAATGCCAGGATGGCACCGACGACATGGGCATAAACCTTCCAGATAAAGTTAGAGCGGTCCTCTACGGACGCCTCTGAAACTGGCGCCAGATAGTTGACGTGTTGATTCATTCTGCATACTCCTCAGTACGGGTGATGGATCGAAGTCTACCATTTATGACCGAGATACCACCGTTCAGGTTCCTCGAATCAGCGGTCTTCGGCAAACAGATGTCGGGCCGGAATTGCCGGGTTCAAGGGGGCGGGCGCCCTGGCGGGTTGCTGCCAGGGCTGTCCGAACGACAGCGGAACTACTTCCTGACGTATTTCTTGACCGCACGCGGCCCGACTTCAGCCCCATAAATATTGCCGTTTGCATCGACCGCGACGCCTTCAGCGGCGCTGGTTCCGGAGTTATCCGGATCGGGTTCCGGATCTGGAATAAAGGCGGTGACAAACCCGTCTTTTGCGCTGCCAATGCGAATACCGCGTTTCCAGCCGGCGTTTCGGCGTGCGTTGGATTCGGAATCGGCTGAATACAGGATGTCGTTCTTGTCGATGAATAGCCCGCTCGGTCGGCCAAACTGGGTCCACGTAGCCAGGTGTTCACCTTCCTGCGTGAAGATCTGCAGGCGACTGTTACCGCGATCGCCGACAAACAAGCGGCCCTGCGAGTCCATTGCCAGCGCATGCGGGTCGCGGAACTGGCCGTGATCACCGCCGGTCGAGCCCCACTGCAACAGGAAGTTGCCATCTTTGTCGAACTTCATGACACGGTTGTTCCCGTCGGCATCATGGCCATCTACAACGAAAATGGAGCCGTCCGGCGCGACGAGCATGTCCGAGGGCTTGGCGAAAACGTCGGTACCGTCACCGGAAACGCCTTCTTTGCCGAGCCGCATCAGTAATTCCCCGTCAGGGCTGAATTTCATGATCGTGTGACCGATGCCCTCGGGTACCGGTGCGTAGCCCACGGCATCCGCAATCCAGACATTATCGTCGGCATCGACATACATGCCGTGTGGCCAGGTGATCATGCCGGCACCGAAGCTTTTTACGAGGTTTCCGTCTTCGTCGAACAGGAGGACCGGGTCAACGTCGCTACCGACGCAGAGATTGGCACCGCATCTTTCTGCGACCCAGATGTGCTTGCCATCGTTGGCGGGATAAATCGCGCTGGTCGCACCCCAGGAACGACCGTCAGGGAGCTCAGCCCACCCTTCGATCGTTTTATAGGGATTCGGCGCGCTGTTTTGTGCGACAGCTATTCCGCTGATGGACAGCACGGCCAAAATTATTGCGCTGATTGCGCCTGTTCTGTGTTCTGCGGTCATTCTCATTTCCCCCTTAAGCGACGAGCGGTCCTATTGCCTGGACGAAACAATTCGGTTTCGCAAAACGCCGATGCCTTCAACCTCGATTTCTACTTCGTCGCCGGGTTTCATTGCGCTTGTGGCTCCAGGCGTACCGGTGAAGATAATGTCTCCCGGAAAAAGCGTTACATACTGGCTGACGTAACTCAATATCGCATGGATGTTGTGGATTTGGTCTATCGAGCTCTGATCCTGCATCGTTTTGCCATTGAGACGCGTTTGTACGCGCAGGTCCAGGTAGTTCAACCCGGTGACGACAGCCGGACCCAGGGGGCCGAACTTGTCGGTACCTTTTGCCCGGAACCACTGCAGGTCGTTTGCCTGCCAGGAACGTTCACTAATATCGTTGCCGGCAGTCACGCCGAAAATATAGTCGCCTGCGTCATTGACGGAAACCTTGCTTGCCGTCTTGCCAATTACGACAACGAGTTCACCCTCAAAATGCAGGTCAGTCGCATCGACTGGATAGGGCACGTCGGTATCCGGTCCCGTGATGGTCGTCGGCAGTTTCAGGAAAAGCGGCGGATATTCCGGAATTGGCCGGTTTTCCTCGTGCGTCATTTCTTCGCGATGACTGATGTAGTTGTACCCGACTGCGATGACCTTCGATGGCTCGGCCGGCGCCAGCAGCGTAACGTCGGCGGAAGCAACGCTCTCACCTGTAGCTTTGCCGTTCATCCACGGAGGTCCGTCGAGCGTCTGAATCCGCTCGCCCAGGTCAATACCATAGTGAACCTGATCATCGTGCGAGTAACGCACGTACCTGGTGATATCAGAAGCCATTGCTGTTGTTCCGTAAAGTGCGATCAATGTTAGTGCCAATCGGGTGGCAGCTGTACCTGTTTTCATTGGATTTCCCCCGAAGACCCGCGCCGGCGCTCTGCAGAACCGAACCGCAGTCGCCAATATTTTGCAGCAGAGTCTCCGTTCCCGGGCTGTCGAATGCAAGTCAACTTTCCTCGGAAACCTTTACTCTTAAGACGTCGAATCGTCGGTCGTTGTAATCATTGACGAAAACTTGCATCGTTGGCCAGTGCTGGAATCCGGGCGGAAATGATGGAAGAAATGAACTGGGGCCTGTGGTCGCTGATGCCCTTGGCAGTGACACTGGTGCTGGCGTTTGTCACTCGATCCGCCCTGATTGCGATGCTCGCCGGGACGTTTGTCGGAACGCTCATGATGGGAACCGCCCCAGGTGCCGGACTGAATGCAATATTCCAGTCGTCACTCGGTAATGGTGACTTTATCTGGATTTGTGAAATTGTCGTTCTGATCGGCATCCTGTTTGAGCTTTTCAAGCATGCAGGGGTACTGGGTAAGCTGGCACGACGTTTTACCGGTAACGCCGGCAACCGCCGCGGTGTCGCGCTTACCGCCTGGGGCATGGGCTTTGTCATTGTCGATGACTATTTCAGCCCCTTGCTGACGGGCGCGGTCATTCGCCCGATGTCGGATCGCGTCGGGATTCCACGCGAAAAGCTGGCTTTCATCCTTGATTCGACGACGGCCTCCGTTTGTATCCTGGTGCCGTTTACGGCGTGGGGTGCTTACGTTGCCAGCCTGGTCGCCGCACAGGGGGCTCCCGTCGGGTCCGTGGAAGAGGGGCTCGGCATTTTTATCGGCGCGATCAAATACAACTTCTATCCAATTTTGATGCTGCTTTTTACGCTGCTGATTTGCGCCGGGGTCATTCCGGATTTCGGCCCGATGCGAAAAGCGGAGCGGCGGGCGGCAGAGACAGGTGCGCTGATTCGTGCAGGAGCAAAGCCGCTGGTCACGAACGACGATGAGGATGTCTTTGTCGAAGCCGAAGGGCAAAGCCCGTCCCTGTTACTGGAGCTGTTGACACCGATCCTGTTGTTAATAGCAGTTGGTACGTGGTCGTTATTCGCGACGGGCTCCGTGAAGATTGTCGAGGCTTTCATGCTCGCCAATGTCTGGTTGTTCGGCGTTCTCGGCTTTAAGGGCAGGTTCCAGGGGATCGTTGAAATCAGTGACGTGATTGTCGCCGGTACCAGGAGCGTGATGGCGGCGTTGTTGATAATTGCGCTTGCCTATTCCTTGAATGCGGTTACCACGGAGCTTGGCGCGGGGCAATTCATTATCGATCAATTCACATCAGATTTGTCTCCTAACTCGCTGGTTGTAATAACATTTTTATTAACTGCTGCAATCTCTTTTTCGACCGGCACCTCCTGGGGCGCCTACGCGATGATGATGCCGGTGGCGTTGCCGGTGACTTTCGAACTGACGGGCGGAGAAATAACGCCGCTTGTCTACCAGGCCGTGGCTGCGATTGCCGGCGGAGGTATATTCGGTGATCACGCGTCGCCGGTCTCGGACACGACGGTTCTATCGTCCGTTGGTGCCGGCAGCGACCATATCGATCACGTGGTCACGCAGTTGCCCTACGCCCTGTTGATAGCGGCGATCACCGCGGGCCTGTACGCATGGACCTGACGTTCGATTTTGATGCGGCAATCAGCCGTCGTAACACGGATTCCTACAAGTGGGATGGCAACGAGCAGCTGTTTGGCCGTGCCGACCTGTTGCCGTTCTGGGTCGCTGACATGGATTTCGCGACTCCGCAGCCTATTCTGGACGCCATCAGGAATCGCGTGGATCACCCGGTGCTGGGATACGGGTTTCGATCGGATACGTATTTCTCGGTAATTCAAAGCTGGCTCAGCGATCGACACGACTGGGCGGTTCCTCGCGAGTGGCTGATGTTTTGCCCGCCGGGTTCAATCGTCGGCATACAGGGGATCGTTGAAGTGTTGAGCAAGGCTGGCGATTCGATCATCGCGCCGACGCCTACGTACGGCCCGCTGATGGACATCGTCGCGCAGAACGGGCGGCACCTTATCCGGAATCCGCTGCGGGAGGTTGATGGCCGGTTCGAGCTGAACGTCGGCGATCTCGAACGCAGGCTCCGGCCAGATACGCGGCTGCTTATGCTGTGCAGCCCCAACAACCCGGTTGGGCGGGTGTTTACTGAGGATGAGCTGCAGTCGCTAGCGGATATCGCAGATGAACATGATCTCGTTGTGGTATCGGACGAAGTCCACAGTGACCTGGTCATGCCGGGTCATCGTCACGTGCCGTTTGGAGTGATTGGCGGCAATCGTTCGGTTACCGTGATTTCTCCGAACAAGACGTTCAATACCGCGGGAATTCCGCAAGCAACACTCGTTATTCCTGACGAGAAAATTCGGCGAAGACTTCAAAGTTTTCTTGATCGAATGCAACTGAATCACGACAGCACATTTGGTGCGCTGGGGATGATTGCCGCGTACAGGGAGTGCAGGCCCTGGCTGGAAAAGCTTATAGCCTACATCCATTCAAATCATCGCCTCGTCGAGGATTATTTCAAGCACAATGATTGCGGTGTCCGGAAGGCGCCGGCCGAAGCAACCTACCTGGCGTGGCTCGACTTTCGGCGGACAGGGCTGGAGCAGGACGAGATCATGGATCGGCTTGTCAACGTTGGTGGCGTTGGGCTATACAGTGGCATCGACTTCGGTGAGGAGGGCCGGGGATTCTTTCGCATGAACCTTGCCTGTCCGAAGGCTTTGTTGTCGAAGGGGCTTGAACGGATCTCAAAAGCGCTAGAATAAAAATACCTCCACCGTCCAGGAGAAAAAAATGAAGCATCGATCGATGTGCAAATTGATACGAGTGGCCGTGCTTTCAGGCGTCAGCGTTACTGCTTTTGCCTATCCGACAATATATCCGACCGGCACCACGATTTACGATCCTGGTGCTGCGTACAGCAGCTATATCCTGATATCCGATCACTCGGAAAAGGGAAATCATCCGTCCGCCGCAGTGCGCGCAGAAAGTAAAGTGCCAGGCGACGTTAGACTGATAGATATGAATGGCAACGTTGTCCACACCTGGAACGTCGACCCATACTTCAACAAGCGGAGCAGGCTTCTGCCGAATGGCCACCTGGTATTCGCAGCTTCCGACAAAAGAATTATCGAATACGACTGGGACAGCAATATTGTCTGGGAGCATCAGGGCATCGGCTCGACGAATGATCTACGCGTCCTGCCAAACGGTAATCGGCTGTTGATAGCGCATGAGCCGATTCCACAATCAGCGCAGGATAAAGTAAAAGATGTGGACCAGAAAATCGCGCCGTGGTGGGAACCAAGGAAACGCGGGAGCGAGGAGCATCAGCTGGGTGCGGATATTTACG
>JAHEFD010000190.1 GCA_024640345.1 Woeseiaceae bacterium
GCCTGACATAAGCTTTTTTCCAGCTCGCCCGGCGCCCCTTGGTTTGTCCGTGGCGCTTGATCTTGCCGTCGTAATTCATGACCTGGACGCTCTCGACCTTCACTTCGAAGAGCAGTTCGACGGCAGCCCTGATTTCCGGCTTCGTTGCGTCCGTACGAACCTTAAATACGATCTGATCCCTCTCCGCGGCAATATGACTCTTCTCGGAAAGATGCGGCCCCTTGATCACGGTCATCAGTCGTTCCTGATGTGCAGCAACAGTCATGACAGCCGCTCCTCAACCAGTTTCAACGCTGGCAATGTAATAAGCACTTTCTCGAAACGCATCAAAACAACAGGATCGATCGACCCAGCGTCGCAGATGCCGACATTGGGCAGATTTCGTGCTGACAAAAAGACCTTCTCATCAAATGCCTCATTAACGATGAGGACACTGTCAAGACCGAGGCCTTTCAGTTTTCCGGCCAGCTCGCGAGTCTTGGGAGCTTCCATCGAGATCGACTCGGTAACCACCAGGCGGTCCTGACGAACGAGCTCAGACAAAACCGAGCGCATTGCCGCACGATACATTTTCTTGTTGACCTTCTGGTCGTAGTCTCTCGGCTGCGCCGCGAAGGCACGGCCGCCTCCAACAAAGATCGGGCTGCGAATTGTGCCTGCCCGTGCACGACCGGTGCCCTTCTGACGCCATGGCTTCGCACCGCCACCGCTGACTGCTGCGCGATTCTTTTGCGCCTTGGTGCCCGCGCGGCCACCGGCGAGAAACGCATTCACGACCTGGTGAACCAGCGGCTCGTTAAACTCTGCGCCGAACGCGCTCTCTGCGACATCTACGCTGCCGCTACCCTGCATCTTGAGCTTCATGATTTTGTCCTCGCCTTGATAGAAGGCTGGACAACAACACGGCTGCCACTGTGACCCGGGACAGCGCCCTTGATCAACAGCAGGTTACGCTCCTGGTCGACGCGAACCACTTCAAGGTTCTGCGCCGTACGTCGCACATTGCCCATGTGGCCTGACATTTTCTTGCCCTTCCAGACGCGACCGGGTGTCTGGTTCTGACCAATGGATCCAGGCGCGCGGTGTGACAACGAGTTGCCGTGAGTAGCATCCTGCATTGAGAAATTGTGGCGCTTGACTGTGCCGGCAAAACCTTTGCCGATCGTCGTGCCAATAACGTCAACCTTCTGACCTGCCTCGAAGAAATCGACCTTGATTTCCTGTCCAGGCGCAAACTCCCCCTCTTCAGGCTTATCGCTTGCCCCGAGACGGAATTCAGTAATAAGGTCGCCGGCTTCGACCTTTGCCGCAGCAAAGTGGCCGGCTTCAGATTTAGACACGCGGGACGCCTTGCGACTACCTGCAGTAACCTGCAATGCGCTATAGCCGTCGTTATCTACGGTCTTAACCTGTGTAATTCGGTTTGGCTGTGCCTCTATTACGGTGACCGGAATAGAAATTCCGTCCTCCGTAAATACACGCGTCATGCCGCACTTGCGGCCAACTAGACCCATTGTCATCTCTAAAACCTCAACGCCCACTTCGATTGGTCGGCGCCCATTAATTCAATTCAGGCAAATTCAAGGTTGCTAACTAACTGTCTCTTTTCACCGCATCGACTACGATTGGTCGATGCTGTTTTTATTCGTTTTTGCAACGCGCGCCCTTCAGACACACGAAAGGGCCAGCAATCGCCTGGAACGCTTATCCGCGTTCCGATGCTTTTATGCTGACCCCAGTCCGGTACCACCGGCTGTTCGGGATTTGCCGAGTCGCATTCGATTTCCCTGCGACCAAACTTTAAGCGCCTTGCGTCGAAACCTGAGGCGCCCTTTTCAGAAGCTGGCCGACTCCCGCCCGGCCAGATCCTGCGAGCCCGCCATTATAGCGTCCCTTTTCCTCCCCGCAACCCCCTAAGAGGCTGAAAGTCGGGCTTTTTTCCTGCTTTTCGTTGCCGGCAGATTCCGACCGACGACGAGATTCGCAGCTGATATGGTTTTTACATAAATATCAACGCGTTACCCGCTGCCTCAAACTGACCTGCTGTTCCGCTCCCAGCCCGGCAGAATTTGCCCGGAACACGAAAAAGCCGGTTCCGGCAGCCACAAACTGATCTTTTGGGCATTGCCCGCAGTCTCGAAACTCAATTCAGCTTGATTTGGACGTCGACTCCCAATCCGCCCTGGCCTGTCGAAAACACTCTGACGGGCGGCGCGGATTGATCTTTAGTCCGATATTCGCTTCTGCCGGAATCAATTCAGCTTGATCTGAACGTCCACTCCTGCAGGAAGCTCCAGCTTCATCAACGCATCGACCGTCTTATCCGTCGGATCGACGATATCCATCAGGCGCTTATGCGTGCGGATTTCGTACTGATCACGGGCGTCCTTGTTCACATGCGGTGAAACCAGGATCGTGTAACGTTCCATTTTCATCGGCAACGGGATGGGCCCCTTGACGGTGGCACCGGTACGTTTCGCCGTATCGACGATTTCTCGAGCCGAGTTGTCGATCAACCGGTGATCGAAAGCCTTCAGCCTGATTCTTATGTTTTGGTTGGTTGCCACGTTTATTTCCTAATTGATATTGAATTTGGGGTCAGAGCCCGAGACGTCGGTCCCGGAATGCTTATTGAAACAGACAATAAGCTCTGACCCCGCTACTGTACTTGCTTATTCGATAACCTTGGCGACGACACCGGCACCCACGGTTCTGCCACCCTCACGGATTGCAAAGCGCAGGCCATCTTCCATCGCGATCGGTGCAATCAGGTCTACCACCATCT
>JAHEFD010000029.1 GCA_024640345.1 Woeseiaceae bacterium
AATTCCGTTTCCGCCCGTTCGCCACACCATGGGCATTTGATGAGTAACATCGTTATGCCTCCTTCAGTGCGCCACGGCCGCAGCACCGTGCTCGTCGATCAGTGCGCCAGTCTCGAATCTACGCAGATCGAACGCCTCGTTCAGCGCATGCGGCCGGTCCTGCGCAATTGTGTGCGCGAACACCCAGCCTGAGCCGGGCGTTGCCTTGAATCCGCCGGTGCCCCAGCCGCAGTTGAAATAGAGGCCGTCTACCGGCGTTTTGCTGATGATCGGGCAGGCGTCCGGACAGACATCGACGATGCCGCCCCACATGCGCAACATTCTCACCCGGCTGAATACCGGAAAGAGCTCCACAATCGCCTGCATGGCATGTTCGATTGTCGGAAAACTGCCGCGCTGGCCATAACCGTTATAGGCGTCGATTCCGGCGCCAATGACGAGTTCGCCCTTGTCGGACTGGCTGATGTAACCGTGAACAGCATTCGACATGACTACCGTATCCAGCACCGGCTTCAGCGGTTCCGATACGTAGGCCTGTAACGGGTGGCTCTCAATCGGCAGGCGCAGTTCCGCCATCGATGCCAGGACGCTGGCGTTACCGGCGACGACCACTCCGACTTTGGCAGCGTCGATCGTGCCACGGCTTGTTTCGACGCCTGTGACACGCCCGCCTTTCCGGTTGATCCCGGTTACTTCGCATTGCTGGATGATGTCGACACCAAGACTGTCTGCGGCGCGCGCAAATCCCCAGGCAACCGCATCGTGGCGCGCGACGCCACCTCGCCGCTGCAAGGACGCACCCATAATCGGGTATCGCGCGTTCGCAGAAGTGTTGAGATATGGAATGGCTTTCCTGATCTGCGCTGCATTGACAATTTCGGCATCGATGCCGTTCAGGCGATTCGCGCCGACCCGGCGTTCGATGTCACGCATGTCCTGCAGCGTGTGGCCGAGGTTGTAAACGCCACGTTGACTGAACATGACGTTATAGTTCAGTTCCTGGCTCAAGCCTTCCCAGAGTTTCAGTGACTTCTCGTAAAGCAGCGAGGCTTCGGTCCACAGGTAGTTGGAGCGCACGATGGTCGTATTGCGACCCGTGTTGCCGCCACCTATCCAGCCTTTTTCGAGAACAGCGATGTTTCGAACACCGTGTTCTTTTGCGAGATAGTAGGCTGTAGCGAGGCCATGGCCGCCGCCGCCGACGATAACGACATCGTATTTTCGTTTGGGCTCGGGACTGCGCCAGGCTTCCTGCCAGTTACGGTTATAACTCAGCGCGTTCCTGGCCAGGCTGAATACGGAATACTTTTTCACGCGGGTTCGTCTTCCCACAATCCCGGGTGATCGTGCGGGAATTGCGGCAAGCCATCGCAGATGTCGTAATAATCCGATGCGTCACTGGCATGGATATGTTCGCGACTCTTCAATCCGGTCGGTGCGTCGATCGGACCGGCCATCACTGCGATGTATTGGCCATGAACCGGTCGCCAGAAAAGGCTGGAACCGCAGCGTTTGCAAAAACCTCGATCCGCAATGTCTGATGATTGATACCACTCGAGCCCAGCATCGTTAACCACTTTCAGTTGCCCGGTATCCACGGCTGTAGCCGCGACATAGTGCCCACTCGTTTTCCGGCATTGTTCGCAATGACAGTAAACGACGTCGCGCATTGGTCCATCAATTTCGTAGCGCACATCGCCACACAGGCAGCCGCCACTCGCTTTAGCTGTTGGCATTGTTGACGTCCCTCAGCCGTTCGTTTTCCGGGTCGAAAGGGCTGTCTGCTACGACGGTCGCCGGGTACGACTTCCCGAGAATTTCGATCTCCATTTTAGTGCCTGGTTTCGAGTATTCCGATTGCACCATGCCGAGCGCCAGTGACTTGTTGATCCGAAAGCCGAACCCTCCGCCGGTTGCGCGGCCAATTAATTTGCCGTCCCTGAGCAAGGCGTTGTTGCCAAGCGCATCTGCATCGTCAACACCGGCAACTTCGAGCGTCACGAGCAGCGTGTTGACACCGGCATCCCTGGAAGCGACCAGCGCCTCGCGCCCGAGGAAATCGCCCTTGTCCGGCTTTACGAATCGATCCATGGCTGACTCGTAGGCGGAATACTCGATGGAGAGCTCCGTACCGACCATGCGATACGACTTCTCGAGGCGCATCGAATCCATTGCGCGAATTCCGAACGGCTTCAAGCCGAGGTCTTCGCCGGCTGCAAAGAGTGCGTCAAAAATATGGTTCTGGTATTCGATCGGGTGATGCAACTCCCAACCCAGCTCACCGACGTAATTGACGCGCATTGCGTTCACCGGTGCCATGCCGACGACGATGTCCCTGGTCGAGAGCCAGCGGAACGCTTCGTTGGACAAATCGGCATCTGTAACGCGTTGCAGCAATTGTCGTGATTTCGGACCGGCAACGACCAGCACGCCGAGCGCGCCGGTCAGCTGCGTGAACTGCACCGAGCCATCTCTTGGCATATGTTTCTTAATATAGTCATGGTCCAGCCGTTGCAGTGCTCCGGCAGAAACAAGATAGAAGGAATCGCTCGCCTCGCGCCTCAGCGTGAATTCCGAGTGAATGCCGCCATTGCGATTAAGAGCATGTACCAGCGCCATTCCGCCGGTCTTCTTCGGCAGGTTGTTGGCGACGAAGCCATCGAGGAACGCCTCGGCACCGGGTCCCGAAATGCGGCACTTGGCAAATGCCGTCATGTCGAGGAGCCCGACATTTGTAGTCGTGTTGGCGACTTCCTTGCGGACAGCCTCAAACCACTTCGAGCGACGGAACGACCAGTCGTCTTCCTGCGCCATGCCGTCAGTCGCGAAAAAATTGGGTCGCTCCCAGCCGAACTTCTGACCGAATACGGCGCCCATGGCCTGCATGCGCTCATAGCAGGGAGCTTTGCGTAACGGTCGCCCTGCGGGTCGCTCCTCATCCGGATAGTGGATCACGAAGACGTTCGAATAAGCTTCCTCGTTCTTCTCGATCAGGTACTTCTTGCTGGCGTAGTCACCGAAGCGCCTCGGCTCGACACCGAGCATGTCGATAGTGGGCTCACCCTCGACGATCCATTCTGCAAGCTGCCAGCCCGCGCCACCTGCTGCGGTAATGCCGAAGCTGTGGCCTTCGTTCAACCAGAAATTGTCGAGATCCCAGGCCGGGCCGATAATGGGATTGCCATCGGGCGTGTAGGCAATGGCTCCGTTATATACCTGCTTGATGCCGACTTCGGCGAATGCCGGCACACGCGACATCGCTGCCTCGATGTGCGGTGCGAGTCGATCGATGTCTTCCTGGAATAACTCATACTCGGCACGGGGATCGGGGCCGTCGACGTAGCAGCACGGCGCACCTTTTTCATACGGACCCAGAATAAAGCCGCCGTTTTCCTCGCGAAGGTACCAGGAGCCATCCGACTCCCGCAGTACCGCCATTTCAGGCGCACCGCTTTCCCGGCGTTTGACAAGTTCGGGATGTTTCTCGGTGACGATGTACTGGTGTTCGACCGGTATTACCGGGATGTCGAGCCCGACCATTGCACCTGTCTGGCGCGCATAGTTGCCGGTGGCGCTGATGACATGTTCGCAGGTGATATCACCGTTCGGCGTGCTCACCCGCCAGGCGCCGGACGAGGTTTGTTCTATAGCGAGGACAGCAGTCTTGCGATAAATCGTCGCGCCACGAGCGCGCGCGCCTTTGGCAAGTGCCTGCGTAAGGTCGGCCGGCTGGATATAGCCATCGTCGGGATGAAAAATGCCGCCGACCAGGCCATCGATATTGCACATGGGCCACAGCTTGCCGATCTCTTTGGGCGTCAGGAACTTAACGTCGATGCCAATCGTCCTGGCCGTGGCCGCGTACTGGCGATATTCATCCATGCGGTCATGGTTCATTGCCAGCCGCAGGTTGCCAACCTGGCTGAATCCCACCGGCTGACCGGTCTCCGCTTCGAGTTCCTGGTACAGCCTGACGGAATACTTGTGCACCTGGCCGACGCTGTAGCTCATATTAAAAAGCGGCAAGAGTCCGGCCGCATGCCAGGTCGAACCCGATGTCAGTTCCGCCTTTTCCAGCAGAACGACATCGTCGCCCCAGCCTTTCCTGGCCAGGTGATAGAGCGCACTGACTCCGACCACGCCTCCGCCAATGACAACCACCTTAGCGTGAGATTTCATTCCGTTATTTCCCGTCAATTCGATTCACTTCCAACAGCGTCAGATTATCCTAAAAAAAGGGCCTCGGTTCCTTTGCAAACAATGCCCGGACCATTGGTTCGAAATGATCGATCGGCAATGTGTCGTAGTCCGGGTCGAAAGATGGCTGGTCCCAGCGAGCACAGAAATCCACGCAAGCCTGGTAGTGCTCGTGGTTGCGAAATTTGTCGCGTGCGTTCTGGTCCTCGCCAATGAACTGAAACCAGTAGTAACCCTGGAACAATCCGTGGTGCTTTACGATCCAGTGATTTTTTTCGCTGACGTAAGGTGCCAGCAGGGCAGCAGCAACGTCGGAATGATTGGCCGGCGCAAGCACGTCGCCTATGTCATGAAGCAGCGCACAGACGATCGTTTCATCATCGGCACCGTCCCGTTCGGCACGGGTTGCCGATTGCAGGCTGTGTTGGAGGCGGCTTATTAGGTAAGGGGAATCGCCATCCATGTCCCTGAGCCACCCAAGCACCCGCTCGGCAAATTCGCCGGCCCTGTCTTCCTCGTCCGCAAAAATAAGGTCGTAGTCGGCTTTAGTGCCGTGCTCCATAGCAGTGAATGCAACCTTGCCGGACATAGTGGTGATACTCCTGCAGCGCCTCAGTCCGGACGCCGCCGCCGGCCGCGTCTTGCGCGTCGCCCGTCGGAGCCGTCGGCCGCCGGCTCACGATATTTTCGTATCCAGTTCCTGCAGTCCGGATCATTTCCCATCATTACGTCGGCACCACAAACTGCCTGCATCACTTCGGCATGCAGCGGGCTGGTAATCGCCGATGTCATGCCGGCGCCGATGGCCATCGTGAGAAAGGCGCAATTGATGCCGTTTCGATTGGGCAGACCGAAGCTGACATTCGATGCGCCACAGGTTGTATTCACTTTCAGTTCTTCGCGGAGCCTGCGCACGATGTGCATGACCTGCTTGCCCGCAGAGTTGATGGCTCCGATCGGCATGACCAGTGGATCGACAACGACGTCCGAATAAGGGATGCCATGATCGGCGGCACGTTCGACAATCTTTTTCGCTACGGCAAACCGGACATCCGGATCTTCGGAGATACCGGTTTCGTCGTTTGAGATCGCGACGACTGCGGCGCCGTATTTCGCGACCAGTGGCAGGACGCTTTCGAGCCGCTCGTCTTCGCCCGTGACCGAATTGACCAGCGCTTTACCTTGGTAAACCGACAGGCCCGATTCCAGGGCTGCAACAATTGAAGAATCGATAGACAGGGGCACATCGGTCACCGCCTGTACGCGCTTGATGGCTTCGGCGAGGATCGCTGGTTCATCCGCCAGCGGTATGCCGGCATTAACGTCCAGCATATGTGCGCCGGCTGCAACCTGGGCAAGCGCATCCGAAATTACGCGGTCGTAATTGCCGTTCTT
Source organism: Woeseiaceae bacterium (assembly GCA_024640345.1). Lineage (GTDB taxonomy): Bacteria > Pseudomonadota > Gammaproteobacteria > Steroidobacterales > Woeseiaceae > SZUA-117. Next base: position 5,593 of record JAHEFD010000029.1, read on the forward strand.
CATTTCCTCGGCGAGGATCTTCCTGCCGGTCGGGTTGATGCGCTCACCAATAATGACGAATGGTCTTGCAAAACCGATGCGCACTTCCTTGCTGGCCGAACTGACCAGGGTATCTGTCATTTTATGCTCTCCGCTTTCGAATTTTCCGCTCTGATAGGTGACATCGTTTTTATTGCTTATGGTATCAGCCGGCAGCAGGACTTGTTGACCGTGATCCCGCGAATCAATGGAATTTCAGAAATTAATAGTCCTGGTCGGGAAATTCCGCTTTGCGACGCGCGACGAATTCAGTCAGCGCGTCGTCGATCGCCGGATCCAGTGCCGGCGGCTCGTAATTGCGCAACATGGTCTTCCATATCTTGTTGGCACGGGTTGCCGCATCCATGGAGCCGTCCTGCACCCATTGTTCGAAACTGTTGTTGTCTGCAATATTGGAGCGGCAAAAAGCTTTCTCGAAGTGTGCCCGGGTGTGTGCCGCGCCCAGGAAATGCGAGCCGGGGCCAACCTCGCGAAGCGCGTCCATCGCCTGACCGGCTTCAGAGAGGTCAACGCCGCCTAAAAGCACGGCGACCATGTTGGCCTGGTCCGTATCCATGACGAACTTTTCGTAGCCCATTACAAGACCGCCTTCCAGCCAGCCCGCCGAATGCAGGGCAAAATTCACGCCTGCCAGCGCCGTGGTCTGCATTGTGTTCGCTGATTCGTAAGCAGCCTGCGCATCCGGGATCTTGGAAGCGCACAGCGCGCCGCCACTGCGAAACGGCAGGCCCAGTCGTCTCGCCAGTGCGGCGGCGGCATACAGGATCATGCTTGGTTCAGGCGTACCGAAAGTCGGTGCACCTGATTGCATCGAAACGGCGGCCGCGAAGGTGCCAAAAATAACCGGGGCTCCGGGCCGGACAAGCTGCACATAGGTAATGCCGGCCAGCGCTTCGGCAAGAATCTGGGTCACGGTGCCCGCGACCGTGACCGGGGACATGGCGCCGGCCAGGAGAAATGGCGATATCATCGTGGCCTGGTTGTGCCGTGCGTAAACCGTCGCGGCACCCAGCATCGTTGCGTCAAAGGTCATCGGCGAATTCGCATTGATCAGGCTGGTGACCACGCAGTTCTGCTCGACGAAGTCTTCACCGAATACGATTTTCGCCATATCAACCGTATCCTGGGCTCTCTCGGGACGTGTGACCGAGCCCATGAAAGGTTTGTCGCTGTACTTGATATGGCTGTAAACCATGTCGAAGTGGCGCTTGTTGACCGGGACATTGACGGGTTCGCAGACCGTTCCGCCGGAATGATGGAGGCCCGGGCTCATGTAGGTCAGCTTGACGAAATTTTCAAAGTCCTCGAGCGTGGCATAGCGCCGGCCATTATCAATGTCGCGGACAAATGGTGAACCGTAGGCCGGCGCGAGCACCGTTCGAGGGCCGCCGATGATGACGTTGCGGGCCGGATTTCTCGCATGTTGCACATATTCCGACGGTGCCGATGCCTGGATGATCGAGCGACACATGCCGCGCGGAAAGCGGACGCGTTCGCCGTCGATGTCGGCACCTGCTTTCCTGAGCAGGTCGAGTGCTTCCGGGAAATCGTTGAACTCGATACCGATTTCTTCGAGCACGGTCTCTGCATTGTGCTCTATGAGCTCGAGTGCCTCATCGCTGAGCAGTTCGTAATAAGGAATTTTCCGGTCAATAAAGGCCGCCGTTGACGTTGGTGCCAGGCGCCTTGCCGCCCGTTTAGCCTCGCGGCCTGCGCCTCTTGTGCGTTTCGATCTTTCGGTCATATGGGCTTCCTCGGGATTTCGATAATGGTGGCTGAATATCGGGTCGCGGTCGAGAGCTGAGAGCGAGATTCTGCAGATCGCGCCTTGCGGTCAAAAGCGTAATTAATCTGCCAGCGAAGGGCCTGCGCGGGCCGGAATCGCCACTCAGGCTGGCTTCGCTCATGGCAGCGAGATTGAACGGAATAAGAGCTGAGGCGACGGCGGCTCTGCGTGTATATTAGTCTGGCGAGTGGCCCGGGGGACGACCACAGCCCGACGCCGGATTTCAACCGTACACAGGTGCACCGGATTGAGTGACGAACCAGAAACGAAAGCAGAAGCGAAAGACATAGGCCACCAGATCGGCGAGCACAATGTCCAGGTGTTGGGGCTCGATATTCATAACCCGGTTTTCATGATATCCGCAATCCTGGCCGTCACGGTCGTCGTGACTACCCTGATTTTCCAGCAGCAGGCCGCCGTGATTTTTGCCGATCTCAGGGCGTGGATTACTTCGACATTTGACTGGTTCTTCATGATAACCGCCAACGTCATCGTGCTGTTCTGCCTCGCGATTGCGTTCTCAGGGCTCGGGCGGGTTCGTCTTGGAGGCGAGGGCGCCGTGCCACGCTATGGTTATCCGGGCTGGCTCGCAATGTTGTTCGCGGCTGGCGTTGGCATCGGCCTGATGTTTTTCGGCGTGCTCGAGCCGGTCACGCACACGCTTAACCCGCCGATCGGCATCGACCCGGCCGACATCGCGCAAGCCAGGGCCGTGGGCATGTCGACAGCGATCTTTCACTGGGGCCTGCACGCGTGGGCGATCTACGCGATTGTCGGACTGTCGCTGGCGTTTTTCTGCTTCAACCGCGGCATGCCATTGACGATGCGTTCGGCGTTCTACCCGTTAATCGGAAGAAAAGTCTGGGGGCCATTTGGACATTTCGTCGATGTCGTCGCTGTGCTGGCGACATTGTTCGGATTGGCGGTTTCGCTGGGACTCGGTGCCGAGCAAATCACTGGTGGGCTCAACTACCTGTTCGGCGTTGCACCAGGTAACGCAACCAAAGTTGTAGTGATTATCGTCATTATCAGTATCGCCCTTGTTTCGGTGATTGCGGGTCTCGACAGGGGGGTGAAGCGTTTAAGCGAACTCAATATGGCCATGGCGGCTGTTTTGTTGCTCTTTGTGTTGCTCGCCGGGCCGACGACAGCGATCCTGGTAACGATATTCAAATCTTTCGTTGATTATCTTTATTACCTGCCCGGCCTGAGTAACTGGATCGGCCGCGAGGACTCGGTGTTCCTGCATGACTGGACGATCTTTTACTGGGCCTGGTGGATATCCTGGTCACCGTTCGTTGGCATGTTCATCGCGCGCATCAGTTATGGCAGAACCGTGCGCGAATTTACTGTCTGGGCATTGCTGATTCCGACACTGATCGGACTGGTCTGGATGGCGACCTTCGGTGGGACTGCACTTGATCAGCTTTTCGCGGATGGTTACCGCGGCGTGGCTGATTCGGTTCCGGAGCTCGCGCTTTTCAAGATGCTAGAAGGACTGCCGTTCAATGCGGTGGTTTCGACGGCCAGCGTTGTGCTTATAGCAATCTTTTTTGTCACGTCGGCCGATTCCGGTTCACTGGTGATGGATACGATAACCGCCGGGGGCAAACTCGATGTGCCGGCCAGGCAAAGAGTTTTCTGGTGCCTGCTGGCCGGAATGGTCGCAATTGCCCTGATGCTGGGTGGTGGCATTGCCTCACTGCAGTCGCTGACAATTTCAATTGCGCTGCCGTTCGGCCTCGTCCTCCTGTTAATGTGCGTCGGACTGCATCGCGGGCTACGCGAAGAGCGATCAGGATCCAGGTAGGGAAATCAGTCACTGCGTATGTTGTCGATGATTCGCGCAGGGTCAGCGAACGCAGCTGACCCGGTCGTAGCTAAGTCGGCTCATCACATCGGTTTCTGGCGCACGCAATCCGAACAGCACTTCGGTGCGGGCCTCTATGCTGCCAAGCAGGGCATGACCGAGCTGCAGTCCATCCTTGCCTTTTTGTGCGCTGTATTCCGTGACGTAGCGATAGGCCAGGTCATCTTTTCCGGCGGCAAACATGGCGTTGGCAGAGTCGACCACCGACTCCTGGTCGGCAATCAGTCGATCCTCAAACGCGGTTAATGCTTCCGTGACCTCCGGCAGGAAGATTTCCGGATGATCACAGGTGTAGTACATAAGTCGCTTGAACGTTCGCGCGGCAAATTCCGTTGCTTCCTGGATCTGCCAGTCCGGAGTGACGAAGCGAGTGGCTTCGCCCTTGGTCAGGTAGCGATGTTTGCCAAACTGTGGCGCTATCGTTGTTGTGCCAATGCGATACGGAATAAATGGCGTGGTTACCGAACCGGTGGCGGCGATCCAGAGCAGGTTCATGTCGGGGCGTCCATTGTCGGTCAATTGGGCCACCTGTCCGTAGCCCGTCGAATCCTTGGAAATTCGCGGGTCACGTACCGCGTTCATCATGCCGCGCAGATTGATCGGCGCGGCGGCACGCAACTCCTGCTCCATTTCGCTGCGCGGGTACCGTTCTTCATCCACACCATAGATTTTTGTCACGTTGAACGGCTCCCCGCCATTCGGATCGAACCATCCCTGTTCGATAGCGAAGCTCACGAAGTTGTCTGACCCCATGTAATTTTCATTGTTTTGAAAATCCACGGGAATCTCTTCTATGTATCCCGGGTACGACATGCGGACATCGTCAGCCCCGAGTCGCTCGGCAATCCATAGTCCCTGGCCGCCGGCGAAATCCAGCAGGACCCAGCCCTCGTTTTCGTCCGCGAACATGTGCGAGTTGCCGCCATAGGTTGAGTAGCCATAGGCATCAATTAGTTCGCCGATTATTTCCACGGCTTCCTTTGCCGTTCTTGCACGCTCCATCGCGATTCTCGAAAGGTCGCTGTACTGCGGGCCGCTTTGCGGATTCGGTGTCATCGCCACGAGTTCCGGGCGGGACGGAGACCATACGTCGCGGCCAGCGACATTGTTTTCGTTGAGGCCGCCGTTGGTCAGCGGAGGTGGAAAGCCCTCGTACTCGGAGTAATTCATGGTGAGGTAGCGATAGGTATGCGGCGCCTGTGGAATCTCGGTGAATTCGCCCGGCATGAATGCATCGGACGTTACGCCCACTGTTATCGTGGCACCGTCCGGGTGATCTTTTGCCGGGACGACCTCGAGCCAGTGACTGGATACCTCGTCGCCGGAACCCCCGATCATGACGCTGCCGTCTTCCGTGAGATTCTTGCCAACATAAATAGCGTAGCTGGCAAAAACATTTACCCCTGACATCAGCAGGACAATTGAAAGAAAATACCCGGTTGCCTTCATTGAGTTCTCCCGCGAGCCAAAGCCACGAATCCTGTCCTTAGCCGAAAACCGCGTGTGCCCGGTATCGCCGTTGCCGACAGGAAGCAAGCCATAGAATAGCACCCGCCTTTACCTTCGCTTGCGTTGTTGATCGTTTTGCGACGAAAATTGTGCCGGCAATCGAAGTTAGTGATTCCTTTCGATACTTACACAAACGGGTCCATCAATGTCCACATTACCAATGATATTGTCGCGCAGACTGCGACCGTCTCCTTTCGAACAGCGCGCTATTGAGAATGGCGCGAGCGCGTTTACGCTTTATAACAAGATGATTTTGCCGCTCATTTATGAGTCTTACGAAATTGAATATGAGCACCTGTGCAAGCACGTACAAATCTGGGACGTGGCTTGCGAAAGGCAGGTGGAAATCGTCGGCCCGGACGCACTTAAACTGGTTGAGCTGATTACCCCGCGCGACATGTCGAAATGTGCTGTTGGCCAATGCAAGTACGCGCCGCTCTGCGATGAGAATGGCGGCATCATTAACGATCCGATCATTCTCCGGTTGGCAGAAGATCGGTTCTGGCTCTCGATCGCTGATTCCGACGTGAACCTGTGGGTGAAAGGTGTCGCATACGGGCGGGGCTTCGATGTGCGCGTATTTGAGCCGGATGTCAGCCCGCTTGCGATCCAGGGCCCGAAGGCGGATGACCTGGTGGCCGAGGTCGTCGGCGAACATACACGGGATATCAAGTTCTTCTGGTTCACGGATGAAATCATTGCGGGCACGCCGGTAAAACTTGCACGGTCCGGGTGGAGCGGGCAGGGCGGCTTCGAGATTTACCTTCAGGATTCCTCGAAAGGCAACGAGCTTTGGGACGTATTCTGGGAGGCGGGACAGAAACACAATCTGCGACCCGGTGCGCCGAACCTGATCGAACGTATCGAAACGGGATTGAAGTCCTACGGCCAGGATATGACGATCGAAAATAATCCGTTCGAAGCGGGCCTGGAGAAATATATCGACATCAGCAAGAAGGCGGAATACATGTGCCGGGAGGCGCTGGAAGAAGTTGCCAGGACGGGCCCGGCCAAACGCCTGGTGAACCTGGTTATCGATGGCAGGCTGGAGAAGGTGATGCGTTCCGACTGGCGGGTGCTTGACAGTAAAGGCACACCGATTGGCGAGGTTACATCACGGGTCTGGTCCCCGAGACTGGGCACCAACATCGCGTTTGCCATCGTGCAAACTTCGCACGCGGCCGTCGGAACCAAATTGTCCGTTGATGCCGATGGAGATATCCACAGTGCCACAGTGCGTGACGCGAGGTGGAGATCGGCCTGAGTGCTTCCGCTAGCTTGGGAATGCTGCAGCGAATTGCCTTGTGAAGTGCAGCCAGGCGTTTGCCCTCACGCTTGCGGTCAGTTGCCGCAAGGGAAACCGGGTCTACTGGATTTGAGCTAGCTCGATGCCAGTTGGCGCCTTCGCTGAAAGACCAGCGCGTACACGGCTGCATACAACGCGATCACGACCAGTCCGACCCATTCGATTTCCAGCGGCGTAAATTGATACAACAGGACGAGGCTGAACAACGCCAGCCAGTTGCCGGCGACGTATGGCAATGCCCCGAACCGGGCAACCGTCAGGTTCAGGTTCTGTGTATACAGGCGGATCAGGGAGTCGAGCGAATTGACCACGAAAATGATACCTACGACGATCATTGCCAGGCGCCAGAAGTCGCTTACAACAATACCGTTCTCAAAATAGTAGTAAAGCACGCCGAACCAGATCGCGATCGGAATCGATGGCACGACCAGGAGCGCCAGCAACAGGTGCCAGGTCTTGATGCCGCCAACAAAGCGCGCCACGAATTGTCCGATCATGATGCTCCAGGCGAACCACCAGTAAAGATAAAACTGGTGGTAATCGGTGACCGGTAATACAAATCGATGGATGTTGCGGAAGTAATCGCCGATGTTCAAAACGGAGCTGGTCAGACCGCTGATGCCCATGCCGGAGGCCAGCCAGATACCGGCAATAAGAGCGAAGAACAGCCAGGTGCTCGAGACGCTCAGTATGGCTATGAAGCGAATGTGCGTACTCGAGAGTGCTGCGAATAATATGACGGCTGCAACAAGGCTGAAGCGTGCCCAATCACTGATGCCTGTAACGTAATCCGGCAGGTAGAGGAGGAATAGATATCCGGTAAATGCACAGGTGCCGATGATTACGACGTTGTTCGTGAATTTGACTGCGGGTATTTCGAATAAACGCAGTTTCGGCTCTACGATGCAAAAATAGAACGTCGTCAGGAAATAGAAAGCCCAGACCAGGAATCCCCAAAAACCGAATTCGAAGGCCAGCGGATTGGCAAACGCATAGTTGCTGTCGGTGGCATAAGTCTGGAAATCCACCAGGGGAAACATGATCAGCCCAACGTCCAGTCCGGACGTGAACAAAATGGCGATGAACGTAAACAATGTTGCTGGCAGCGGTCCGGTGCAGCGCAAATTACGCCACCGTGTCGCGATGACAAGTGACGTCAGCATCGTGATGATGATTGCAATCGACAGGATGATGGTCATCATGGAATCAGCGACCTGCAGTCAGAAGTTACGCGACTCGAGCGTGAGACCGTCGGAGACGTAACGGTTTTCGAGCAGTCGGGGCCTGGCCGACGCATCCTCCCGGATGGTCAGGTCAAAGAAATCCAGCGCGAGCTCTTTCTGCATTTGCTGCGCGATTCGCGGCGCGATCAGCTCGAACTCCTTTTCCGGCTCGAAGACGCGGGCCGTCGTGTTCGGTTTCAATTCCGGCCACCAGAACCCGCCCGAGACACCTAAGGTTGCGTGGTTCGAATCCGCCAGCAATCCCCAGGCAACCGGGGCATCCGTCGTTTCGTATGCCTGACGTAATAACGGGTGAGGATTGTCGGGTGTCGGTTCCGGAGCGCCGCCGGTGCTGGCGATCTGGGCCGCCAGGCCGATAATGAGCGAGTCCTCTGCGCCACTGAGAAGAAAGGTTGGTTTCGACAGATCGGTCAGGGGGAACGGGCCGCCTCGCGAGAGAATGACGGATTCCTCACCCTCCGGTGCGAGCATGTCCTCGGGTAAAGCTGGTCGAGAATCTGCCCATCCCGGTGGCACCACGGCGAAGCCGGCCGTGAAGCGCGGCTCCATGGCCAGCCCGACAAGGGTTGAAGCGCCACCGAACGAACGGCCCATCAGGCCAATACGATCCAGGTTAAGGAAGCCGGCGCCAGCGCCGGCAAAACCGTCGTTATTCATGCGATCGAGTTCGTCCAGCGCGGCGCGCAAATCATTAAGGCGCTGCAGTAGCGACCGATCGAGATAACGAAGGTATTCCGCTGATCCCCGACCTTCCGATGACGGTGTATAACTCTGGCCGTAATTTTCCTCGCCGCCATAGGTGCCGTGCTCGGACAGGAGCGACATCACCGGCGCCATGCGTTCACTGAACTCCGGGTCGCCGCCGGATTCGGCAAGTGCAGGATCACGACCGGTGAGTGAATAGGGCGAGTTTCCTGTATGTTCCGGCGCGATAACGACATAGCCATGGGCAGCGAGATACTCGCAGACGGTCTCCATGTTGTAACGACTGCCTGCGTCACCATGCGTCATGACGATCACCGGCCAGCTCGATTCTTTTTGCGAGATCGGAGCGTCGACGAAGCTCGCTCGATCACGCAGGAACAACTCTTCGATGGCGGCATCAATTTGTGCGTTGCTGACACCTTCGCGAACGGTATCGGGTGTCAGGTGAAAGAAAGTGGTCCTGGTCATCATCAGGCGATGCACGGCCCGGTCGCCAAAAACATAATCGCCATAGGTCGCTTTGCGGTAGTCGCCGCTGGCTACCGCTTCGTGGTCTGCCGGGTACCAGATTTCCGTCAGCAAGGTCCTGATGCCGTCATCCACGCCGACAACGTCATCGAAGGGACGGGAGGCGTCATGAATAAAGAAGGTGGCGGAGCCCACCGCAAAGGGAGCGTCGTGTGACGGACTGGTGCCCGGCAGAACGGCTTGCTGCGGGGATTGCGTTTCGCTGCCGCAGGCTGAGAGCAGCAAGATCAGGAAACCCGTAATCAAGGTACTGCAATTTCTGTTCAAGGCGATCCTCTATTCAGTCGACCGTTACCACGCTCCGGCGCAGCTGCACGCTGACGTTGCTGCCAGCGGTCATCGATCCAGAAATCGGCGGCATCGGCCAGTGGTGGCAGCCCCCGGATCATGTCTGCTGCCTTCTCGGCGGCCATGATTGTCGGCGCATTCAGGTTGCCGTTGGTAATCACCGGAAAGATCGAAGAATCCACCACGCGCAGCCTTTCAATGCCGCGCACCCGGCAGTCGGGATGCAATACGGCCATCGGGTCGTCATCTGCGCCGATCTTACAGGTACATGATGGGTGATAGGCGCTTTCGACGTTCTGTCTTACCCAGGCATCGACCGCCTCGTCATCATCGAGATCGATTGCCGGTTGAATCTCGTCTCCACGGTAAGGGTCCATTGCCGCCTGCCCCAGGATCTCGCGGGTAAGTCGAAGGCAGATGCGCCAGTCGTGGCGATCTTTTTCCGTCGAGAGGTAGTTGAAGCGAATTGCCGGTGCGTCATTGCTCGCACTGCTCTCGATCCGCACACTGCCGCGGCTCGTAGGTTTGTTCGGACCGACATGGACCTGGAAGCCATGGCCGTCGAAGGCGGCACGGCCGTCATAACGCATGGCTGCGGGCAGAAAATGAAATTGAATGTCCGGCCACTGAACGCCCGCTTGCGAGCGAATAAATGCACAGGATTCGAAGTGGTTGGTGCTGCCGAGCCCGGTTCGCGTAAGAAACCACTGGCTGCCAATGAGCAGTTTGCTCAGCCAGCCGAGTTTCGCATTCAGCGTAATCGGTTCCCTGCAGCGATATTGAAAATAGACTTCCAGGTGGTCTTGCAGATTTGCGCCGACGCCCGGTAGGTCGTGTACTACTTCAACACCTGCCTCGGCGAGTATTGCCGAGGGGCCGACGCCTGAGCGTTGCAGAAGCGCCGGTGAGCCAATTGAGCCCGCGCAAACGATGACTTCGGCACGTGCTGTGGCTTCCTGCAGTTCGCCGTCCTTCGAATACCGGATGCCGGTCGCATTTTTTCCATCAAACACGATTCTCTCGACCATGACATTCTTCAGCAACGTGAGGTTTGATCGTTTGAGCGCGGGTTGCAGATACGCAAGCGATGTAGAACACCGCACGCCGTTTTTCACGGTCATGTGCATCGGACCGAAGCCCTCTTGCTGGTATCCGTTGTAGTCACCTGTCTCTGGATAGCCCGCTTGCCGGCCGGCCTCGATGAACGCCCGGTACAGGGGGTTTTGCATGTTGTTGCCGTTGCAGGTGGCGACAGGTCCGTCGCCGCCGCGATACGTATCGGCACCGTGCATCCAGGATTCCGACTTTCGGAAATACGGCAGGCAATCATTGAATCCCCAACCTGAGGCGCCGAGTGCCTGCCATTCGTCGAAGTCACACGGGTGACCGCGCACGTAGACCATGCCGTTAATCGAGGATGAGCCGCCGAGACCGAGTCCGCGCGGGCAGTCCATTTGCCGGCCCTCGAGGAATTCTTCCTGCTCCGTCCTGTAGCCCCAGTTGAATCGCTTCATGTTCATCGGGATAGACAATGCGGTCGGCATGCGAACGAAGATACTTCGGTCCGAGCCACCCGCTTCGACCAGGAGGACGCTCGCGGATTCGTCCTCACTCAATCGATTCGCGATGACGCAGCCGGCAGAGCCGGCGCCGACAATGATGTAGTCGAATGTACGCATCCGCTTCGTCAGTTATCGTCCGGAGTCGTCGCCAGGCGGCTCAACGCCCAGGACGCCAGGAAGCCGATGAACGCCGCGATCGCGACGTAAGCAAAAAACAACTGGTATGCGGTCGAGGTGGGATAGTTGCCATGCAGGTAACTGGCAACCTGCGGGATGTAGGCGTCCGAGCTGTAGCCGAGAATGGATACGAAGCCGATTGCCGTGCCGAGTACGCGGGTCGGGATCTGGCAACCGTAAAGCAGCGCCCAGAAGATACCTCTTGCTGCATACACGAGCAGGCCGAATGGAAAAATGAACACCCAAAGTGTCCAGGCAAATTCAGGCGTCGTCTGCATGAGTGCGAGGTACAGGCAACAGGCAATTCCGGCGAGAAACAGCCACATCATCAGGCGTACATTCGTGATCCTGTCACCTATTATTCCGCCGAGCACGCCGCCGAAGGGTCGCATCCACAGCTTCGCGGCACCGAGCGCGGTGGCCGCCGCGAGTGGAATCCCGAAGCCTGCTGTTTCGGCGAAACTCGGAAACTCGATCGTCGCCCAGAACAGGTGATAAACGGAGGTTAAAATAATGCAAAGAAGCCAAACAGACGGCTTCCTGATGATCAACAGCACATCGGCGAAACGTATTGGCTCGGATACCTTTTGTTCGTGGCTGCCGGCTGCGCCCTTCATGAACATGATCAGGAAACCGAGCGCTGTCGCGAAACCGGTGTAGATCAAAATGACGTTGATCATGCCGAGTTTGCGCGTGGCAAAAAGCGTGAAGACGAAACCGGCCACCGAGAGCAGGATTGCCTCGAACAGCCCCCTTGCGCCTTCGAGAGTGCCAAAGAGACGTCCTTGTTCATCCGCGCCAGCCAGGAGTTGAACCTGTTTGAACATTGCTGCCCAAAGGACGCCAACGCCGATCACGCCCCACAGTCCGTAAATAATCAGCAGTTCCGTGTAACTCGGCATGGTCGCCAGCCAGGCATAAGTCGCAGCGCTCGAAAACAGGGCGATGATAATCAGTATTCTTGGCGCCACACGATCCGCAAGCCAGCCGCCCGGCAGGTAACAAATGATGGAGCAGATGGCGTAGACCGTGCTCAGGTTGGCTAGCTGCAATTCATTAATTTCGAATGCATCGAGCATGGATGTCTTGAATAACTGGCGGAGGTAGGGCGCGCTGTAAATGACAGACGCAGACAGAGCCAACATCATGACCTGGAAATAGGCGGAGACGCGCTTCTTGTCCATAGACCCAAACATTTCAGTCGAACACGATCACGTTACGAAGTGACTCGCCGCGCTCCGCGTCTTCGAGTGCTTCGTTGATGTCGCCTAGCAGGTAAGTCTTGCTGACGATCTCGTCCAGTTTCAATTTTCCTTCCTGGTACAGGCTCACGAGGCGAGGGATGTCCTCCCGGATGCACGTGTCCCCCATTTTGCTGCCCAGTATATTTCGGCCGGTCGTCAATGCATGCGAGTCGACAACGAAATCCTTGTCGGCGTCCGGTGGCATACCGAGAATGACGCTGCTGCCATATTTGTTCAGCATGCCGATCGATTGCGTGAAGGCCTGCGATCGACCTGCGCTGACGAAAACGTAATCAGCCCCGTTGCCGCACAGTTTTTGAACGGCTTCGACGACGTCGGTGGCACGCGCATTGATCGTATCGGTGGCACCAAATTCGCGGGCTGCCGCGAGCTTGCTGTCGAGCACGTCAACGGCAATCACCTTCGCGGCGCCGGAGAGGACTGCGCCCTGGATGGCGTTGAGGCCGAGTCCGCCGATGCCGATAACAACGACTTTCGCGCCGCGATTGACTTTTGCAATGTTGGTTACCGAGCAGAAGCCAGTGATTACGCCGCAACCGAGCAGTGCAGCGCTGACAAACGGAACGTCATCCGGGATTCGAACGAGCTGACTTTCATGTACGACGCAGGCTTCTGCAAATGCGGCAGTGCGCAAGCCCTGCTCAACTTCCACGCCGGCCGAACTGGTTAGCCGGGATGAGCTATCGAGTGCTGTTTTGCCATCGCAGCACACCGAGTGCCCCGCCTTGCAGGCATCACACTCGCCGCAGGACCGGACGAGCGTTACGACGACATGATCGCCTGCCGCCACCGAATCAACGGACGGCCCGACCGATTCGACAACGCCGGACGCCTCGTGACCGGCAACCGTTGGCGTTCTGCCACCTGCCCATTCGCCGCGCAGGCTCGAGATGTCGCTGTGACAGATAGCAACCGCTTTCAGTCGGACCCGGACTTCATGCGGAGCAGGGTCGGCCAGCGACAGTTCTTCAACGACCAGTGGAGCGCCATGCTCATAACAAACGGCAGCCTGAATATTCATTGCACTCATTGATCGAGCGGCTCCTCAACGGGATTTTGATGCAGTATACGTTCTTCATGGCGGCATGCCTCCGCCAGCGATTCATTCAGTTCCACGCCGAGACCTGGTTCTTTGGACGGGATGACGTAGCCGTCCTGCCACTCGATCGGCTTGACGAGGATGTCGGCATGAAAGCCGCCCCAGTCGATGATGCCTTCGAGGATAAGGAAATTCGGGCTGCAGGTGCTGATCTGAATATTGGCCGCACCGACGACGGGTCCGCAGTAAAGATGCGGTGCGATTTGCGCGTAGAAAGTTTCCGCCATGCCGGCGATCTTCTTTGCCTCCAGGATGCCGCCACAGCGACCGAGGTTCATCTGCAGAATCGATGCCGCCTGCTCCTCGAGTACGCGTGCAAAATCGTACTTCGTTGACAAGCGTTCTCCCGTTGCAACCGGGATGCTGGTGGCGTGCGCGACCTGCGCCATCGCTTTCGCGTTTTCCGGTGGTGTCGGTTCTTCGAGCCAGAGTGGATCGTATTTCTCAAGCCGCTTCGCGAGACGAATCGCGCTGGCAGGCGTCATCTGTCCGTGGGTGCCAATGAGCAAATCGGCACGGCTGCCGACGGCTTCACGAACCTGGCGCACGTATCGCTCGGTACGGTCGAGGCTTTCGAGTGATAATTGTCGCGGGTCGAATGCCGAATAAGGTCCTGCGGGGTCGAACTTCAACGCAGTAAAACCGCGCCCGACATATTCGGCTGCTCGCTCCGCCGCGAGGTCCGGATCGGTGTAAACGTCGGTCGCATCATCGTCTTCGGAGTAGATGTAGGTATAGGAGCGCAGCTTTTCATGCACCTGGCCACCGAGTAGTTCGTAGACAGGTTTGCCGAGTTCCTTGCCGACGATGTCCCAGCAAGCCATCTCTATGCCGCTGATTACGGCGAGCAGGCTGAGATCGGGATGTTGCGTGTAGCCGGAGGAATAAATGATGCGCCACAGCTTCTCTATCTTGAACGGGTCTGCACCGATAACCATGCGTTCGCAGACATCCTCAACCATTGCTAAAGCGACAATCGGGCTAAAGGACGTACAAAAGATCTCGCCAATACCCTCGATGCCACTGTCCGTCGTCAATTTTACAAACAGGAAGCCGGGGCCACCTCTCGCGGGCGTCCGGCTCCTGACCGGGAACAATCGTGCGTCCGTGATTTTCATGGGGCGCTACCTGTGGTTATCGTGCAGACATCTGCTTCCATGGAACGCGAGTCTAAACCAATATCGACGGCCTCAATCGATAAAGGACTGGCCCTCCAGTTGATCGCGAATCTCCCCGGGTATACCGAGGTGAAGGTGTGTGGCGATCGAAGGCAGGATATCGACGACGGCCGGAAGGTCCTTGAAATTGGCGTTCAGTCGATCGCTGTTCGTGACAATCCAGGTAGTGCGTTCTCTTTCTGACTGCCCGCCGTGGTCCCGGCCGGTTTCGGCATCCCGGCCGTGATCGGTTGTAACCACCAGCAACCAGTCCTCGTCGTGGTTCTCCTGGCGTGCTTGTATCGAAGCCCAGATTGCGCCCACCTGGGCGTCCATTTGAACTACCGCGTCTGTCTGCTCCTGGCTGTCACCGTAGCGATGCCCGATGCTGTCGGTATGCTCGAGGTAGACCCATGACAGGTCCGGTCCGCTTGCCCCGATATAGCGGGCAGCTTCATCAACGACGAGTGCATCGATATCGAGGATATAGTTGCCATCCTCGTCATGCGGGAAACGGTCAGTGTCAAGTTCGAAACCATCGAAAGCATAGTCGAGCTTTTTGCCGCCGGCACTCTCCTTGCCGTCGCCGAGAAGTTTGGTCCGGTTGTCAGTCCAGGTCGAAAAAATTGCTGTTTGCAGTGCCGGATCGTGGGACTTCGCTATTCTGAATATATCCCAGTACCGGTAATCGGGATCATTAACCTGGTTATCCCGGACATTGTGCTTGTTCGACCAGGTCCCGGTAATCAGGCTCATGTAACCGACCGCCGAAACCGTCGGGCTTTCGGTTTCTTCACCGATGGCACCGCCAACGTGAGCGCGAGTGTATCCACCGACGCTGCTGATCGCATCCAGGTTAGGTGTCGCCGTTCTTTCAACAACATCGGCAGGAATTCCATCGACGATAATAAATACTGCTTTTGGAATTCTTTGCGGCGCCGGGTTCTCCGTTCCACAGGCAGACATTCCCAGTGCGGTGACGAGCAGCAAAAACGCATACGCCATTTTGGTTGAAACATTGCGTGGTTTTAGTGTGCGCGCGGGTTGGCGCATTGTTTCTCTCTTTAGTTTCATTGCAAAGCCCAGTTCTTCAATATGTTTTTGGAACGTCCCCAAGATTGGCATAAATGGTCTTTACCTGCGTGTAATGCTCGATGGCCTGCAGTCCGTTTTCCCGTCCGAGACCGGATTGCTTGTAGCCCCCGAACGGTACCTCGGGTGGTGTAATGTTGTAGTCGTTGATCCAGACGATACCTGCCTGCATTAGATTTGCTACGCGATGCGCCCGGCTGAAGTCACGGGTGAATACGGCGCCGGACAAGCCAAATGGCGTTTGGTTGGCACGTTCGATAACTTCGTTTTCCGAGGTAAAGGAGAGCACGGACATTAACGGGCCGAAGACTTCGTCACAAACAAAGGTCATATCGTCCCGGCAGTCAGAAAAAACTGCGGGCGTCACGTAGTAGCCGTTTGCCAGGTTACCCTCGCTGAATGGCTCACCACCGCAAATATGTCGTGCACCGCTTTTGCGTGCGTCCGCAAGGTAACGAAGTACCTTTTCATAATGTTCTTTCGATACGAGCGGACCGAGTTGCGTCTCCGGGTCAAACGGATCGCCGACCCGAATCGCCTTGGTCCTGCGGCCAAGTTCCTTCACGAATTCGTCGTGAATGCCGG
Source organism: Woeseiaceae bacterium (assembly GCA_024640345.1). Taxonomy (GTDB): domain Bacteria; phylum Pseudomonadota; class Gammaproteobacteria; order Steroidobacterales; family Woeseiaceae; genus SZUA-117. The sequence goes on from JAHEFD010000029.1 coordinate 21,805, forward strand.
CCTCTACGAAAACCCGTGTGCCATTCGAACAGACCTGCCCCGAGGAGTAAAAATTGCCGACCAGCGCAGCGTTCAGCGCGTTTTCCAGTTCAGCATCGTTAAAAACAACGATTGGAGATTTCCCTCCAAGTTCGAGCGTCACTTTCTTCAAACCTCGAGCCGCTTCCGCCATCACGATTTTGCCGGTCTCGACCGAGCCGGTCAGCGTTACTTTGGCGACATCCGGGTGTCCCACCAGTGCAGATCCGGTTGCGGCAGCGCCCTGGACGACATTAAACACGCCGGGCGGCAGGCCTGCTTCTGTATAAATTTCTGCCAGTTTGAGCGCCGTCAGCGGCGTTTGCTCTGCCGGTTTGAAAACCATCGTGTTGCCGCAGGCGAGGGCGGGTCCGGACTTCCACATCGCGATCTGCATCGGATAATTCCACGCCCCGATGCCGGCGCAGACACCCAGCGGCTCACGTCGGACCATGGCGAACGCTTCGGGGGGAAGATCGATGTGCTGGCCATGAATGGACTGCGCGACGCCGGCAAAATATTCAATGACCGCGGCACCCGTGATGATGTCCACGGCACTGGTCTCTGCAATTGCTTTGCCCGTATCAAGCGTCTCGAGTTCGGCCAGTTCCTGGTTTCTTTCACGAAGTAAAGTTGCCGCGCGCCGCAAAATGTCGCCGCGCTCGGTGGCCGGTGTGCGCGACCATGAAATGAAGGCTTTGCTGGCGGCCTGAACCGCTGCATCAACTTCTTTCCGGCCTGCTTCCTCGATTTCGCAAATAACCCGGCCGTTGCCGGGATGCCGCGTTTCGAATGTTTGTCCGCTCGAGGAGGGAAGATAGTCACCATTAATAAAACTGCGTTGAACCGGCAGCGAGGTTTCGGCGTGATATTTATTTCCTGTTCGTTTTCCCGTCATGAATTATTCCTGGGCCTCGTTAGTGTAGTGGCGAATGAAGGCGTCGACAGCCACTGCGCCGTCCGATAAAACGATAAGCGGATTGACGTCCAGTTCATCGAGCGTGGTGTTGTTTTCAACAGCATACCCTGCGACGGCCATGACTGCGTCGACAACCGCATCGAAATCACCGCTTTCCGAGCCGCGCCACGATGCAAGCAGCCGCGCTACTTTAAGTGATCTGATTGCGTCTTCTATTTCCTGCCGTCGGATCGGGAATAGCAGTGAAACGGTGTCGTCCAGCAGTTCGACCAGGGTGCCGCCGGCGCCGATCAGCAGCGTAATTCCGAAACCCGGGTCACGGCTGACACCAATAATGAGCTCGGCGACGCCCTGTATCACCATCTTCTCTACCAGGAAGCTGTCGAATTGCTTCGCCATCTTCTCGATGGCTGCAGCAACGGATTGTCTGTCTTTGAGGTTGATGGCGACTGCGCCGACGTCGCTTTTGTGGACCAGGTTTTTGTCCACAGCCTTCAGGACGACCGGGTAACCCAGGGACTCCGCGGCTCTAACAGCTTCGCCGGCAACGCAGAATCTGCCTTCCGGAGTTGACAGTCCGAACCGGCGTAACTCGGCCTTGCTCTGCCATTCGTCGAGGAGTTGTTGTTCGCCGCCGACCACCGCTGGTTTCAGTACTGGCAATACGTTCGCGCTGTCGCGCTGTGTCCTGCCAATATCTGCGGCCGCGCGGATGGCGAACAGGCATTCTTCCAGCCCCTGCATCGGAGTAATGCCAGCGGCTTTCAGTCGTACCCTTGCATCCGGCGGCATGGTCTCCGGCAGTGTCGAAACGATTACTGCATGCTGGCCGGTTGCTGCAACAGCAGTGGTCAGGGCTTCTTCCGCAACTTTCCAGTTGCTGGTGTCGGCGGTCGGCGGTAACGGATAGTCCAGCACCAGTATCGTGCAGTCGAAATGATTTTCGAGCATCGCCGAGAAGCACGCGCTCAGTTTTTCGTGATCGCCCCAGGCATAGGTGTGATAGTCCAGCGGGTTCGACAGTGGCACTTTCGGTCCAAGGATATCCCGCAGTTTTCCGGATGACTTCGGCGACAACACCGGCATGTCGACCCCAACCCTGTGTGCACCATCGGCGATAAGCGAGGCTTCGCCGCCAGAGCAGCTCATCGAGCCCAGCGTATTGCCACGCAGGGAGCCGACGGTCGATACGAACTTCAGGGTTTCGAGGAATTGCGCGACGGTTTCACAACGGGCGATGCCGAGGCGACGGAATAGTGCGGAATACAAACGGTCCGCGCCCGCAAGGGACGCAGTATGACTCATGTTGATTTCGGCGCCGCGTGCCGAATGCCCGGTCTTTATGGCGACAATCGGAATTCCGGCTTGCAGCGCCCTGATCGCCGCAAGCGAAAACTCGTGAACGTGATCAATGCTCTCGATATGCAGGCCGATCGCGGTGACTCGTTTATCGGCGATCAGGTACTCGATGTAGTCGTGTATTCCAAGGCACGTCTTGTTGCCAATTGTAATGATGTAGGCGAGGTCGGCGCCACGCTGCTGCATCGAAAGGTTGATGCCGAAATTGCCGCTTTGGGTGACCAGGGCAATGCCGCTGTCAACGCGCTGGCCACCATGTTGATCCGGCCAGAGAGCGGCGCCATCAAGGTAATTAAGGTAGCCATGGCAGTTCGGGCCAATAACCGGCATGTTGGCGGCTGCTGAGCGCAGCTCTTTCTGCAGCAATATGCCGTCACCGCCGATCTCCGCAAAACCGGATGCGAAACATACCGCGCCGCCGGCGCCACTTGCTGCGAGCTCGCGGATGATTTCCACCGATGCAGCCGGTGGCGTTGCGACGAAACTTGCGTCAGGCGTTGATGGCAGGTCATCGATGCTTGCGAAGCACCGCACGCCATTCAATTCGCTTCTTTTCGGATTGACCGCCCAAATCTCGCCATCGTAGCCGATGGTTCGGCATTGAGTGATCGCTTCACTTGCGGCGTTGCCGCCAAACATCGCGATGGTTCTCGGCGACAGTAGTCGTTTTAGCTCGGCACCCTTGTCCATAGTTTGGTCAGGACTCGCCTAGCGGCCTTTCCAGACGGGATCACGCTTCTCCGCAAACGCGCGTGCGCCCTCCAGCTGGTCCTCGCTCGAATAGAGCTTGTTGACCGTTGGAAACTCGCTGTTCGTAATTTTTCTCAACGCATCAAGGAACTTCATATCCTCGGCTTCACGCACCACTTCCTTGATGGCGGCGTATACGAGCGGCGGGCCCGACTCGATCAGGCGGGCAATTTCCCACGCGCGTTGCATTAACTTGTCGCCTGGCAGGATTTCGTTGACGAAGCCTCTTTGATAAGCCTCATTTGCATCCATCCAGCGGCCCGTAAGAAGCATCTCCATCGCAACGTGATACGGAATGCGTTTGGGTAGCTTGATTGATGCGGCGTCGGCCACTGTGCCGGAGCGAATTTCGGGTAGTGCGAAAGTTGCATGTTCGGCAGCAATAATGATGTCGGCGCAAAGCGCGATTTCCAGTCCACCTCCGCAACAGATGCCATTCACTGCACAGATCACGGGTTTGTTGAAATTGTCGAGCTCCTGGATGCCCCCGAATCCGCCGATCCCGTAATCACCGTCAACGGCTTCGCCTCCTGCGGCTGCTTTGAGATCCCAGCCAGCCGAGAAGAACTTCTCGCCTCCACCAGTAATGATTGCGGCGCGAAGATTGTCGTTATCGCGGTAGTCGGCGAAAATCTCGCCCATGATGCGACTCGTCGCGAAATCAATTGCATTCGCTTTCGGTCGGTCGATGATGACTTCGAGAATGTGTCCGTCGATACGGGTCTTTATCGGCTCGTTACTCATTACGTCTTCCCCGTCAGTTCCGCTCGTTATCCGCCCAGTGGGCGAAGCAACTCGCGGCTTATGATGTGGCGCTGAATTTCAGAGGTGCCGTCCCAGATACGCTCCACGCGTGCGTCACGCCAGAATCGTTCCAGGGGTAAATCGCTCATCAGTCCCATGCCGCCGTAGATCTGTATGGCTTCATCGGTGACGCGCGCCAGCATCTCGGTTGCAAACAGTTTGGCGCTGGCGATTTCGCGGTTCGCCGGCAACTTCTGGTCAATGCGCCAGGCCGCCGACAGCGTCAGAAGATCGGCTGCATCGATTTCGGTAATCATGTCCGCCAGCTTGAAGGATACGCCCTGGAATTTCCCGATTTGCTGTCCGAATTGCCGGCGTTCAGTGGTGTACGGAAGTACCAGGTCGAATACCCGTCGCGCCCGGCCGACCGCCATCGTCGCAACGGTCAGACGGGTCGCATACAACCAGGAATTGGCTAGTTCAAATCCCTTGTGCACCTCGCCGAGAACCTGAGATCCCGGTACCCGGCAATTGTCGAAAGACAGGATGCAATTGTGATAGCCGCGATGTGATACTGAATTATATCCGGGACGAATTTCGAACCCGGGTGTACCGCGGTCCACGAGGAAGCAGGTGATATTTTTTTTCGAGCCGCGCGGCGTGGACTCTTCGCCGGTCGCGACAAACACGATCGCGAAATCAGCGATGTCGGCATGGCTGATAAAATGCTTGGTGCCATTGATAACCCAGTCGTCGCCATCCTTTTTGGCGCCACATTTCATGCCGCGCACGTCGGACCCGGCGTCGGGTTCAGTCATTGCGAGCGCATCGAATTTTTCACCGCGAACGGCAGGTAACAGGTAGCGTTCGCGCTGTTCGCCCTCGCATGCGACAAGGATTCCCGAAGGACGGCCGAACCAGACGGTAAGTGCCATCGATGCCCGCCCGAGTTCCCGCTCCAGTAGAGCGAACTCGAGGTGGTTCAGGCCGCCACCTTCGAATTCGGTCGGGATGTTGGCTGCAAAAAAACCAAGGTCTTTGCATTTTGCCGCGATTTCCTGGCCGAGCTCGCGCGGCACCGTGCCGGTCTTTTCGACTTCGGCCTCGTGCGGATAAAGTTCTTTTTCAACAAAGGTTCGGACCGTGTCTACGATCATCTGTTGTTCGTCGGTGAGGGCAAAATGCATTTGCTGGGGATCCTCTGATCAGTTATTTCACGGCTGCGTTTTTCTTTGCCCGACGAATCGGCCAGCCGCTTCCGGACGCGGCAACGCGGCGTGCGCATCTGCAATGGATTTTGCATTGGCCACAATGTCGGGGCTTGCGTCGCAAACCTTTCCGGACTCCCTGTGTACGTGCAGGTACATGGCTTCCGTGCTGGCGAGCACCCGGTCGTCGTTCGTTGCATGCAAGCGATAGAAAACGTGCAGTCGCTTGGTATCGGCCATCAGGACCTGTGCGGTGCTGTAGATCCTTTCGTCAACGCCGATTTCACCGAGCTGCATCGTGTGCGTTTCTGCCGTGTAGTAACTGCAGCCACTGGCGACGTATTCTGAATCCATGCCGATCATCAGTAGCAGGCGATCGCAGGTATCACTGAAAACCTGGACATAGCGGAATTCAGTCATGTGTCCGTTGTAGTCGATCCAGGCCGGGAGGACGAACAGGTCGATCATGTGTAAAGGCTTGCCGCTGTCGATGTCAACCGGGAGGGTGGCGGTTTCCGACCCGGCGAGATCCTGGTCATGTGCCTTCAGAATAGCCCCGGCGCCCCAATCGCGATCTTTGAGGGCGCGCAGGATGCCGACCAGGTTGCGATCGCGAATTCGCTCCAGTTCGCGAATGGAATAAGCACCGGACTGGCGGTCTGACTGGTCCGCAATTTTTTGCACCAGTTCATCGGTCAGTTCCGGCACATCCGTCAGTTTGGTCCAGGGCCACTGGAGGCACGGGCCAAACTGCGCAATGAAATGCGCCATGCCTGCCTCGCCACCGGCGAGCCGGTAAGTTTCGAAAAGGCCCATTTGTGCCCAACGTAGACCGAAGCCGTAACGGATCGCGTTGTCGATTTCTTCCGTGGTTGCAATATCGTCGTTGACCAGCCAGAGGGCTTCGCGCCAGACTGCTTCGAGGAAGCGGTCCGCGATATGGGCGTCGATCTCTTTCCTGACGATCAGCGGATACATGCCGATTGATTTCAAATGCTTGCAGGCACGGTCCCGAACCTCGGCGCCGACGGCATCGCCGGAAACCACTTCAGCGAGTGGCAGCAGGTAGACAGGATTAAAAGGGTGGGTGACGAGAATGCGCCCGGGATGCCTGGCGCCTTCCTGAAGTTCGCCGGGCTTGAAACCTGAAGTCGACGAGCCAATGATCGCGCTCGTTGGCGCATGCTTCTCGATTTCCGCAATTACGCGATGTTTCAGGGCAAGTTCTTCAGGCACACTTTCCTGTATCCATGTCGCACCTGCCACTGCAGCTTCTATTGAGCCCGCAAATACAAGATCGCCTTCGGCGGGCATCGGGAAATCCGCGAGCGCCGGCAAAGAAAGTCGCGCATTAGCCAAAACCTCATCGATGCGCTCGCGCGCCTTCGGATGCGGATCGTGCACTTGCACGCGCCATCCGTGCAAAAGAAAACGGGCAGCCCAGCCGCCACCGATTACGCCGCCGCCGACGATCGCAGCAACTGGTTTGTTCACGGCAGTCTCGCTCACGGTGCACCTGAAAGTTGCGACGCCGAGGCGTTTCCGGCAAAGACGGTCATCGGGGTGCCCGTTTTTCGAGTTGCAGCTTCTTGCGGACTTCTTCAGGCCCGATCACGCGCGCGCCCATGTCCGTGATTATCCTCGCAGCGCGCTCGACGAGCTGGGCATTGGTCGCCAGTACACCTTTTTCGAGATAAAGATTGTCTTCCAGTCCGACCCTCACGTTGCCGCCCGCGAGTACCGCTGCAGCCACGAAAGGCATTTCGTTGCGTCCCAGTGAGAACGCAGAGAACTGCCAGTCAGCAGGCATGTTGTTGACCATGGCCATGAATGTATTCAGGTCGTCCGGCGCACCCCAGGGTATGCCCATGCAGAGTTGCACCAGCACGGGTGCCTCGATGAGCCCTTCCTGTGCCAGCTGTTTTGCGAGCCAGAGATGGCCGGTGTCGAAGGCTTCGATTTCTGCGCGCACGCCCAGGTCCTTGATGATCGCCGCCATCGCTCGCAATGTGCCGGGTGTATTGACCATGACGTAGTCGGCTTCCGCAAAATTCATCGTGCCGCAGTCGAGCGTGCAAATTTCCGGCAGGCATGTGGCGACGTGCTCCATGCGCTCCGTCGCGCCGGCCATATCGGTGGCTTTGTCATTAAGTGGTAATGGCGCTTCCGCGGAACCGATAACGAGGTCGCCCCCCATTCCTGCGGTCAGGTTGATGACGACATCCGTGGCGGAATCGCGAATTCTTTCCGTGACTTCACGGTAGTACTCGACGCGACGCGATGCGGCGCCGGTCTGGGGGTCCCTGACATGGCAATGCACGACGGCGGCACCCGCTTTGGCGGCCTCAATGGCGCTTTCTGCGATTTCCTTCGGGCTGCGCGGCACATGTGGCGACTTGTCCTGCGTACCGCCGGATCCGGTTACCGGGCAAGTAATGAATACTTCTCTGTTCATTTCCAATGGCATCAATACACCTCTGCCTTAAAGTCACTGTACGAATATACCTGCCGGAGCTGTGAGAGCGCCTTCATTTTTGAACTGCTGTTGATTGATCGGCGCGTAACCGATCTTAGCAAGCTTCGGGCAGGCAGCGATCGCCCCTGGCAGGGGCTGTGGCCCCTTTTTGCCAGCCGATGTCGCTTGTCAGCCATTGGCCTTTTTGTGACTATTGCCGGGGATGCGGGCTGAAACAAGACCTCGAGTAAATCGTGGCCTGTCGGCGGCGCCATTTTCAGAACAGATAAAAACAATCCGGACGCTACCAGGAGAAAGCGATCAATTCGCACGCGCAAATTGTCATTGTCGGCGGCGGCATCATGGGAGTCGGACTGCTCTATCATCTTGCCGAGGAGGGTTGCAAAGACGTTCTGTTGATCGAAAAAGGTGAGCTGACATCCGGCTCCACCTGGCATGCAGCAGGCCAGTGCCCGAGCCTCGTCGGTAACTATAACCTGGCCAAAATTCACGCATACAGCAACAGTCTTTATCCGCGACTCGAGGAACTGACCGGTCAGTATGTGAGCTGGCATGCTTCCGGTGGAATACGCATTGCGCTGACGAAAGACGATCTCGACTGGTTTCAGTACATGCACGGAATATCCGAGAGCGTCGGTTTTCGCATGCAGATTATCGGTGTTGATGAGATCAGGAAACTCAATCCGTTTTTTGACACCAGGGGTGTTATTGCCGGTGCCTGGACACTTGATGACGGTCATGCAGATCCCGCCGGGCTCTGCAACGCGATGGCCCGCGGTGCGACCAATATGGGTGCAACGATCATCAAGCATAATCGTGTCACCGGTATTCGTTCGTTGCCAACGGGTGAATGGGAAGTTGAGACGGAGAAAGGCAAGGTCATTGCCGAAACCGTCGTGAATGCAGCAGGCTGTTTTGCGCGCCAGGTGTCGAAAATGGTTGGCACCGACCTGCCGATTTCGAACATGCAACATCAGTACATCGTCACCGGGCCGGTAGCGGAGTTTGCCGGGCGTGACCAGGAGATCCCGGTGATGCGCGATCCATACGCATCGGCTTATATCCGCCAGGAGCAGAAGTCGGGACTGATTGGTATTTATGAGCAGAAAGACCTGGCAGAAGCCTGGGCGCCGAATGGCTATCCGCCATGGGAATCCGACAGTGAGTTATTTCCCGATGACCTCGAGCGACTGATGCCATGGCTCGGCCGCGCAATGGAGCGCATGCCTGTCATCGAAGAAGCGGGCATCAAACGCATCGTCAACGGTGCGATTCCACATTCCGCCGATGGTCCGCCACTCCTTGGTCCCGTCGCAGGCTTAAGAAATTTCTGGCTTTGCTGTGGTTCGTCGTTTGGCATCGCCCAGGGCGCCGGTTGCGGAAAATACCTTGCGCAGTGGATGCTTTACGGTGATGCGGAAATAAACATGACAGGGTTCGATCCGCGCCGCTTCGGTGGCTTTGCTGACGACGCCTACATGAAGGCCAAAGGTTTCCAGGATTACGGAATGACCTATTTCACGCCAGTGCCGGGTGAAGAACTGCCGGCGGGCCGGCCGAGCCGAACGAGTCCGCTTTACGAAAAGCTCCTGGCGAAAGGCTGTGTCTATACCGAGACGTTCGGCTGGGAGCGGCCCAAGTGGTTTTCACTCGACGGTCGCCGGGAAGAGTACAGCTATCGTCGCAACAACATTTTTGAAGTGGTTCGCGACGAATGTCGTGCTGTGCGCGAACGTGTCGGCGTGCTCGACCTGACCGGGTTCGCGAAGTACGACGTGACCGGGCCGGGCGCCGAGGCCTTTCTCAATCGCCTGTGTGCGAACCGGATGCCCGCGAAAGACGGCGGTATCGTGCTCGCACACATACTGTCCGATGCGGGCCGGATAAGGGGCGAGCTCACGATTACGCGGCTGGCGAAAGACAGGTTTTACGTGTTATCTGCCGCCGGCGCCGAATTACGCGACCTGGACCACCTGGTTCAGGGTCGCCATGAAGGCGAGCAGGTCAGTGTCGAAAACGTAACTGACGATCGCGGTGTGCTGGTGCTTGCGGGGCCGCAATCGCGACACGTGCTCGGCACGTTAACTGACTCGGCGCTAGGCAACGATTCGTTCCGTTGGTTGACTGGCAAGGAGATTGCTGTTGCAGGCGTGCCAGTGCGAGCACTGCGCGTCAATTACGTTGGCGAACTCGGCTGGGAATTGCATCCAGAGATCGGCGACCTGGCAAAACTTTATGACGCAGTCTGGAAGGCAGGAGAACAATACGGTATTGCCGATTTCGGTTTATATGCTGTCAACAGCCTGCGAATTGAAAAAGCCTATCGTGGCTGGGGTGCCGAGCTGACCAACGAAGTCACGATGCTGGATGCGGACATGCAGCGCTTCATCAAGATGGATAAAACGCAGTTCGTTGGCCGCGACGCGACGCTGAAGCAACAAAGTGAGAATCGCACACTGCAGCTCATCTATTTCGCGATCGATGCGGCAGATTCAGAAGTTCGTGGCGGCGAACCGATTTTCAATGGCGAGGAATACGCCGGTGTCACGACTTCCGGCGGATTTGGTCACGCGGTGGGCAGGAGCCTCGGCTTCGGATACGTTGAGCCGCGCCTGGCTGAACCCGGGACAGTATTGCGCGTTAGCCTGCTGGGCGAACGACTTACGGCAACGGTGCTTGGCGAAGCGGTTTACGACCCGGCCAACGCGCGATTGAGGGCCTGAGGAAAGTGGCAGATTTGCCGCAGAAAACCGGCATTATCGTCATTGGTGGTGGCGTGATTGGCTGTTCGATCGCGTACCACCTGGCGAAGGCCGGCCGGTCCGATGTCGTATTGCTGGAACGGCAGCAATTGACCAGTGGCACTACCTGGCATGCCGCGGGGCTCGTTGGCCAGCTGCGCACGTCGATCAACATGACGAAGCTTGCCCGATACACGAGTGAGCTCTACCAGCAACTCGAAGAGGAAACAGGACAGGCAACCGGCTATCGGCGATGTGGATCGATCTCGATTGCCGCGACAGCGGAACGATTCGAAGAGCTCAAACGCAGTGCGTCGATGGCAAAGGTATTCGATCTCGAGGTAAATGTTCTCTCGGTGGCGGAAATCGCTGAGCGGTATCCGCTGATCAAAACCGACGATCTCTTCGGCGGCATCCACATTCCTTCGGATGGTTATGCAAATGCCGTAGA
>JAHEFD010000191.1 GCA_024640345.1 Woeseiaceae bacterium
TCCTCGGCGTGGATAAATGTCAGTTCTTCGGGCAGTTCGGGGTATCGCGGATCGACGAGTTTGGGAAACATTTGCCGGGCGTATTGTTCCGCACCCTTGATGACTCTCCAGATGGACTTGATCGTTTGCGTTAAATAATCGAGGTTGCGCTGTTCGGCAGTGATGGCTTTTTCCCAGTCCCATTGGTCGACGTAGGCGCTGTGGTCATGATCCAGAAAATAGTCTTTGCGCACCGCCCGCATATCGGTGCAGATGCCTTCACCCAACTCGCAACCGAACGCTTTGAGCGCCATGCGTTTCCACTTGGTGGCCGCCTGCACCACCTGTGCGTTCAGACGCCGTTCCAATCCAAGGCCGCAGGGAAACTCGACCGGGGTGCGCGAACCGTCACGGTCCAGCATATCGTTCACGCCACTCTCACGGTCGACGATGAGCGGCACCTGGACCATCGACAGACCCAGTTCCTTGCACAAGTTCTCTTCGATGTATTGTTTTACGCCAAAGAGCGCATGCATGGTTTCCATGGGTGTGAGCAAAGATTCATAGTGCTGCGGCAACGCTGCCGCCACTTCTTCGTAGGTCCCTATTCCGGGGCCGGCCAGATCAGCTTGCTTGTTCAACATGGCGCGTACTCCTTTCGTCATTAAAATCGGGCACCTGTCCAGTATGCCAGCGTGCGCTGCCGGACAACTTGATTAACGTCATTCAGTGTGGATTCTCCTTGCTTATCGCATAAGAAATTACAGCCTGAAGACATGCCGGTCATATCACTGAAACCGCATTCGAGCCTGGCTGGATTGACATAGGTCACGTTTAGTACAAACCCGGGCGCATCTCCGCAGGATTGGTCTATTAAAGCGTATATTTCGGGGTACAATAAATCAGATCAATCAGGGTGTTGCCGGCAAGTTCGGTTGACTGTATCTGCGACACCTAAATTTACACTGTCAAGGAGCGTTCGATAAAACAACCTGTGCAGTGACAATTACCGGTGCAGCCGGTCAGATCGGTTATGAAATGCGCTTCAGGAAAGTTCTGTCGTGCTCCCGCATACTTTTAAAGGAGAACTGCAATGCTCAATAAAATTGGCGTCATCGGTGGCGGTTACATTGGTGGGGTATTGGTCCAGGAGATTGCCAAGCGGCGACTGGCGCGTGAGGTCGGTCTTACGGATCCGGCGCCGTTCGTAAATCCGAATGATCCGCCGGAGAAACAATCGGTTGCCAATAAGCAGTCGGTGGCGAAGGGCAAGACGCTGGATATCGCTGAAGGTCTGCCGACACTGAGAAGCGATGTCAAGGTGTACGGCTCAAAGGACTATTCTGCAATCGAAGGCGCGGAACTCATCATCAATACTGCGGGCGTACCGCGTAAGGCAAAGCCTGATGGTACCTTTCCAACCCGCGAAGAGCTTCTCGCGATCAATCTCAAAGTTACAAACGAGGTGGCCGAAGGTATACAGCAGAATTGCCCGGACGCGACCATTATTTCGATCGCCAATCCGCTGGATGCCATCGTTTACACACTTAACAAGCGTCTTAATCCGCCCAAGAACAAGCTCATGGGCATGGCAGGCGTGCTCGACTCCGGGCGTTACTGTTACTTCGTAGCGGAAGCAGCCAATGTGTCTGTAGAGAACGTTAACGCGATGGTGCTGGGCGGTCACGGCGACACCATGGTCCCGGTTCGCAGTTCATGTCTGATTGCCGGTGTCCCGGTCAGCAAATTCCTCGATGCCGAAACCTTGCAGGCAATCGAAGCCCGCACTCGCAAGGCGGGTGGTGAAGTCGTCGGGTTGCTGGGATTTGGCTCGGCGTTCGCGTCTCCGGCCTGGTCTGCGCTCGAAATGGCAGAAGCGATCATCTACGACAAGCGTAAAATCATGCCAGTGTGCGCATACCTTGATGGCGAGTATGGTTTTGAGGGCATTTTCGTCGGCGTCCCGGGGATCATCGGCAAGAATGGTGTCGAGAAGGTTATCGAATTAGACCTCACCGATGAGGAAAAGCAAGCCTTTGCCCACTCGGCTGCTGACGTTCGCAAGACCTGCGACGAAGTCGACAGGATGCTCAAGGACCTCTGATCTTCGGAGTCGGACGAATAAATTGAAAGATGTGGAACCTCTCACGTCAGTGAGAGGTTTCTTTTTTTAATGCCGCGCGAGTGCGGTAATGGCGGTTGAGCATATGCGTAGCCGGGTACTTTGTACTGCGGCCCACCGGCAAAAGTCCACCAAAAAAAACGGACTACCCTGGTAGCCCGTTTTTTCATTCAAAATCGCGCGATTTTCACGCGCTCATGTTCAGCGTTTCATGAAGTTGAAAAACTCTTCGTTTGTCTTGGTGGCCTTCAACTTGTCCAGCATGAACTCGATGGCCTGTATCTCGTCCATCGGGTGTAAAAGTTTGCGTAAAATCCAGACTTTCTGCAGTTGGTTCTGGTCGATCATCAATTCCTCGCGCCTTGTGCCTGATTTATTGATATCGATGGCCGGATAAACACGTTTCTCCGCGATCCGGCGGGCCAGGTGCACTTCCATATTGCCGGTGCCCTTGAACTCTTCGTAAATAACCTCGTCCATCTTCGAGCCGGTTTCCACCAGG
>JAHEFD010000105.1 GCA_024640345.1 Woeseiaceae bacterium
GACGATGCAAAACGAACTCGAAGCCGGCGCGCAGGGTATGGCGCGTTTCAAGGCGCGACTGAATTGATTTATCGATCGCACAGACGATCTGTTTGAACGGGGAAAAGGCAAGGAGGCTTTGAGGCTTCTTTGCTGAAACAACCATGCCGGCAATAAATGCCGGTGTTCGATTTTTTTGTAAGTGATAGGAGTACCGTGATGAGTAGTATTAAACGGAAAGGCAGCTTCCTGGCGAAGCTGGGTTTGTCTGCCGCAGTCTTGCTGTTAACACAGCAGGCATTCGCAGCGGGTACAACCGCGGGTACCGATGTCGATAACCTGGCAACGGTGACCTACGAAGTAGGCACTGTCTTGCAGGACGTTATCGAGTCGGCGCCAGGTGTCGGTAATGCTGTACCTGGCGCAAATAATGGCGAGGTTACCACCTTCAAGGTTGATAACCGGGTCGATTTCTCGCTGACCCAGGTCGGCACGGCACATACGCCAGTGTCACCGGGCCAGACTGATGCCTATGTTGAATTCCTGCTGACTAATGCAGGTAACTCGGCACAGGACTTCAGGTTGGTCGTGACGCAACTGGCATCCGGAGACGGAGCCGTAAACACGCTGGTTGATACAGACAAGGATATGGCCAATCTGCGTATCCGGGTTGGTAATGCTGGTGGCGTCCCGGTTCTGGGCGACCTGCCATACGGTGATGAAATCGCAGTCGACACAGCTGTAACCGTCTACGTCTTCGGTGATGCTGATTTGGTTCAGGGACTCGTCAATGGTGATGTGGCCAACCTTGAACTCACCGCTACCGTGGCGGAGGCTGGCGTAGCCGCTACCCTGGGTACGGATCTGACCGATGACATCCTCAATCCCGATACCATCGACGTTGAAGTTGTATTTGCAGAAGGCGGCGCTCTGGGCGACGGAATCGAGTCTGATCGCGACGGCTTCTCTGTTGCATCGGCCGGGTTGACCGTCAGCAAGGTCGCGACTGTCTTTTCGGATCCGTTCAATGGCACAACCAATCCGAAAGCGATTCCAGGTGCGGTCGTGGAATACGTCATTACCGTTGCGAACGGTGGCGCGGCGGATGCTGACAACGTGTCGATCGCCGATGCAATCGATACGGACGTGGCCTTCGATGCGACTTTCAACGGTAACACCGGACTTGACATTGTCAACGGTGCTGCGCCGATTGCGTGCACGGCCGATGGAAATGCAGCGGACGGATGTACCTTGATCGGTCAGGACCTCACGGTTGGTAATGTCAATCTGCCAATCACAATCGTCCCGACCGAGGCTTTGGTAATCACGTACCGGGTAACGATCCCCTAACCTGACGGTTAGGCGATAAACCCGATCACGGTGCTTCAGAAATTGCACAGGGCTTTGAGGCGAACGATCACCGCTTTTGGTGATCGTATACGCGCTCCTGCCCGGGCTGCCCCGCGAGGGACAGCCCGGCTTAGCCGTATGCAATACATGCCCAGGGGGAAGCATCTGTTTCCCCCGCGGCATTTATGGCGTCGTGTGATTACATTGTTTACTGGCTCTTTCGCGGTGCTGACACTGGCAATCTTTGCGCCTTTGTCAGTCTTCGCGAGCCCGCCAGGCACGATTATTTCCAACCAGGCTCGACTCGATTACCTCAATTCTGCAGCGCTACCGTCTACAGAATTGAGTAATGTCGTTGATGTTGTGACTACGGTCATTCGTAGTCCGTCAATCGTAGAGTTTGCTCGTGTCCTTCAGACAGGCGTCGGCACTTACCAGGAAACGGTCGGGCCATCCGCCTGTTTCCAGGGTGGAGCGTTCGTCACCCTGGCTGACCCCGTCATTCTCGGCGGTGCAGTGATTGATCCCACCATGTCACAGGAAGTCAGTGTGACGAGTACGTTCAACCTCGGTGAAACTATCTTCATCCGATTGACGGATACAGATCAGGATGTCGATGCTGCGGCAATCAACTACGCAACGGTCAGTATCGGGCACCCGTTGTCCGGTGATTCCGAAACGATACAGTTGACGGAAACCGGGCCGGCTACTGGTGTTTTCTCGGGATACATTACATCTGCGAACGGTCCTTCCGTTTCGGGTGACTGTGTTTTGCAGGGCACAATGGACACCACGGTTGGCGTAACGTATACGGATCCGGCAGACGCAACAGATTCAGCGCAGGCTGCGGCAGGACTGGATCCAACGAGCGTGGTGTTTGAATCAGCAACGGGCTCGCCTGTTGACGGCGCATCGATAGAGCTCGTCGACGCGGTCACGGGGCTCCCCGCGACTGTGTACGGGAACGACGGAGCGAGCACTTTTCCGTCGAGCATAACAAGCGGTGGCACTGCATCTGACAGTTCCGGTGCGGTGTATACTTTTGGCACGGGCGAGTATCGATTCCCGGTTATTCCTCCTGGAAACTATCGCCTGGTCGTGACACCGCCAGGTGCTTATTCCGCTCCATCCACCGTTGCTATTCCGGACCTGCAGTTACTGCCGGGTGCGCCTTACGCGCTCGGCCCCGCATCTTTTGCCGCATCATTTGCGCACAGCGGCCCGCCATCCGTTGATTTCGACATTCCTGTCGACCCGCGCGATGGCGCGTTGTTCATGCAAAAGACGACGAAGACCACGATCGCCTCGCCTGGCGATTTCGTGCGCTACGAACTAACGATCGAAAATACGGCATCCTCCGGTACAGCATCGAGTGTCAGGGTTGTCGACCAGTTACCACCAGGCGTCCGGTATGTCCCGGACTCGGCAAGGAGAGATGGTGGCGGCATGACCGATCCCGTAATCGGGCCGGATTTGCGATCACTTGAATTTACAGTCGGCGATCTGAATGCCGGTGAACGAACCGTCATCACCTATGTTGTCCAGATCATTGGCGGCGAGCGTAACCAGGAACTGGTCAATACTGCGACTGCCTATGCCGATGCGGGCCTGGTTTCCAACGAATCGGCTGCGCGCATCAGGCTGACTGAAGACCTGTTTCGTTCGACCAGCACCGTAATTGGCCGTGTCGTAGAAGGGTATTGTTCGTCGGCGACTTTCGACGACGACCAGGGCGTGGCCGGTATCAGGATCTATCTTGAGGACGGCAGGTTTGCGGTATCAGACGAGTCCGGTCGCTTTCATTTCGAGGGGTTGCAACCGGGAACCCATGTCGCGCAGATCGACCCGGATACCGTGCCAAACTACTTCGAGATTATTGGTTGCGATACCGCGCCCCAGTTTGCTGGCCGGGTGGATTCCCAGTTTGTCAGGACAAGCCCCGGCAGCCTGACCCGAGCCGATTTTTATATGCGACGAAAACTTCCAGCGGAAGGCATCGTCGATATAGAAATGCGAAATGTCGGTACCGACAGTACTGAAGAGGTCGCCTATGTCGTTACTGTAAATGGCGAAGGCAATATTCGCATTCGTAACCTCGACGTCATGGTCCTGTTACCTGATGGCGTCAACTATCTGCCAGGAACACTAACCGTCGCCGGCGAACGCGTTGGCGATCCACGCATCGTCGGACCATCGCTAATCGTCGACTTGCCCGAGCAGTTCGGAAACTGGTCGCAAGAGATTCGCTTCGAAGCGCGGATCTCCGAAAGCACAAACGGAGAACTTGCTACCAAGGCATTCGCGCAGTTCGATTCTCCGATCGAAGCCGGGCAGAAAACGCCGATCGTAGAAACAAGGATGATCCGGGAGCGGGCGGTCATCGAAAACGCGGGTTACGTTCTCAACCTGAAGTTTGGCGTCCTGTCCGCAGAGCTTTCGCCGGATGATCGATTGCAGCTGGAATCGCTGATAGCAAGATGGGAAGGCGTTCGCGATATCAATATTGCCGCTATCGGCCATAGCGACAGCCAGGATATCTCGGCGGCCAACCGGGCCGTGTTTGCCGACAACTACATTCTGTCGAGTGCCCGCGCGTTAGCGGCCGCTCATTACCTTGCCAGCGCACTAAACGTCGATGAGGACAGGATTACGGTGCAGGGCCGCGGCTCAGACGATCCGGTGGACAGTAATGCTACCGCTGCGGGTCGCCAGGCCAACCGCAGGGTCGAATTGATACTATCTGGGAAGCGCCCGACGAAGCCGTCCTTCCTTGAAGTAACCCAGGCGACCTCTGGCGTTGTGATCGCCCAAACCCAGGGTGCCGTTCCCGGCGCCGAAGAAGAAGCGCTGAGGAACCGGCCCGCTGTTTCTTTCGACGACATCAGTGGTCTCCCATCGTCCCAGGTCGAACCCGCGATGAGCGAGCTCGAGGCGGGCGTCGAGATGCTGTTGCCGGGCAGGGACTTCAACCCTGCTATTCCTACGACCAAGATTTCAATCAAGCACGGCCTGGCGCAGAAGGTCGATGTGTCCTTGAACGGCCGCCCCGTAAATCCGCTGAATTACGATGGCACTGAAGTGAGTGCGGATCAGACCATTGCGATTTCTCGCTGGAAAGGCGTGGACCTGGTGGATGGTCCCAATGAGATCACAGTCGAGGTTGTCAATCCCGACGGATCTGTCGCCAGGGTGCTGAAGCGAGTTGTCAATTATTCGGGAACTGCCGTTCGGGGTGAGATCGTTCCCGACATGTCCGTACTCGTGGCAGACGGCAAGACCCGGCCGGTTATCGCCGTGCGCCTTTATGACCGGGCAGGCAAGCAGGCACGACAGGGTGCGATTGGCTCGTTCCGCGTTAACGCCCCGTACCGTTCCTGGTGGGAGGTCGAGGACGAGCGCAAAAACGATATCGTCGCCGTTGGTGGTCGTGAGCCTGTCTATCGCGTTGGCGCCGGCGGTATCGCACTCATTCAACTTGAGCCGACTACCGAGGCAGGTGAGGCCGAGATCACGCTGAACTTCGATAACCGCCGACAGCAGGAATTGCGGACCTGGCTCAGTGCACAACCGCGCGACTGGATTCTGGTCGGGTTCGCGGAAGGCACTGCCGGCTACAACACTTTGACAGATAACATGACCGCGGCAGAAGAGGCCGGTTTCGATGACGGCTATTTCGACGAAGGCAGGGTCGCGTTTTTCGCCAAAGGCCAGGTCAAAGGCGAGTATCTTCTGACGGTTGCCTATGATTCTGACCGTGAGCGAAGCGCGAATCGGGACAGGTTTCAGACCGTGGTCGATCCAAATGCCTATTACTCGTTGTATGCAGACAAGAGCGAGCAGCGATTCGATGCGCCCAGCCAGCGCAAGCTTTACCTGAAGCTCGAGCGGCGACAGTTTTTTGCATTGTTCGGTGATTTCGATACTGGCATGTCAGTCACTGACCTGGCCAGGTATGAGCGTCGATTCAACGGACTGAAGAGTGGTTTCCAGGGAGAGAATGTCGGCTATACGGCATTTGCTACGGAAACGAACCAGTCATTCGTGCGCGACGAGATTCGTGGCGACGGGACGTCCGGTCTGTATCGGCTCAGCAGGGCACCGATCATTGCGAACAGTGAGCAACTGCGAATCGAAGTTCGTGATCGTTTTGATACAGGACAGATACTGACGAGCACGACCCTGAGCCGTTTCCTCGATTACAACCTGGATACACTGGACGGCACGATTTACTTCAAGCAGCCGGTCCCAAGTCGTGACCAGGCGTTCAACCCGGTGTTCATAGTCGTCGAATATGAAAGTGAGTCGAGCGCCAATGAAGAGATTATTGCCGGCGGTCGCGCATCGGTCCGAACGAGCAATGATGTTTTCGAAGTTGGGGTAAGCCATATCAATGAAGGTCAGCAGGGCGCGGAGTCAGATCTCTCCGGCGTTGACCTTCGCTGGCAGATTAATCCCGAAACATTGTTGAAGGCGGAAATAGCTTCAAGCAATCGTACGGAGAATAGTGTTGAAACCAGCGGTCGTGCCCAATCCGTAACGCTCGAACACCAGGGCGAGAAAGTTGATTTGCGGGCTTACCTGAAAGAAGTCGATGAGGGTTTTGGTCTGGGGCAGCAAAACACGGCGGAAAAAGGAATTCGAAAGATAGGTATCGATGGCAGGTCACAGATCTCGGAGCGATTTTACTTCGACGGGGAAGCAAGCTGGCAGCAAAACCTGGAAACCGAGGCAATTCGAAATGCTGCAAAAGCGCAGTTAAGGTACGAAAATGACGGCTTCACTGCGTCGACCGGACTGATGCACGCCTCTGACAAGTTCGCGGACGGCCAGAAACTTGACAGTAACCTCGCGGAAGCAGGCGTGAGCAAGAAATTCGGCAACGTGACCCTTCGTGCAAATGGCAGCTTTGAGCTAAGCGGCGATGCCGAAAGCGTTGACTACCCGGCAACGACCGTCATCGGCGCCGACTACCGCATCAGGCAAGGCGTCGATCTGTTTGCTGAGTATGAGCAGGCGAGCGGCCCCTTGCTCGATACATCGATGAGCAGGCTGGGTGTCAAGGCGTCGCCCTGGAGCCGGGCGCAGATCAATTCCTCGGTCACCAGCGAGAAGACCGAATACGGACCGCGCCTGTTTTCAAACGTTGGCCTGATCCAGGGATTCCAGCTCAGTGAGCGTTGGGTGGTGGACGTCGGACTCGACCAGGCCAATACGATTGCAGATGCCTCGATCAGGCAGTTTGATCCGGCACGCGAACTGGTTTCCGGTTCTCTCAGCGACGATTTTACCGCGGTATTCGTAGGCGCCGTTTACACGGCTGACCTGTGGAGTGCGAACAGTCGTATTGAATACCGAAACTCTGACTCAGAACAGAGGAAGTCCCTGCTGTCCGGCTGGTATCGCGAGCCGTCGCTCGGACATGGAATGTCCGCCGGGCTTACGATGTTCACATCAGAGAATATCAGTGGCACGAATATGTCGGCGGCTGATCTTAAATTCGGCTGGGCCTGGCGCAAAGCGGACAGTCGATGGTCGTTCCTCAATCGCATCGACCTTGTTTTTGAGAACACCGAGCTCTTGCTGCAGAAAGAAGAGAGTCAGCGACTGATTAATAACTTCAACGCGAACAGGCGCATCAGTGCCCGAACTCAACTGTCTTTGCAATATGCTTTCAAATTAGTCAAAACAATGTTCGATACCCAGGAATTCTCCGGTTACACGGATCTCATGGGAATCGACTTCCGTCGTGGATTCAAAACCAAATGGGACTGGGGCACGCACGCAAGCGCTTATCATTCCTATGACGCCGGAACTTTTGACTATGGTTTCGGACTGGACGTTGGATTCAACGTTCGTGACAACCTGTGGGTCACTGTCGGTTACAACATAGCCGGGTTCCACGATAGCGATTTTGCCGCCGCGCGTTACACGGCCGAAGGTCCCTATGTCCAGATCTCGATGAAAGCCGATCAGCACACGCTG
The DNA here is from genome assembly GCA_024640345.1 of Woeseiaceae bacterium. Lineage (GTDB taxonomy): Bacteria > Pseudomonadota > Gammaproteobacteria > Steroidobacterales > Woeseiaceae > SZUA-117. The sequence continues at coordinate 7,312 of JAHEFD010000105.1, forward strand.
AGGAACATTGCGAACAGGAGGTAGGTGAATCGCGGCTGGAAGCCGCTCCCACGGTGAAATTCGCAGGAGCGGCTTCCAGCCGCGAGGTAATCGGTCAACGTCACGGTTCACAGGAGCGGCTTCCAGCCGCGAGGCGATCAGTCAACGTCACGGTTCGCAGGAGCGGCTTCCAGCGGCGAGATAAGCGGTCAACGTTTGTAGGAGCGGCTTCCAGCCGCGAGGTAGTCGGACAACGTTCGCAGGAGCGGCTTCCAGCCGCGAGGTAATCGGTCAACATTACGGTTCGCAGGAGCGGTTTCCAGCCGCGAGGTAATCGGTCAACGTCACGGTTCACAGGAGCGGCTTCCAGCCGCGAGGTAATCGGTCAACGTCACGGTTCACAGGAGCGGCTTCCAGCCGCGAGGTAAGCGGTCAACGTTACGGTTCGTGGGAGCGGCTTCCAGCCGCGATTAAATAATCACGTCTGTCCGCAATATTCCGCGACAGATCCCCTGCACGGCAATGTATAGTTCGGCGGTGATTTCGCTTACCGAGTTTTTTGGACCCGATAGTCCCCTGAAGTCTTACCTCCCGGGTTTCCAGCCCAGGGCCGGCCAGGCGTGGATGGCGGAAGCGGTTGCCGAAGCTATCGCCGGGTCGGGCAAGCTCGTTGTGGAAGCGGGCACGGGCACGGGTAAAACCTTCGCCTATCTTCTGCCGGCACTTTTGAGTGGTCGGAAAACCATCATTTCCACCGGTACGAAGGCGCTGCAGGACCAGCTATACCATCGTGATCTGCCGCTGATAGGCAAAGCAGTGGGCCGACCCGTGACCACGGCGCTTCTGAAGGGCCGGGCCAATTATCTTTGCCTGCACAGGCTGGATACGGTGGCGCCGCAGGCCTCCGTGGGCAACCTGGTTGACGATCTTTATTCGGTGCGTGGCTGGCGACACAGGACGAAAGCAGGCGACCGCGCGGAACTGCTTGATGTAGCCGAGGACTCGGCCATCTGGCCACTGGTAACCTCGACCGCGGATAACTGCCTCGGATCGCAGTGCCCACTTTATCAACAATGCCACGTCGTCAAGGCGCGGCGTGCGGCACAGCAGGCTGACCTGGTAGTGGTTAATCACCACTTGCTTCTTGCCGATCTCGCGATGAAGGAAGAAGGCTTTATCGAGTTTCTTCCCGGCGCAGAGGCGATCATTCTCGATGAGGCGCACCAGATTCCGGATCTCGCGGCGCAGTTTTTTGGTGTCACCCTGGGCAGCCGCGAAATGGAACGCCTGTTCGACGAACTGCGTGGCGCCACGCTGCCGTTGAATCAAGCGGAATTTCAGCGTCGACTGGATAAAGCGCAAACGGCGTTAAGGGTGTTCCGTGCCGATGCTCCAAGAGACGAAGGCAGGCATGAGCTTTCTGCGCTGATCGAGCAACTTCGTGGGCCGATGACCGCTCTGGGTACAGCGCTAAAGGAATTGCTGGAAGCGGTCAGCCAACTCGCCGACAGCTCGATCGAGATTGAGAAACTTTATGATCAATTGTATTCGGTCATAGAGCGACTTTCGCACCTGGCAAGTGATGAATC
>JAHEFD010000106.1 GCA_024640345.1 Woeseiaceae bacterium
GTTTAGCTCTCCAACCAGTTTCGGCGACCAGGTATCGTCGAACTTCGCGAACTTTTCAGAGAGCTTGATTTTGCTCACAGGTCAGCCGAGTTTGCGGATACCAATCGCATGCCTTATCTCCCGGAGATACGGCACGGAAAGCTCCCGCGCGCGCTCCGCACCCTTGACAAGCTCCTGCTCAACAATGGCAGGATCATTGATAAGCCGATTGTATTCATTGCGGGCAGGCTTAATGTGCTCGTTGATGTACTCAAACAGCACTTGCTTCATCTCGCCCCAGGCTATCCCGTCGGCGTAGCGCTTTTCAATATCCCTGACCTCGTCCTCGGTTGCGAAAGCCTTGTAGATTTCAAAAAGTGTCGAGCCTTCTGTTTCCTTCGGCTCGCCAGGTTCGAGGCTATTGGTCTTGATTTTCATGATGAGTTTGCGGAGCTTTTTCTCATCGGAGAAGAGAGGAATGATGTTGTCATAACTTTTCGACATCTTCCGTCCATCGAGCCCGGACAACACGGCCGTATGTTCGTTAATTTCGGCGTCAGGAATAACGAGGAGATCGCCGTATCGATGATTAAATCGTTGCGCGATGTCACGCGTCATTTCCATGTGTTGTTTCTGGTCACGCCCGACCGGCACCTTGGTGGCCTTGAACATGAGAATGTCGGCAGCCATCAGGATCGGGTAGTTATACAGGGCCATGATGATGCCCTTGTCGGGATCACTGCTGCCGCTTTCCTCGTTGGCCTGCACCTGGGCTTTGTAGGAATGCGCCCGGTTCATCAGCCCCTTCGCTGTCACGCCGTTCAGGATCCAGGTCAGCTCCGGAATCTCCGGGATATCCGATTGCCTGTAGAAAACGGCATTGTCAGTATCAAGCCCGCAAGCCAGCCAGGTCGCCGCCACTTCCAGTCCGGAACGATGGATTCGTTCGGGATCTTCCGCCTTTGCCAGTGAATGATAGTCGGCGAGGAAGTAAAAATTTCTGCGGGACCGGTCTTTGCTTGAGTCAACTGATGGACGGATTGCACCAACATAGTTACCAATATGCGGCGTGCCGGTCGTCGTGATACCGGTGAGGTAGGTTTCCTGGGACATTAGTATCCTGCGGCCTGGCCGTCTTTGCGTGATTCGGAGGCGCCGTAATAAACACCCTGTACATCGTTGCGCAGTATCGCCTGGTATCCACCCATACTGGTCCGGCCGTCATCGACCTTGTGTCCCATCTTTCTTAGTTCGTCCCGGACATTCGCCGTGATGCCACTCTCGAGATAGACAGTACCGCCGTCGGTCATCACCTCGTCCGTCGGCTGCGACGAACCGGAGTGGCGCATCCTCGCTGCGTCGCCCGCTTCCTGCAGGTTCATGCCGAAGTCGACCATATTGACGATGATCTGCGCATGCGCTTGTGGCTGGATCGAGCCTCCCATTACGCCGAAACTCATCCACGGCTTGCCGTCTTTCATGACGAATGCCGGGATAATGGTATGAAACGGACGCTTGCCGGGCTCGTAGACATTCGCGTGCCCTTCCTTGAGGCTGAACAACTGGCCACGGTTCTGCAGCTGGAAGCCGAGTTCCTCTGGCGTCATTCCTGAACCGAGATCGCCGTAATTTGACTGGATCAACGACACCATGTTGCCATCGCTGTCGGCAACGGTAAGGTAAATGGTGTCACCCTTTTCAAGTACGGCGTCACCGGCCGGGTAGGTTTTCGCAGCCTTGCTTTCTGAGATCAGCGCGCGCCGTTTCGCCGCATATTCTTTCGACAAAAGCATGTCCAGCGGCACATTGTAGAAATCCGGATCGGCATAAAACTTGGCACGGTCCTCGTAAGCAACCTTCTTCGCCTCGATCAGGGTGTGCAGATACTCCGCCGTGCCAAAACCCATGCTGCGGATGTCGTAGCCCTCGAGAATATTGAGCATCTGCAAAGCGACGATACCCTGCCCGTTTGGCGGAAGTTCATAGACGTCATAACCCCTGTAATTGGTCGACATCGGCGTTACCCATTCGGATGTGTGCGCTGCCAGGTCATCCGCCGTGAGGAAACCACCCTGCTCGGCCATGTAGGAATCGATTTTCTGCGCTATCTCTCCTTTGTAAAAAGCATCCCGCCCGCCTTCGGCAATCAGGCGGTAGGTATTGGCCAGGTTCGGATTCCTGAATACGTCACCGGTCCTGGGTGCTGCGCCGCCCGGCATGTAGACCTCTTTGATGCCCGGATATTTTTCCCGTGACTGCACGTTTTCCTGCCACAGGTCTGCGATGAATGCGGTAACCGGGAAGCCTTCCTCTGCATAGTCGATCGCCGGTTGCAGCAATGTGGACATTGGCAACCGCCCATACCGTTCATGCAGCTCATACCAGCCATCGACTGCACCCGGCACACTGACGGTCAGCGGCCCAAGATAGGGAATGCTGTCGATTCCCAGGTCCCGGAAGTGCTGCAGCGTCAGCGACTGCGGAGAACGTCCGGAGGCATTCAGCCCGGCCAGCTCTCCTTTGTCAGCATCCCAGACGATCGCGAACAGGTCGCCGCCAATCCCGCAGCCGGTTGGCTCCACAAGTCCCAGCATGGCATTTGCGGCAATGGCTGCATCAACCGCACTGCCGCCTGCCTTGAGGATGTCCAGCGCGACCTGGGTCGCCAGTGGCTGGCTGGTCGCTGCCATCCCGTGAACCGCTATCACTTCCGATCGGGAGGCGTGTGGCAACCCTACGGGACGGTCAAACCCTTGTGCTGCGGCAGTCATACTAAGAACGAGCCCCGTCAGCATAGAAACCAGGCGATTCATACATATCTCCGATCCACTCTGGAAAACAGTAAATGATGCCTAGATTAACGGTGGATTGAAACTCCATTGAATATGCCCTCTGCAGCGTTATGATGCCGGAATGAAAATAAGCAGCTATATCGACGAACCCGCCCTGGCGGCAGCCTATCCCTCACACGTTGTTGAACTCAAGGCGCGCCACGATCGCGCGCTCGAGCGAGCCGGCGCCAACCATGCAGTCATATTTTCAGGCGCACCCCGAGGCGTTTTCCTCGACGACTACAACTATCCCTTTAAGGCCAACCCGCATTTTATTAGCTGGTTGCCGCTCATCGAAACGCCTTTCTGCTACCTGGTTTATTCGCCTGGTGAAATGCCGGTACTGATCTACTACCAGGAGAAAGACTACTGGCACGTGCCGCCTGCGAGTCCCCGGGGTTTCTGGCCGGAACAGTTCGATATACGAATCGTGCATTCGCTGGATGACGTTGCAAAACACCTGCCCGTCGAACGAGACAAATGCATTCTCATCGGTGAAATAGACAGTGCAGCGCATGCTTTCGGCATAGAACGGGTCAACCCGGTAACTGCGCTAAACCTGCTTCATTTTCAGCGCGGCGTGAAAACCACTTACGAACTCGAATGCATGCGGGCTGCCTCGCGTCGTGCCGTCAAAGGGCACCGCGCGGCGGCAAAGGCATTCAACGCCGGCAAATCCGAGTTCGATATTCACCTGGATTACTGCAGGGCGGTCGGCCACGCCGAAAACGACTTGCCGTACGGCAACATCGTCGCGCTGAATGAAAACGGCGCCGTGCTGCACTATCAGCATCAATCGCAGGTGAAGCCGGATGAGCATCGTTCATTCCTGATCGATGCCGGCGGGCGAGTTCATGGTTATGCGAGCGACATAACCCGTACCTACGCTAAAACAGATGGTGAATTCGCGGACCTGGTCAAGCGATTCGATCAGCTGCAGCTCGAGCTGGTTGCGGAAGTCAGGGCCGGTGTTGATTTCGCGGACTTGCATCTTCTGTGCCATGTCAAAATCGCCGAGTTATTGAACGAGACCGGAATTGCCAGCGGCAGTCCAGAGGCGTTGATTGACTCCGACGTTACGTCTGCGTTCTACCCGCATGGTCTTGGACACCTCCTGGGAATCCAGGTGCATGACGTTGGCGGGCACATGGGCGACGACACCGGGACGATCATTGATCCGCCGAGCGGTCATCCGTTTCTCAGGCTGACGCGAATTCTCGAGGCCGACCAGGTGCTGACGATTGAGCCGGGGTTGTACGTGATCGACATGCTGCTGGAAAACCTGGCCGGATCACCGGGCCATCGCATGATCAACCAGTCAAAACTTGACTGGCTGAGGCCCTATGGCGGCATCAGGATTGAAGACAACGTACGAGTGCTGGCCGAGGGTTGCGAGAATCTCACCCGGGACGCATTCGCATGAGAGAACGATTTGCGAGGGCAGGCAGGACAACTCAGATCTTGTCGTCGTGCCAGTTCCACCATTTGAGCCGCTCGGAGTCGTGCTGCTTTTCCGTCGCGAAATAGACGGCACAGCGGAAGACATAAAGCACACACCGGTCAATGTGGCCGCCCCGCAGACGACAAAGGCGTTGGTACATCAAATCCGGATCCTGCCCTTCAAGATCACTGACACTGAACATCCCCAGGTCCCTTAGATCCTTCGCCATGCTCGGACCAATGCCCGGGATCGTCTGCAGATCGTCAGCCATCAGTTGCCAGCCTTCCCCCCCGGTGCGTCAAAAAACCGCCGGAACGTGAACGCATCTTCGGTTGGCCCGGCCTGGGCGAGCCGCTCAAGGCGATGCTTCGCCTCCAGAACGGTTGGCTTTGTGCCGGCAGGCTGCCACCAGAGAGCGAGAATCGGCTGGTTCTGGTTGACGAACCATGCGGCGCGTTTTCTTAAAATATGGACATGGTCAGATTTGTAGACATAGTCCATGAGCGCTTCTTTTGATGCCCATAATGACATATTAAACAATAACTTATCGTCACCGAATACGTCTCTGCCCGCTTCACGCTCGTCATCCTGAACATATCTCCAGATGAAGCCGGGAGACTCATCGGCCAGGGTATTGATGCGATCAAGATTTTCCACGAATTCCTTGAACCTGGGATCTTCGTAGCCAAAATTCGCAACGCCGATATTGACTTGTGCCAGGTGCCAGTTCAATCGCCAGCCGCGAGGTTTTTCTGATGCCTTTCTGCCAGCAAACGCCGTTTGACGGCATGGCCTTTCCGCTCAAGAAACGGGCGCATCACGCGGCCAATCCATGGGAACAGGTAAGTCACCATGGTTAGAAAGCCGCTGCCTGCCGGCATGCTTTTTTCACGTTGTGCATTCGAACAAAGTTCGAGGATTGCCTCGGCCACTTCTTCGGCCGTGCTGATCGGTTGAGAAAAATTGATGTCGAGAGCATCGTCGAGATGATTCATGATGAATCCGGTATTGATGGTACCGGGCGATACGACAGCGAGCTTGATTTTCGAGTCAGGAATTTCATCTGCCAGGGCAAATGTGAATGCACGGAGGCCGGATTTGCTTGCGCAGTAGGCCGCAGCACCCGGTAAAGGCGTTCGTCCGGCAAGAGACCCGACATTGATTATTGCCCCGCCACCTGATTCCCGTATGTACGGCAAGGCGAGTCGGCAAAGCAATATGGGTGCCTTCAGGTTTACGTCGATCATCCGACCAAGATCGTCCGGATTGATTGTTTCGACAGGTCCTCGTACGTGATAGCCAGCGTTATTCACCAGCACATGAACACTGCCGAACTCGAATTGCGCTTTTTTGAAAAGGTTCGTACAGGCGTCGGGATCTGAAACATCCATCGTGAATATCTCGACGCGAGTCTTGTTTCGAAGCTCATCGGCGATGACTTCCAATGTCTTTTTGCGCCTGGCCGCCAGCACCAGGTTGGCGCCGGCCGCAGCGAATGCCCGCGCAGCAGCTGCTCCGACGCCTTCCGAGCCGCCGGTAATGATGACTGTCTTGCCTTTCAAGTTCATCGTCTCAGTCTAGACGAAGCACTATGCAGCCACAATAAAGCGGTATTCATAAAAAAGGGCTCTTTTCAGAGCCCTTTTCTATGCAAACCCTGGCTTCGTTCAGAAGCCGAGATAGCCGCGAATTTTGCGCCATATCGACGATTCCCACCCATAGACTTCCAGTATTTCCGGATCAAATGAGGTGACCGGCATCGTTGTCGAGGGCTTGATGATCTGATTCGCAGCAGTTTCGTCGGACGGCATCGTAAAAGAATCTTTCTTCTTCTCACCGGGGTTTGTCAGTCCATCGACGGCGAGGCTCAGACGCGGCAATACGTTGTCGTCGACGATATCTTCCATGAAGACGGCGTCGGGATCGAAGGCATCCCTGTCCAGGATCACACAATCAGCGAAATTCTCTTCTTTACTAATGGATCATCTCCGATGAGGTTCAAAGCCACTTTAGGCCCATCCTTAGCGCGTCGCTGTGAGCCTGCTCACAAGACCGGAAATAGTTGATTTTCTAACTTCTTTTCAAGGACTTACAGGTCCCGGAATGCACATATTGTGCCTCTCGGGCGTTGCAGTTTATCGGCCCATATGGGCCCGAAGTCCCATGAAACGCTCATGGCGGGCGTTATGTAAGACCAGGAAGCCGGAACTGGAGAGTAGCCGGCTCCGACCGCTGCATCGTCCAGGCGTCCGGCAATCGGGGGGCGGATCAATGTTCGGCGATTCAAACAGACATTGCCCATTCTGCGCGCGACAGAAAAAAGCTGCGCCGCAGATCGCGGTATGATCTTTATTGCGACAAAAAAAGCCGGACACTCTCATGCCCGGCTTTTTCTAATTCTGCATTGCTAAAGAATGACTATTCTGCTGCTTGGACCTCTTCCGGCGCATCAAGCAACTGAACGAGCGCCATTGGCGCCGCGTCACCTGGCCGTGGCCCCATCTTCAAAATGCGCAGGTAACCGCCCGGGCGCGCTTTGAAACGCGGACCAAGAACCGAGAATAACTTGCCCACAGCTTCCTTATCACGCAAACGATCGAAAGCAAGGCGTCGATTCGCAACTCCGTCGACCTTTGCCAGGGTGATCAGCGGCTCGACGACACGTCGAAGCTCTTTTGCCTTTGGCAAAGTGGTCTTGATCGTTTCATGGCGCACCAGCGACGTTGCCATGTTGCGATACATGGCTTTTCGATGTGAGCTGTTGCGGCCAAGCTTTCGGCCGGATTTTCTGTGACGCATTATTCAAACCTTCTAAAAAGGGTTCGGATCCAATTTCGGAACCGCACTCCTCATAAATGACAATAAGACTGACCTCTAATTGGATCCGACCTCTTTTCCCTACATTGCGAGTTCGTGTTCCGGACGCAGACTTGCCGGCGGCCAATTGTCAAGGTGCATTCCCAGGCCAAGGCCATGCCCTTCCAGCACTTCCTTGATCTCCGTCAGTGACTTCTTGCCGAGGTTGGGCGTTCTGAGAAGCTCAACTTCGGTGCGTTGAACGAGGTCACCGATATACATGATGTTTTCTGCTTTCAGGCAGTTCGCTGAACGAACCGTCAATTCGAGTTCATCGACAGGACGCAGCAAAATAGGATCAACCTGGTGCTCGGCAGCAGCATTGGTGCCTTCGTCCTGACCCTGAAGGTCGACGAAGACTGACAGCTGATCTTTGAGAATGCTGCCCGCGCGGCGAATTGCCTCTTCCGGATCAATCGTGCCGTTGGTCTCGATATCGATAATCAGCTTGTCCAGATCGGTGCGCTGTTCTACACGCGCTGCCTCGACATCGTATGTGACTCGATTGACGGGGCTAAACGACGCATCCAGCTGCAGGCGACCAATCGGTCCCGACTGCTCTTCGAATGCGGGACGGCGCGTAGCAGCACGATAGCCGCGACCGCGTTCAACCTTGAGCACCATATTCAGCTGGCCTTCCTTGGTCAGGTTAGCGATGACCATATCCGGATTCATGATTTCAACATCATGATCGAGCTGAATATCACCGGCTGTAACCACACCAGGCCCTTTCTTCGAAATCCGGAGCTCGGCAGTGTCACGCGTGTGCATGCGCACGGCCACTTGCTTCAGATTGAGAAGAATATCGACAACATCTTCCTGGACACCCTCGATGCTCGTGTACTCATGTAATACGCCATCGATTTCTGCTTCCGTGACCGCCGCTCCCGGCATCGATGAAAGCAGAATGCGCCGCAGCGCATTGCCGAGCGTATGTCCGTAACCACGCTCAAAGGGCTCAATCGTAACCTTCGCATGAAGATCATTGACGGGCGCGACTTTGACAACACGCGGCTTCAGAAACTCGTTAACAGATTCCTGCATTGGTGTAACTCCTGACTATTTCGAGTACAGCTCGACGACGAGGTTTTCATTAATATCCGGAAGAATGTCTTCACGATCCGGCAAGGTTTTGAACGTGCCCATCATCTTCTTCGAATCTACATCCACCCAATCCGGAAGACCGACCTGGGATGCGATTTCCAGAGCATTCTGAATTCGAAGTTGCTTTTTGGCCTTTTCACGAATGCCTACGGCATCGCCGGCACTCACTTGTGCTGATGGAATATTGACCACACGTCCGTTCACCTCGATGCCTTTGTGGCTAACGAGCTGCCGGGCTTCAGCGCGGGTAGACGCGAATCCCATGCGGTAGACAACATTGTCCAGACGCCCTTCCAGCAACTGCAGCAGGTTCTCACCTGTCGAGCCTTTCAGCTGGGCGGCTTTCTTATAATAGTTACGGAACTGGCGCTCCAGAACCCCGTACATCCGGCGCAGCTTCTGTTTCTCACGGAGCTGCGTACCATAGTCCGACAGGCGCGGGCGCCGCTGCGCTGCTCCACCTGGAGGAACATCCAGTTTGCACTTCGATTCAAGCGGCCTTACGCCACTCTTTAAGAACAGATCCGTACCTTCTCGGCGGGACAGTTTACATTTTGGTCCAAGATATCTTGCCATTACTTAGTCTCTATACACGGCGATCGCGCTTCATTAAACGCGACGTTTTTTCGGCGGTCGACAGCCGTTGTGAGGAAT
>JAHEFD010000107.1:0-2241 GCA_024640345.1 Woeseiaceae bacterium
GGTGAAGCAAACGCAGAAGTCATTACACCGTATCCGCACAAGCTTGTCATAACAGCGCTTGGCTACAGTGTCGGAACCGGCGGCGATCTTGTCGGGGAGATTGTCGAGTTCCCGACCTTTGACGACCTGCTTGCAGTGCCGGAAGGCGACAGCCTGAAAGGAAAAATTGCCTTCGTGTCCTACAGCATGGCGGACTATGTGCCGGGGCCGGGTGAATCTGCGATGGCCGGATACGGCCAGGGAACCAGGGCGCGTGGCCGGGGGCATGTTGAAGCGGCAAAACGCGGTGCCGAGGCCGTTATCATCCGGTCGGTTGGTATGGACAACAACCGCAATGGACACACCGGCGGTGGTTATGGCTATGTTGATGGCGTAAAGAAGATTCCAGCCGCGGCTTTGTCAGCGCCTGATGCGATTTTGCTGCAAAACATGCTGGGTCGTGGTGTGCCGGTCTCAATTAAATTGAACATGACCTCCGAGATTACCGGGCCGGTCGTCGGCGCGAATGTCATTGGTGAGATCACGGGACGTGAAGGGTCTGACGAATACCTTGTTCTCGGCGCACACCTGGATTCGTGGGGAGAGGGCACCGGGGCAATCGATGATGGAGCCGGCGTCGGCTCTATGATGGCAACGGCAGCCTTGATCGGTCAGATGGAGCAGCGGCCGCGGCGCAGCATACGGGTGCTGCTGTTCGGTGCAGAGGAGATCGGTCTTGTCGGCGTACAGGAATACGCGAAATTGCATCGTGAAGAAATCAGTGAACATTTGCTGGGTGCCGAAGTCGATGGCGGTGGTGGCCGAATCAATACGCTGACATCCGGCGTGGGAGAGGAGTCAGTCGCGGTAGTACGGGAAATGTACAAGTTGATCGCGCCGCTGGGCGTTGAATGGAGTGATGCGAACGACGCAACCGGTGATTCCGATATGAGTGTGCTTGGTCGGTCGGGTATGCCGGCGCTCGGGTTCAACCAGAATTCAAATGACTATTTTATGTATCACCATACACCAAACGATACCTTCGATAAGATCATTCCAGAGGACATGCGTTACCTGACCGCTGCGTATGCAACGATCTTCTACCTGGCCGCCGAGATGGATATCGACTTCAGGAAATAATGGGAGCGGGGTCGGTGAAATACGCCGACCCCGCTACGTTGATCATGGCCAGAGCCAGCCAAAGAAACCGCCGGTGATCAGGCCGTAGACGAGGCCGTCAAACATATCTTTAAGGAACCGGCCCGTTGTGTGACCGAACCAGATTACGCCAAGGCCATGTGCGCCGGCGTAGGACAGGAAGGCCACCGTACTCGTAACCTGAAAGACCTTCAGGTATTCCGTTCCGGGCACCAGCGTGACGCCGGCGATGTAGGCGACGCAGACCGAAATGGCGAGGCAATACACAAACCACTGAACCATCTGCTTGCCCATCGCCATTGATCCATGCGGCACGACAACCAGCATGGCTACCGGACCCTCACGGTATTTTTGCTGCCAGGCCTCGTCTTGTTTCGCTTTGTTGTCCGCGGCGTAAGGTAGTGCGTATTGTCCGGCGGCGGTTCCTTTTAGCGCCGATCGGGCAGACTCTTCGTCGGGTAGTTTTTGCCAGTCCGAATTGTGGTACTGGATGACTGCCCAAATCAGGCTGCTTACGAGAAATACGGCGACACCTGAAAGCAGAATGGGTAACCACAAAGAGGTTAACGTGATATTCATAGCAGTACGTCCTTCTTGTTGTTGCCAGAAAAGAATCCGTAATGACTCTATTCTAGTTGACGGTGAGAGCCCGGGCATGAGCCAGTCGACTTTCGCTATACTGCGTGCTGATTGATCGACCATTTCCGAACAGTTGGAGCAGGGCTGCATGAATAATATCGAACGACAATATACTCGTCTGGTTGGCTTCGCCGTCATCCTTATTGGTTTCGCGGGTTGCCAGTCGGGTGAAGAAGCGCCGCTGACTGAGAATATATCGCCCGACGTTATCTTCGTCGGGCAGTTCGTCACGCTCGATGAATCGGAAAGCGAGGCAGGCGCCATTTCAGTCTCAGACGGGGTGATTACCTCGCTCGGCAGCGCCGATTCCATTCTTCTGACTGCCGGAGATGACACCAGCATAATTGAGCTACCCGGAATTGCTGTTCCCGGATGGATAGACGGACACGTCCACATATCCGGACTTGGCGAGCTCCTGGCGAATCTGAGTGTGCAGGCGATGAACAAGGAGCAGATTGTCGATGC
>JAHEFD010000107.1:2341-8802 GCA_024640345.1 Woeseiaceae bacterium
AGTGTGCAGGCGATGAACAAGGAGCAGATTGTCGATGCGGTGGCTGCCGCGGCCGCTGCAGCACCAGACGGCGACTGGATTGTCGGACGAGGGTGGGACGAGGGATTCTTCAGAAACCCGGAGTATCCCACGGCCGACGATATCGATTCGGTGAGTGGAAATCATCCTGTCTTCCTCACCCGCATAGGCGGGCATTCGGCATGGGTCAATTCGCGGGCCCTCGAAATTGCCGGTATCGATCAGGACACACAGGATCCTCCTGGTGGACGGGTTGTCAGGGACGAGGCAGGTAACGCGACAGGGATGCTGCTTGAACGGGCGGAGGGCCTGGTAAGGGCTGTCATGCCCGACATGAATACCGTTGAATACCAGGAGCGCTACATTCGCACCGCGCTCGATCAATACCGTCGCTGGGGATTAACCGGCGTTCACGACGCTGGCGCAAGTTTGCAGCAGATCGAAATCCTTAAAAGCCTGCTTGAAGCCGGCGAATTGCCACTGCGTGTTTATTCGATGGCAAATGGAGCCGAAGCGGTTGCACATTACCTCGATAATGGGCCTGAGATCGGTCTCGGTGATGATCGACTGACGATAAGGAGCTTCAAAATCTACGTTGACGGTGCGCTGGGCGCACGGGGTGCGGAGATGAGTGAGCCTTACAGCGATGCCCCTGAAACCAGCGGCTTGCAGCAAATGAGTGATGCTGAGCTGGATGAGTTTTTTCAGGCGGCGCGCGCAGCGGGCTTCCAGGTGAATGGACACGTCATCGGCGATCTTGGCGTTGAGCGCCTGCTCGACGCGATAGAGCGAAACAAGGTCCCGGCCGGTGAGCGGTTTCGGATTGAGCATGCTTCGATCATTTCGCCGCCCAACCTGCCGAGGTTTGCAGCACTTGGCGTGATCGCATCCATGCAACCCGTGTTTATCGGCGAATATCAGCGCTGGGGAGTTGATCGCGTTGGTGATGAACGCGCTCCCTGGATCATGCCGATCGGTGATCTGGTCAAATCCGGCGCCCGGTTTGCTGCGAGCACCGACTACCCGGCATCGGATTCAGGCGACCCGAGAACGACGCTTAACGGTCTTGTTAACCGTACCGGTTTCGATGGCGCACCGATTGGAGGCTGGTTTCCGGAACAGTCCGTGGATGTGGATACCGCTTTACGGGCGATGAGCATGGGCAATGCATTTGCAGCGTTTGAGGAGAATAAGCTCGGCAAACTGGCGGTTGGGTACTACGCTGACTTTACGGTGTTGGGGGCGGATCCGCGTGCGGTGGCTCGGGAGGAGTTGCTCAACATCGACGTGAACATGACCGTCGTTGGCGGTGTGGTTACTTTTGAAAAATAGAACCAGGACATGTTCATGAACCGGACCAGTATCAGGAATTTATTTTCCATCATCGTATTCGCAATTGCGTTGCTTGCCTGTGCGGCGCCGGAGCAGAAACCGCTCGCGACGGATGCAACGAATGTTTTCCCGCAAGGCCCGTTACGTCCGCCGGTCATGGGGCGCAACGCAGGCGTATCCGCGGGGCACCCGCTGACAACAGCCGCAGCGCTCGAGATTCTTCAGCAGGGCGGCAACGCCTTTGATGCCGGCGTTGCGGCGCTGCTCGTCGGTGGCGTTGTCGAGCAGGACCTCTACGGTATCGGTGGCGAAGCATTGATTCTTGTCTACCCGCAGGACGAGGCAAAGGTGACCTCGATTAACGGCCAGGGGTGGGCGCCTGCGTCCGCCGATATCGATGAATATCTTCGGCAGGGAAAGACTCTGCGTGGCCAGGGTCTGGATCCATCAGTCGTGCCCGGTGCATTTCATGCCGCTCTGACAGTGCTTGAACGTTGGGGGACGATGAGTTTTGAGACTGTCGCGAAGCGTGCGATGGAAGCTGCAGAGCGTGGCTTTCCGTTGCGTCCGCGGACGGCGCGTTCGATTGAAAGTGAAATCGACTTCATCAGCAAGTGGCAGGACAACCGGCGTTACTGGCTCAAGCCCGACGGTTCGTTTTACCAGGCGGGTGAAACCATACGCCTGCCAGGACTTGCCAGGACCTTTAACAGGATGGTCCAGGCAGAGCGTGCGCATGCTGCCGAAGGACGTGCGGCCGGAATCGTGGCAGCAAGAGACCGATTCTATAAAGGTGATATTGCCGAAGAGATGGTGGCATTTCTTCAGCGGCATGGCGCCAAATACGAGCTGGCTGACTTTTCGGAGTTCTATGCGAGAGTCGAAGAGCCTGTCGTAACAACTTATAAAGGTTATGCCGTTTACAAGCAGCCGTTCAACAGCCAGGGGCCGGCACTATTGCAGGCGCTCAATATTCTCGAGAACTTTGACCTCCAGGGGATGGGACAGAACAGTGCGGACTACTTACATGTCATTGTCGAATCGCTGAAGCTTGCTTATGCCGACCGGGATTCGTATTACGCAGATCAGGACTTCGTTGCCGTGCCGGCAGAAGGACTGCTGTCTAAAGAATACGCAAAACTGAGAGCGTCAGAGATTGATATGTCCCGTGCAATAACTACGTTCGAGGCCGGAAATCCGCTGCCTTTCGATTCATCGGTAGACTCCTGGCCTTACTGGATCGCCGGTGGAGATCACGCAATTGCAACACTTGCGGCGAATTTGACCGATCACCCGGAGTCCCTGAAAGATACTTCGCACATCGCGATTATCGATGAGCAGGGGAATGTTTTTGACAGTACCCCGAGTGGTGGCTGGATCGGCGGAGCGGTGATCCTGGGCGATACGGGAGTTGGTATGAGCGTGCGTGGTGAGCAGTTCTGGCTGGACAAGACCAAAGCCGCCCAGTTACGACCACGGTCACGGCCCCGTTATACCCTGACGCCAACCATTATCCTGCAGGACGGAAAGCCGCTGCTTGCTCTGGGTACCCCTGGTGGCGATAACCAGGAACAGACCATATTGCAGGCATTCCTCAACATCGTTCTGTTCAGGGACGACTGGTACCCCAATCTCCACAGCGCGATCGAATGGCCCAGGGTCCAGACGCTGCATTTTCAGGCGTCGTTCTGGCCTCACAACACTGGATTCAATCGAATCAATATGGAAGGCAATTTCGATCTGCCGGTGATCCAGTCGATGCGGGAACGAGGACACGAGGTCACGGTAGTGCCGCCGTTCAAGGTATCCGGCTGTGCCACAGCGGTGATGCTGGACCCCGCCACCGGCAATCGCATTGCGGCTGCTGATCCGCGGCGCGACTGCTATGCGATCGCTTATTAGCACCGCGGCACCAGACATAAGGTGGTGCACCGGTTACAGGCGCAATTGACGGTCGTGTCCCGCTGTAGTTGAATGGCGTCTCACAAAAACAGGGTCAGGCGGATTGCGCCTGCCGGGGGAAGCATGACAGACAAGAACGAGGGTCTGCTGCAACGTCGATCGTTGCTGACAGGTTTAGGTGTTGCGGCGGCAGGCTTGACAGTCGGGGCCGGCGTCGCAGAGGCAAAAAGGAAGAAATTCGAGCCGGCGCGCTACGATCTGGATACCTGGATGGACGAAATGCCGGGCAAGCACCGGGTATTCGTTGATTCATCAACTGCGGATGGCGGCGCTACTGCGTTGCATCTATCAAGGAACATCCTTAACGCGCATCAGTCGGCGTATGACGGTGAGGATTCCGATTACGCCATGATCTTGTGTTTCCGACATTCCTCGACAGCGTTTGGTTTCGGCGATTCGGCGTGGAAAAAGTATGGAAAAGACATACATCGGATGCTGAATTTTGCCGATCCCGCGACGGGTGAAGCGCCGGAAATCAACCTGATGCAGGCGACTGATCGTCGTGGACTGTCTAACAAGGGCGCGACCATCGATTACGTTCAGAGTCGCGGTATACAAATCGTGATTTGTAACGCGGCGACGAGAGGCATATCAGGATTCCTCAGCGGGGCGGGTCATGGTGAGGCAGATGAAATTTACAAGGAACTCGTTGCATCGGCGATTCCGGGCAGCCGCTTTGTATCGGCGGGTGTCATGGCGGTTACTCGGGCTCAGGAATATGACTACAGCGTCCTGGTGGCAGGTTAAGAACCAATGGAGACAAATAAAATGAAGATTTCTTATGCAGTAGTTGGGCTACTGGCAGGGCTGTGTGCGGTAGGGACCGCCAACGCCCAGTCGAATGATGAATTGATTGCCCTTGCAGTGCGCCCATTACCGGAAGACCTCCGGGCTGAAGCGACAGTTTATCAATATGACGATGCCGGTGAGCGCGTAGTATTGCGCGAGGGTTCGAACCACGTTGAATGTATGCCACCGGATGACAACGGCTTCACGTCCTGTGCCGGCAAGGCGACCGCCGGACGTCGCGACTTTTCAGCAAAGCTTTCTGCCGAAGGGCTTGAAGGTGAGGAATTACAGGCAGCGCTTGCCGCGGCCGAAGCAGCTGGCACGATCGAGCCGACGCCGTTTGGTGCGCTGTTTTACAGGGTCTACGATAAGGATGACCGTATTCAATTGCTGTGGGCCGTTCTCTTGCCGAACGCAACGGCTGATGAACTCGGCATGTCGCTCGAAAGCCAGCGGGACAATTCACTGGCGGGCATGGGCCGGCCATGGATGATGCGTGAAGGTACGCCGGGTGCGCATCTCATGGTGCCGATCAACGGGACAGACTTGTCGAACAAGGGCGGCGCGGAAAAGAAAATGAATACGAAATCCCTTAGCGACAAAGTAGCGCAGGCTACATTGCCATTGCCGGAGGACCTTCGTGCCGGCGCCGCCGTCGTTGAGTACGATAAGGCGACTGGTGCGCGAAAAACGCTACGGGAAGGCAGCAACATGATCGTATGCCAGCCGCGTGATGAAGAGTCAGGATTTACCCGCTGCGGTCACAAAGACAACCTTGCCGAGGAAGACCTGCGGGCCAAACTGAAGGCAGAAGGCAAGTCGAACGAGGATATCCAGGCAGCAGTCGCGGCGGCACAAGAGGCCGGCACCATTGCGCCGAGAAAATTCGGCCAACTCGGTTACCGTCTTTACGAGGAGGACGATCGTCTCAAGTTGCTATGGGTCATGAGGTTGCCGAACGCAACCTCGGCGGAACTCGGTATGCCGACAGGCAGTCAGCGTGATAATGCACTGGCAGGCAAGGGTTTGCCCTGGATGATGCGAGAAGGCACTGAAGGTGCTCACCTCATGATTCCGATCAACAGCACGGAGCTTTCCAACTGAACTGACGTCTCGTCAGGCGGTAAGTAAATCGCCCGTCAGCTGCGGCGCCACATTGGCGCCGCCAGCTGGCGGGTTTTATTTTTTCAGGTTTTGGTAATACTCGCGAATTGGATTAAACGGTCCGAGGATGTGTTGTTCCTGCGGGAAATCATCTGCATAGGGCGGATACGGACAGTCGATGGGCTTGAGCGTCTTGTCCGGGAAGTCGAGTTCGCGATTGGCTTTGGTTGGACGTTCGTGCGAGTTGATGTACGCGGATACGTCATAGGCCTGGTCATCGGTCAGGATAGGCTGCCCGAATGGCATCCTGGCTTTGATGAATTTGGCCGCGGTGAGAGTACGTGTCATGCCCGCTCCATTGTTATAGCTGTCTGGCCCCCAAAGCGGTGGAAATACATAGGCCCCTCCGGCACTTTCAGCGACTCGCAGTCCGCCACCGTCGTTGCCGTGACAGACAAAACAGTGTTGCTCATAAACGGCACGGCCTGCCTCGACGTTTGCTGCACGATCGGGTTCTATGAATGCAGGTGGCTCGACGGGCGCCCGTTCTGCCTCGGTCATCGCGGCATACTGCACGCCAAGGTCGTCGATGTAAGCCTCCATCGCGATCATCTCTATGCTGTCGCGCGGTAACATGCGTCCGTTCATGCTGCGTTCCATGCAGCCATTGATTCGGTCTCGAAGATCCCGGATGCCGCCATCGCGATTGGACTGTCTCGGGTACCTGCCTGACGTCGGCAGCAACGATAGCGTGCCCGGTGTTTTTCCGTCATTCAGATGACATGACGAGCAGGCAAGCTGGTTGCCGCTATATTGCATTTCCGGATCGGGATTGTTCGGTCCAATGAGTGCGGGCGTTTCACGCAGCAATCGCCGGCCATACTCGGGCGTCGCTTCTGTCGGGTGACTGTTCGCAACGCTTGCTGTGGTTTGAGCGGCGGTGCCAGCAGCGCTTTCAGCAGCTGGCATGGTATTGCCAGTTGCGCCGGCGTCTGCCTGGTCGGCAGCGTCATTGCTGCAGGCGGTAACTATTGCGGCCGCCGCTGTGATAGCGAGTAACGCCGTGAATCTACTTTTGCCTGAACTCATCATGCCCCCTTGGATTTGATTGTTGCACCTATTGTCCTCCTGCGGATAATACCGTCATTTGCCCGGCCTTGCAGACTAAGAAGACAGGGCCTGGTGAAAAGTAGCCCATCGTGTGTCTGTCAGAATGACCAACGTGTCTGCGCTGCCGCAGTTTGACTCGCACGGAC
>JAHEFD010000192.1 GCA_024640345.1 Woeseiaceae bacterium
CGCTCGACGCCACGGCAATGAATAGCAACTGGCCAATTTCAACGCCGACATTAAAGAATAATAATGCCAGGGGAATCGCATTGTGCGGCAAGCCCACTTCCGCCAGCGCGCTTGCAAAACCAAGTCCATGCAATAGACCAAAAACAAATGCGATCACCCATGGCTTGCGTACAGTCAGCCCTTCGCGCCCTTGGCGGAGGTGCAGTAATTCCGCGGCCACAAACACAATCGACAGAGCGATGATTGCCTCTACCGGCGGACTCGGTACGCGCACGATATCGAGTGTCGCCAAAGCCAACGTAATCGAGTGTGCCACCGTGAATGCCGTAATCGTCACCAGAAGTCTGCGCGTACCGCGCACGATGAGCAGCAGCGCCAGCACGAAAAGCAGATGGTCGAAGCCCAGCAAAATGTGCTCGATACCCAGGACCGTATAAGTTGTGACCACTTCCCACGAACCTGGCGTCGCCTTCATAAGGAAGTTCGGCGACACCGGCAATACACGATCCAGTTGTTGCGACCCGTCAATGCGTTCCACGCGCACCAGGACATCGAGACCGGTGTTCTGCAAATTTCCAAAAGAAATGGGCTTGCCTTCAAGGCCACCTGACACTTGCACCCGCCAGCGTTGCACAACGGCGCCACTGGCAAAAATGCTGACCGGTGTATTGAGTTCGCGCGTGCCGGCGGGGAAAGTCGGTTTCACTTTCAATACGGTGTTGGCATCCAGCGCCGGAACCTTCCACAAAACATCAAACGTGTCGCTGTCAACCTGATGCAACTGCAGATACGCGGGCTTGAATACGTCAGCGTGCAATGGCAGTGCAAACAGCAGGCCGATCAACAACGCAGCGAGATGACGCATCTTCACCGCCCGGTCGCTCCACCTGATTCGGAGGTTGGTGGCTCCCTCGTCATCTGAGACGCATCGGACAGCGGGACTTCAATCACGACGTCGTAATCCTGGCGCAAGCTCTGATAGAAAGTTTCGCTGGCGCGTTGACGACGTTCATATTCCCAATCACGCTCGACTTCCGCGCGGACATCGCCAAGCGTTGCGGGTTCGCCGTCAAGTTTCTCGTCAACACATACCAGATGAACGCCAAATCCCGATCTCACTGGACCCTGCCAACTGCCAACTGGCAAGGCCCCGACCGCCTGCGCAAATTCCTCGCCGAATTGACGCGCCACCTGGTCCAATGACGCTGCTTCCTCCTTGGCCGGCAGCAACGACTGGTCGCCCAAACGAGCAGGATCGCCGCCAGCGTTCAGTTCACTTAACATCGTACTGAACTCAGCCGCTAACTCTGCGCCATGACGCGTCGGATCGAACAGTACTTGCCGAAAGGTAACAATCGCTGGCCTGGCATAGCGCTCAGCATTCTTATTTAAGTAGTCCGCAAGTTCAGTGTCGCTCGGCGGGTTAGACGACGATAGCTCTTCGCTGATCACCTCGAGCTTTTGTAATACACGTCGCTGGATGACCGGGTCGCTACGGTCCAGGTCCATCTTTAGGCCTTCGCGAAAGAGAATTTCGTCCTTGACGTAGTTATCGACAAGCGTCTTCAGTTCGGACTGCGTTGGTGCGCGCCGCCACACGGATAAGTGGCGCTGTGACAACATGGCCACTGTGCCCTCGGTCACAGTGATCTTTTGTTCGGAGCCGGTGTCGGGTGATAACAATCGATAACCGACAAACAGAGCCAGTCCCAAAACGAGAAAATGAACCAAGGGTTCGGCTAGGATTTTGCGTAACAATGACATCTCCGAAAAAACAATGGGCAAGAAATCCTGCCCATTGTGACCTCATGATTTTTTTATCGAAAACAACTTAGTCAGGGCTGTACCAAATGGGCGAACTGAAGGCCCGCTCTTGATGTACTAAAGGCACGCTGGTATCAGGCGATGCGCCTAAACGAACTTTGTCGTAAAGGGTCCAGCGCGGTGTTGGAATTTCCAGTACTCGCACGTAGTAAAACGCCTTTTGCGTGGGATCAAATTCGGGATCTGTGAATACAGCCATTAATTCTGCGGCGCCAATACTGTTGTTGTACTCGGCGGTTTCTAAATTGACCGTGTTGCCTACCGGTGGCAGTTTGCCGTTTGCGTCAACTTGGCGATCGCCAGACCAAGCGACTTCAAATACTTTTTCCTGAGTTGCACCATCAGCATCCACCCAACCTTTGATAATTTGCAAGCGATCCAGATTGGCGCCGTCGGGATCTTTGGTTGCCGCAACAATAAATGTGGCAGGGGAATTTTCCGGCGCAGCAGGCAAGTGTTGGCCCATGGGCACACCCTTACTGTAACCTGCTGCCGCTAAATCACCGGTTACATCTTCTTTATTAAATTGAAAGCCACCGAAAAAACGAACTTTCATGCGTGGGCCGGTGGTCGCGAAAGTTTCTTTGCGATTCATCGCATCCCAAATGGCTTCGCGAGTGTTGTCCGTCGCCCATACTCCGGTGACACCGGCAGCAGCCTGCTCCCAGCCCAAATACTCACCACTAG
>JAHEFD010000108.1 GCA_024640345.1 Woeseiaceae bacterium
GACGACTCGTAAACGATTTCTGTAACGGCTCCGAGAGTCCGGCTATTCAGCAGGTCGTCGTTCAGCGCAGTCAGGACGCGCCCGCCTCGTCGTCCCGCAATTGCGACATCCGCCGGCCGCCAGGCAGTACCGTGCGTGTAGGCAACTGCACCATTGAGTGAGACGGAATAGTCGCCACTCGTGTAGGGACGGCCTAGCGACGTGCTGCCGAGACCTTCCGCAACATCCGTCATGTCACCGTTGATCGTCACGTTCGCTACCTTTGTAGCCGCACGTTGCTCATACTTGAAATAGATTCGTCGGTCGCCTGACCACTGTATGCTGCTGACAGAACTGTCCAGATCCGACGTCAGTGCCCGGTCGTCATCTCCGTCAATCGACATCACGTGAAGAATTTCGTTGCGATAGGGAATCATGCGATTGTCGTCGTAAATGTAGGCGATGTGCTGGCCGTTCGGTGACACGATGGGGGAAAATTCACCGCCCTGCTGATCGGTGAGCTGCGCCAATGCTCCATCGGCAACATTCACGCTGTAAATATCGGACTCTCCCGATTGCAGCTCCCAGCCTTCATCGCGATTCGATGAAAAATAAAGTCGCCTGGAATCAGCTCCCCAGGACAGGGAACCACCATGATCAAAATCGCCGCTGGTCAGCTGCCGTGGTGTGCCTCCGTCGGCCGGCAACACGAAAATATGCGTCCGCGCCGGCTCGAGAAATCCCTGCCCGTCCCATCGATACGTGACGGAATCGATCACCTTGACGGGTTCCGACCATTCCGCACCCTCCGGCTTTTTACGCGGCCTGGCTATGGTGACTGCCTCGGTCGGCACAGACATGACGAAGGCCAGCCAGTTTCCGTCCGGCGACCAGGTCAGGCTCGATGCTGACTTTTGCAGGTTGGCCACGAGCGCCGTCTGGCCCGTATCCATCCAGCGAACATAAATTCCGTTTCCGGTATCCGTGGATTGCGTATAGGCGATACGCCCTCCGTCGGGCGACCAGCGCGGCGAGGATGAACTGCTCGTACCGGATACGAGCGGCCTGTGCCCGGAACCGTCAGCACCGATGATCCATAAATTGGACCGGGTGCTGTCTGTCATTATGTCGTTGCTTTGCCTCTCGTAGATGATCTGCGTTCCGTCCGGCGAAATTTGCGGAACGCTCGCATACTCAAGTTCGAATAC
The DNA here is from genome assembly GCA_024640345.1 of Woeseiaceae bacterium. Lineage (GTDB taxonomy): Bacteria > Pseudomonadota > Gammaproteobacteria > Steroidobacterales > Woeseiaceae > SZUA-117. The sequence goes on from JAHEFD010000108.1 coordinate 1,188, forward strand.
GTCCTCCGCCGAGAAACGCTTTAAATCGTCTTCCGCAAGCGCAGCCGATGCTGCCACGATGGTCAGCAATACTGACGCAATGACTTTGATCATAATGATGCCCCTATCCGGGTCAGGCGCCCGGTTATTCATTTTTCAGATTCGATATTGCGATATCTGAACTTCCGGACCGTAGTCCGCATAGTCCCCGTCTGTTCGTTTACCGCGAAATTCCGACCAGCGAATTGTATGGTAGCGACATGGGCGCTCACTGCTAACAACCGTGGACAATGGACTAACCTCGGTCGACGCCGAAGGATTAAAAAAGAACGGGATGCTGTATCGGTCGGACGTGTCCATCGCGAGAACTCGATGAATTGCCGCCTGGTAATAGTCATTTGACCATACCTGCATCATGTCGCCGGTATTGATTACGAACGCACCGGGAACCGGTGGAATGTCATGCCAGAAACCGTCTTTAAAAACCTGCAAGCCGCCCACATCGTCCTGCAGGAGGACCGTCAGCGCACCCGCGTCGGTATGATGATGAACACCAAGGTCTGCCTTCGGTAATTTCGTTATCCCTGAGGACGCCAGCGGGTCCTTTACCGGGTAATAATTCAGGCGAATAAAACCGGTATGGTCCTCGGCGAATTCCTTGTGCATGTGGGCCGGCGGCAGATCGAGCCCGACACAGAAAGCCTCGAGCAGGGAAAGACCCAGCTCCGTACAGGCGTCGCGATAGGAACGCAGAGTCTCCCGGAATTCGGCATCCATTGATGGCCAGCGATTCTCAGCAGAGTAAATCGGATCGATGCCATCGGTCGTATAATCGAATACTTCCTTTTTGTCCCGCTGGTTCTTGGTGAGTTCGTTATTGTAATAGCCCCATGGATTTTCACGGCTGCGCATTACCGCTTCCTTGACCGGCACAGGCTCGGCGAAGAACCGCCGCGTCTGCGACCACGTCTTCGAGATGAGCTTATCGGAAACGTTGTGGTTGACGACCTGGAAGAACCCCCAGTCCCTGCAGGCCCTCGCTATATCGTCAACCGCAGCTTGTGATTCAGCCGATGTCGCATCCCGGGTAACCGCACCGACGTCGATAACCGGCACGGATTCAATAAAATCGCTGGAATCAGCGACGGGATACTGATCGAGGTCCCCCTGCATTTCCTTCAGTCCTTCCCTCTGTCCGCGCTATGGGTTTATCCCGACGATTACCGGGTCATGATCCGACGCTCTGAATGGCGTCGTAGCATCAAACAACCCGGCATCCCGGCCGAAGTCCAGATTGTAATCAATGAGAGGCGGCTCGTCCGCGTTGATATGCCACTCCGCCGTTCCGGTTACCTTTGTCGCCAGGGTTCGGGAGGCGAAGGCATGGTCCAGCGCACCAGCCTGCGCATCGAATACGAAGGAATAAGTATCCGGGCCGTCGGTATTTTTCAGAAGGCTCACATATCCCTTGCTCTCGAGTGCCGCCACCGGGTCTTCCTGCAGGTAGGCATTCATATCACCTATGACAAGGATATCGGTATCGCCACTCCCCGTTGGATCAGAGTTCAGCCAATCGCCAAGCGCATTTGCCGCGCGCGTCCTGGTTCCATTGCACTCGCCCTGGCCGTCATTAAGGTTCGGGTCGCCCACATCATCGCAAGCCGACCCTTTCGACTTCAGATGATTCACTGCCACGGTGAATCGACCTGTGGTCGCCGTCACATCGAAGGATTGAGCGAGTGTCGGCCGATTCTTTTGCTCATTGAACCTGGAATCAATGGCTGCAGTCAGAATCGCGAAATCCCCGGCAGGTCGCACGACATCTGTGCGATAGATCAGTCCAACCGTTATCGCATCGGTTCCGATTACGCCGGTCGCGATGAAATTCCATAGTCCGGTGCCGGCTCTCGCATTGAGCTCGGTAACGATCGTCGAAAGCGTAATATCACCATTATTCTCGAGTTCCATCAGGCCGACGATGTCGGCATCAAGTGCGAGCAGCGCGTTGGCCGTTTTTGCTTTCTGCCGCTCAAATTCCCGACTGCTGTCCGCACCGCGACAGTCGGCATCGCCAGCCGGGCCGCAGATGTCCTCGCCTGTATCAACCGTTGTGAAGAAATTCAGTGCGTTGAAACTGGCTACAGATACATCGCCGCCGACATCCGGGGGCGCGACGGGGCGCCTGTTCACTGCGACAAATACAGGATCACCCGTCGGCTCCAGTCGGTATGCTTCGGTTCCCGATCCGCCACTCCCGCGGCTGTATCGAATGTTACCGCTGACGAGGGAAACCTGGTCACCAATCCTCAGGGAATAATCCACGACATTTGACGCCCCGGGATTCAGGTAACGGTAGCGGCCCGGATTCTGCAGCGAAAGGCCGTCATCAAGAATCAGCGTCCTGGCCGCATTCTGCTGCCGGTGCCTGGCGAATGCGGCAGCATCCGGCGCGTTGTCGTTCGTGAACTGTTGAAGCCGGCCGCCATGGGATAGTGAAAGCTCACCGTAACGCTCCAGGTTGTAGACCTCGGAAACGTAGCCGGGCTCGGCAATAGTGACCAGCATTCCTTCATACCGCTCGAGATCAGCGATGGCCTGGTCATCGCTGTTCAACCGGGTCGACACAGGAAAAACCAGTTTTGCAGGCTGGTAAGTGCCGCTGCCGATCAGGGACACAATTGATGCAGACACCTGGGTTTCGCCGAAATGCTCGTAAACTGTCCCGCTAACCCTGACTTTCTGTCCGATACGGACATCAATTCCCGGTGCATCTCCGTCGAAGATGAAGATCCCGTCCGATGTCAGAGGATCATTATCCGGCGTCTCGGCCTGCAGGTAGAAGCCACCGAGGTTCCTGGTGTCGTCTGCGTCACCGTCCTGAAAATCGCCCGTTACAATACCGACGACCGAGACTTCCTGGCCAACAACCGGGCTGACATCGCCGCTGCCCTGCACGTCCGGGATTGACGTGGTTTCGATACTGTCCGGGAGTAACGCCGAATCCGCATCTTCATCACCACAGGCGACGATGAGCAACATGGCGGGTAGCGCCAGAGAAGGGAATCGAACCGAGACTTTTTGCATGTACGAAGATTAATCCTTCTGCTGTGCAAAAATCTCGGTTCAACGCCAGTTATTTTGTATTACTCCACCAGTCGAAGCGTATCCGGTGAAATCTCACCTCCGGGTGACATCACGTAACGATCCGCCTGCCAGCCAATGTAAAAGCTTCCGGTCTCGTCCGGGTTCTCAATAACGCTTAGATCCTCGGGGCGTACATCGCGTTTGATGCGCTCGCTAAACAGCCTGGCGATGCTCGGCTTTTCTGCTGCATATACGATATCCATGATGATCTCCTTATCTTGCCTTCCCTGCAGTTTCGCTTGCAGAGTACGCTCAGGAGCCTTAACGGATACTGAAAAATAAATTAACGCTGACTGAACGCGCCTTAATCCTGGCCTCTCAGGTAGGCATCAGTCCCATCAATCCAGTCGTCCCGGCGGGGAGCCCACATATCCATTTCCTCGACATCGCCGATCACCACTGCTTCATGGGGAAGGTGTGCAGGAATAACGACGACGCCACCCGGGCCAACGTCAAACGTTTCGGACCGGTCCTCCCCGAAGGTGAATCGCAGCGTGCCGGAAATAACCTGCGTTATCTGCTCATTGTGGTGACTGTGCATCGGCACCGTAAAGCCGTCCTTGAAATAGATTCGTGCGACCGTCATGAGTTCACCCGTGACGATGCGCCGCTTCATGCTCGCATTGACTTCTTCAAGTTCGATTTCTTCCCAGTTGATCGACTGCAGGTTTTCAATGCTCATCCTCGTTCCTCACTGCGTTTTTTGTTATAGACAGGTCGTCAATGATAACCGCACCCCTCGGCGAACGGTCAAAGACGAAGCTTATCTTCCCCAACGACGCGAGGTCGATACCAGGGTTGGCGACAGCGAAATCATCGAGAGGAAATTCGAAGCGACGAAAAAGCACCTCGGTTGGCTCTGTCGAATCCAGGAAACCGGCGCGACCGGGCACCGCGTTTATTTGCGGATAGAGAGGCGAATCATGGCTCAATGGCAGCGACGCCGAGACCCCGGTGGTGTCCGTAACTACAATGGTCCAGTCGAGAGGCAGATCCTTTTCGTCCTCATCATCATTGAGCTCTTCGGCTTCCTCATCTTCTTCCCAGTCATCGGGCAACGTGCCAATACCCTTAGCCGAGATCGACATAACGATGGTCGTGTTGCGGTCAGTCGCCAATTGCCGCCCGGGAAGAACAAAATCCACGTGCGCGACTTCGTCGCTGAAGTCCTCGTCCCATGCGAAGACAGCTGAATGAGTATCCAGCTCGTCATATTTCAGCTCGTTCCCTGTCTCAAACCACTTACTCAGATATTGAGTTGAGATTTGACCACCGGTAACTGTCATTGTTGCAGGATCTATATCTTCCTCGAAATTCGCAATTGGCACTTCTGACGAACTCGAATACTGGTTGATATAGAAAGTTTTCGGCAACCACGCAGCGGCGAACCGTGCATCCCGGAATACAGGCAGATAATCGTTGCGGTCATTCAACACCACTTCGAGGAAGGCACCGAAATAGACACGCGCAACATCCCGTTGTGCCTCGTCATTCATGATGCCGCCCAGATTGAGTGCCCACGCACTGAATATTCCGGTGTCCTTGTTTCCCCACGAAGTATTGAATTGCCCGTGATTGGCACCGACCACGTAGAGCCCTGACCTGAAATGAAAGCCGTCGCCCGGGAACGAGACCCTCGAATATTGCGCCATGCCTTCGAAAGACTGAACATCGCCGTCCATATCGCCATGAATCGTGAAGTAGTTAACGTCTCGAATCGGGGTGTATCGCTCACGCGGTTGATACTGCCCATAGACGGGCGCGATGGCGATTACTCCTCGAAGATTGAAGTCGAAATCGAAATCGAGCGTGGCGTCGTCGGGATACCGGTCCAGAGAATTAAAGGCTGCGGCAACACCAACCGCCTCTCCGCCACGTGAGTGACCTATGAGCGCCAGCCGGTTCATGTCGACCTTTTTGTAAAACTGGTGGCCGGGCTGCGCATTCCAGTCCCGCCACTGGGCGAGGTGCTGTAAAAGCAGCCAGCCACGGGCATCGTTTTCCTCCTTGAGGCCCGGCCTGCCTGCAGTTATTTCGACCATAGACGAGACCGATGAATTGATAAAATTTTCATCGACCGAGGCGAAGATGATGCCCCTGCTGGCGAACAGCTCGCCGAGATAGGCATAGCCCGGATCTGAATAGTCCTCCATGGCGTGATTGCCGTGCACGACCAGGACCAGTGGAAATGGCCCGTCTCCGTCCGGATACCAGACTCTCGCTTGCAGCGGCAGTTCGGTAGCATCGAAACCCCAGTAGCTGGTTCGCAACCAGCCGGAAAGGCCATCCCAGTTGTCAATCAGCTTCGAACCATCAACAGCACGTGCGATCAGCCCGACATCCTTGCCAAACATATCGCGTGGCTGTTCATTGCCACTACCGTAGTCAATCGTACGCACCACGAAGTCGCCCGGCAGACCGGGATTCGGCAAATCCAGCGTTCGATCTTCAAGTACGTAATCTTCAAGAAACGGATTCACCGGATCCTTTTCGCTGAATATGGCGTAGATACCCACGAAAAAACCGACAACGCCGAGGGCAAAGACACTGAGGGTCACTTTTTGCGCTGCCGGTTTTAAACCATCCTTTCGCAGCACCGCGATGCCGGCGCCAATGAGCGATACGAGAAGAATCAATATGAGGCCACCGGCAATACTGCCTGGCGGGCCGCCCGGGAATACGAATAACACCAGGAACGGCGCAAACAGGAACACTGCCACCCGGTATACGAGGGGGATCGCCATTATCAACGCCGCGATGAGAAGACAGCCTGCCCCGACCAGCATGGTCAGGCCGATCCATACCACGTAGGCCGGCAGTTTTTGCCAGGCGAAGTCCTGAATGAAATAGCTGGTAAAGAGCAGCGTTACGATTATCGTACCCAACAGATAAACACTGAGCGCCGCACCACTCCATGCCGCGTCAGATGGGGTCAGCGTACGTTTTGCATTTCGCAGGAATTCGCCGGACCGCCCGATTATTTTCACTATTTTCTCCGCTGGGTTGCCACCAGCGAATGATTGAATCACATTTCGGTATTCATAACGGCAGTAAAGTGCACTCGGCTCCCGATTCAGGTAATTCAGGCTGGATTATTTGCACGGCATGACGGCTGCACTTCCAGCAGGTCAGTACCAGCCGCCGGGGCCGCTCGACCACCAGCCTTCAACTATCCGTAAGCCAGTCAGGACGTTTCGGATCCTGCGATGGTATGGAAGCGTGACAAACAGGACTTCGCTTAACGCGAGACTTCGATGAACGTCGCCAGGAACTCGAGGCCCTCACGCATTTCACGGCGATTGATTGTCGCGCGGGACGCACCAACATAATCGGCAACTACCCAGCGGAGCTGGTGCGTTTCGCAATAGGCCCAGAGCATTTTGCCTATTTGCCACACATCGTTGCGCCTGCCGCAATGCGGGCAGCCGTGCACTTCGCGCCTGCGATGAAGTGGAAACGGAATTACGTTGTCGACGGTCGCTGCCATGTGAACAAAGGTATGCATGGACTGCGCGTGGATCTGTGATCCGGCTCTCATGAAACTGTCATCATCATTGGCGCAACACTGATTCTGAGAACCAGGTCCGCAATTGATGACTGTCCCGACCGGCTGCGGTATCTTCACCAAAGCAATAATCAGGGGGTGCATCTCATGAAGAAGAATTCGCTACTGGCAATAATTGCCGTGTTATTGAGTTCCGTTTCGTTTTCACAGGATGGCGGGTCGCCATGGAAATCGACCGAACTCGAACCCGGGCTTTACATGCTTGAGGAAGCCGACCAGGGCTTCCCCGGCGGAAATCTTGGCTTGATGACCGGCGACGACGGGATCGTCCTGATTGATAACGGCCTGGCCGGCGTGTCCGCTGCCACTGTGGCAGCAATCGAGCGATTGACCGAAAGCCCTGTCAATTTCGTTATTAACACGCACGCCCATAGCGACCACACAGGAGCCAACGCAAATTTCGTTCGATCGGGAGCCACCGTTGTCGCACATGACAACCTGAGGCAAGCGCTTCTTGCTGACGAAACATTTGATCAAAGCGGCATTCCGGAACTGACATTCAACGACGCCGTCACATTTCACCTGAACGGACATTCTGCCTACGTTTTCCACATTCCCAGCGCACACACCGACGGTGA
>JAHEFD010000109.1 GCA_024640345.1 Woeseiaceae bacterium
GCGCGGACTACGGTACTGCTTAGCCGAATGCGGACCGGAGATTTCGCGTTGTCCAGTTGTCGGTAGTCGAACCGGGCTGTCACAATGTCTTCCATGCTATCGCCCGCTGCAACCGCCGGGATCAACTTCCGAACGAGCAGTCTTGCAACTGTCGCATTGCCATCCGGAAAGTGAAAAATATTGGGTTCTTCGTGGCCATCCTCCCGGTTGTATGACTCGATGCCAATCTTAAGGTCACCGAATCCCGGATAGCCGCCACTCCACGCTGAATGCGCGGGATAGGCGTCGATATTGACTGCCCAGACACCTCGCGCAGCAGAAAACATAACCTTCAAGACCTCATCGTGCATGCCAGCGTGATCCCTGAGGTAGGTCTGGTAGTCGATACTTTCCAGGTATGCACCACGTTGTTCGGCTGGAACGTCATCCAGGTAATGCCGCTCATCCTTGAACAAACGTACCAGGTCGGCCCTGGCTTTCCCGGACAACGGCGAATGCTCAAAAACTGACGGGTCGACCATGTCGCCCACGGCCAGGTGATCGGCCCCGAAAGTTTCCTCGTCGAAGAAGAGGCCGTCAGACAGGCCCAGGGAAGAGTAAAGTTCCCGGTCAAAATATTGATAGAAACGATCGGTCTCAACGCCCAGATCCCTGATCAGTGCTTTCGCGATCTCCGGGTAACCGCCCGGTGCTTCGAGCAACATCGTTCCGCCATAGCCGATAATGCGGCGATCGCCTATCTGGAATTCGTTGCGTTTCGCGTGGCCGCCAAAGTCATCATGGTTGTCGAGAATCAGTATGCGGGCATTGTCACCTTTTGCCTGCCGGTAAAAATGCGCAGCAGACAGGCCGCTGATTCCGCCACCGACGACGACAAGATCATAGCGCTCACCGGTATCATCGCCATCGAACGATGCACCATCGCGAGCCGTATGTGCTGTTTCGAATGCCCCCGGATGTGATCCGCGCATGCCCGTGAGTTCGGGTGGGTAATAGCCCGGCATATCCTGTGCGCCGACATCCTGCGCGGATCCTGTTGCCGGAACCAGGGACGCCCCGATAGCAACGCTAACGCCGCTAAGGAAATCCCTGCGACTGATATCCCGATCCATGCCCAGATGCCGGTCGCTGAGTTTCATTACTTTCTCTCTAGGTGTCGAACTCAATCCAGGTAGTTTTCAGTTCAGTGTAGTCATCGAATGCGTGCATTGACTTGTCACGCCCGTTTCCACTTTGCTTGAAGCCGCCGAATGGCACCGTCATGTCGCCGCCAAAATAGTTATTGATACCCATGGTACCAACTCGCACTGCCGCGGCGACTCGATGCGCCGTATTGATGTTGTTACTCCACACGGCTCCGGCGAGGCCATAGATTGAGTCATTGGCAATTGCCACCGCCTCTGCAGCATCCTTGAATCCGATCACTGACATTACGGGTCCGAAGATTTCCTCCTGCGCGACACGCATACCGTTGCTTACACCATTCAGAATTGTCGGTTCATAGTAGCTGCCGCCTGTATCCTTCATCACCTGGCAACCGCCGGCCACCACTGTCGCGCCTTCCTTCAGTCCGATATCAACGTATCCGGCTACGGTGTCGAGCTGTGCCGTATCAATCATGGGGCCCATCGCTGTCGCGGGATCCAGCGGATCACCCGGCATCCAGTTCTTGCTTTGAGCCACGACCATTTCCACAAATTGTTCCCGGATACTCTCTTCGACAATCAGTCGCGTCCCGGCAGTGCAGGTCTGACCACCATTGTAGAAAACGGCAATCGCGGCAAACATCGCCGCCTTTTCGAGGTTTGCATCGGCAAAGACAATATTCGGGCTTTTCCCGCCAAGCTCCAGGAACGTACGTTTGAGGTTGGACTCGCCGGAATACTGCATGAGCCGTTTGCCGACCTCTGTTGAACCAGTGAACGTCAGGCCGTCAATGTCTTCGTGTAGAGCGAGATGCCGGCCCAGGCTTCCACCAGGCCCTGGCAACACCTGCAACACGCCGTCCGGCAGGCCCGCTTCACTTGCCAGGCCCGCGATACGCAACGCAGAAAGCGGCGTATTGGATGCCGGCTTGAGGATAACGGAGTTTCCGGTCGCCAAAGAAGGCGCAAGTTTCCACGCCGTCGTCGAAAGGGGAAAATTCCACGGCACGATTGCCGCGACAACCCCGAGCGGCAATCTTTGAATGAGCGCCAGGCAATCGGCCGGGGCCGGAGAAATCTGGTCGTACACCTTGTCAATCGCCTCGCCGCTCCAGCGAATTGTGCGCACGGCGGCCGGCACGTCGACACCCGTGGTATCGGCAATCGGCTTGCCAACATCGAGACACTCGAGCAACGCAATCTCGTCGGCGTGGTCCTCGATCAGCTCAGCCCAGCGGACCAAAACCATTTTTCGATCCGCAGGTGACATTGATGCCCAGACGCCACTCTCAAATGTCGCTCGGGCGACTTCGACAGCCCGGTCCGCATCTTCTACAGAGCAATTCGCCACGTCAGCGAGCTTTTGTCCATTACCCGGGTTGGTCGTTTCACGGGTTTCTCCGGATAACGAATCCTGGTATTGGCCATTGATGAATGCGCGGCCCTCGATCGCCAGGCCTGCAGCCAGCGATTTCCAATCCTGAGTGGTTTTGTCCAGCATGCTCCTATCCCTCCACTTGCGACAGCGATCAGTCTAGTTCATCAATTGCGCAGAATACGACAAGTCGCACCAGTGCGGTCAGCGGTCCATCTTTTCGATTACGCCCACTTCGCTGATCAATCTCTCGATCTCGTCCATCTCGACAGGTAGATTATCCGACAGGTTTTCGACACCATCCTCCGTCACAACCACGACATCTTCCATCCTGATGTACAACTTTTCCTCCGGCACCCAGATCATTGGGTCAATTGAAAAAACCATTCCGGGTTGCAGCTTAAGATTTCGATAATTTCCTACGTCGTGCACCGTCATTCCGACCGGATGTGAAAGGTGACCTTTGAAATCAAATGCCGCCGCGGCGGCATTGCGATAAATATCTTTCGAGAATTCGATTGTCTCGAATACTTTACGCATGTCATTCGCCGATTCATCCAGTATCTGATCCGGCGTGACACCTGGCCGAATATGTCGCAGCAGGCTTTTTTGGTACTCCACGATAAACCCGTAGAGATCGCGTTGATCTCTGTTATAGGTACCGTTTACCGGCCACATGCGGGTTACATCGGACGTGTAGTAGCGATAATCGGGCGCGACATCCATCAACACGAGATCGCCGGCGACAAGCGGATCGGAATTGGCGGAATAGTGCCCCATCCAGGCATTCGTACCACCACCAACGATGGCGCTGTAACTAAGACCTCGCGAACCAGCCATTTTAAAAATGAATTGCGCTGCAGCTTCCAATTGAAACTCCATCACTCCGGGTCTCGTAGAGCGAATCGCCTCGGCGATACCTTCTCCGGCAATTTCACTCGCTTTGCGTATAAGGTTAATTTCTTTCTCGGATTTAATCAGGCGCAGGTTATCCAGGATCAACGAGAGGTCACGAATTTCGAATTGCGGGTAGCGTAATCGCATTAACTGGATAAACTTTCCCGGCCTCGACGTGCCGTCACCCCAGGGATCTGCAATATGCCTGCCTTGCCCGCTCAATAATTCGTCTCGACTCTGGCGGTCCTTCTCGTCAGGACTGAACGGTGTAAACAGCGCAGGCGTCGGCGGTCTCCAGAGATATGCATGTGTGAAATCGGTACCCATTTTCTCGATTGGACGCACCCGCTCGACGCCGGTGAGTTTCATTACAAGCGCCCCATCTTCGGCCGAAAAACGTTTTCCTTCGACTCGCTCACGCTCTTCATCCCGGTGCGGGAGGTAGATCGTCGTCTCCTTCTTTACGCCGTCCAACACCATGTAGGCAGACGGCGTTTCGAGCCCGCTGAGATAATAGAAAGTGTTGCTTTGCCGGAAGACAAGAAACCCCTCAACGTCTTCGGCACCCTGAATGATCGCAATGTTTTCGCCAATTGCCGCATAGATAGCGCTTCGCCGTTCCTGGAAATCAACGGCGACAAAGTCATCCTGAAAACGCAATTCTCCGCCAGCGAAGGACATCAATGGAACGAGCGTACACGCAACGGTAAATATTTTTCGTATCATTTCGAAGCCTTTTCAAAGGTCCACTGCGCGAGTAGAACCGTGCGTGGGTCAATTACAACTTTAGCCGGTTCGCGGCTCATCGGGATGGAAATACGCCCACCGTTTTCGTCAATCGCAACACGGTAGATCGTTGGCACTGTCTCGCCCGGATTGAAGACCCCAAGCTCAACATCGGCAGAAAAAAGAAAGCCATCATCTTGCACCTGGCTTAGAGACACCTCGACCGCCTCGGCAGCATCGTTGTATCGCCATTCACCCTCCAGAACAATGTTGCCACCTTGATAGAGCCATTGATCCAGGAACGCGCCAAGATCACATTCGCATGCCAATTCCATTTCCCGGCGAAAATCTGCGGTGCTTGCGTGACTGTTCATGAATTTTCGATAGTAGTTCCGTATTCCCTTCCACCAATTCTCGTCACCGATCCTGTTGCGCAGCATATGTAGCACCCATGCGCCTTTGTTATAGATCTGGCGTGTCGTCACTTTGCTCATGTCATCGAGATCGTCATGCACTATGCGATAGGCCGGTTCTTCTTGATAAAAGTCAAATACCTTCTCGCGCGTGTCTGCCATGCTTGCTATGAAAGCATCATGGCCGTCTGCATACTCGAAAAACAAGTAGGAGAAATAGGTAGCAAATCCTTCGCTGAGCCATACATCGTCCCAGCTCGATTCGGTTACAGAATTACCAAACCATTGATGGGCGATTTCATGCACGATTACATAGCGCCAGCGTGGTGTACGTTCGCCTGTGACAGAGTCGTCCGCATAGAGGATCGCCGACGCGGCCTCCATTCCGCCACCGACACTGTTCCCCTGGATGTTGGCGAGCTTTTCATACACGAATGGTCCGACATACGCTGACATGAATTCCAGCACTTGTTTCGTGGGGACGGCAAAGTCATAGAAGCCCGCGTCACGATCTTGCCAATAGACCCACGTTTCGATGGACTTGCGATCAAATTCGTCTACGTATTGTATGGCGAAATTGGAAGCTGCCAGGACATAGAGCCATGGCGCGATTGGCACCGATTGTTTCCAGTGAGTCAGACGCAAGCCGTTACCCAGGCCAGACTGCTCCGCCAGCAGGCCATTTGATACTACCTGCCATTCCTCCGGTGCAATGACGATCATTTCGCTTGTTGCTTTGTCAGAAATGTGGTCTACCGTTGGTAACCAGTTACGGGCCTTGTCGGGCCAGTTGTCGCTGAAAGCACTGCGCTCGCCATACTTGTTTTCCCTGATCAGCAGTCCTGTTGCCGGATAGCCTGCATACTGAACCTCCACATCCAGGACCGCCCCGGCATTCGACGCTGATGGCAAATCAATCAGAAGCACGTCGTGTTCGTGCCGGAACGGCAGTGGGTGGCCGCTATTCGTAACTGTGCTCACCGTCATGCCGGCCGTACCGCTCATTTCAGAACGGCTGGTCAGATCGAGCCGTAAATGATCTATTCCGTCGGCAAGAAACTTAACCTGAATCGCCGCAGTTCCGTTCAATCGACCCGTTTCGTCGCTCAGGTCAAGGGTGAATCGATAGTGAATGACATCAATTCCTGGATTGACGGGATACGTATCGGCATGCGCACATAATGACGACAGCCCGAGCATCACTAACACGCTCATCCGATGATATGACATTGGCATAACTCCGTAGACCCTGATCGTTACATGCAATAAGTTGATTGAAAATGCCTGAGCATGCAAGCATCGACCTGAAATCAATTACTATCAATCATTTACGGAGATGCAGTCAACGCCCGGATACAATCAACTCAGCACGCGCTAGCGGTCGCTACGCAAGGTTCATGCCGGCAGCCACGACCGCATCATTCTCATCGGGCACGATCATGCGTATGCTCTCAAATTGACGTCGCAAGTCGCAGCAATGAATGAAAAGGTTATTCTATTGGTGAGGGATGACCTTATCCGCCATCCTTATTGATAAGCTCGAGGCCATCCTGTTTGGATATCTATACCACGACAATTGCCATCAGCATCCTTATTTATATCGCCATCGGCAACTATGCCGGGCGAGGTGTAAAACGACTGGATGACTATTATGTTGCCGGCCGGCGTGCACCAACCCTGATTATTGTCGGTACACTCGTCGCCAGCGTCATGAGTTCCACGATGTTCCTCGGCGAGGCCGGCTTTTCCTATGCCGGTCAAATGGGCCCATACGTGTTGTTCCCGCAAGCGGCAACGGTCGGATATGTCATTGGCGCTATTTTCTTCGGCCGCTACTTAAGAAGGAGCCGGGCGACGACAGTCGCTGATTTTTTCGGCAAACGATTCAACAGCACACGCGTCCAGGCATTGTCCGGGATCACCATCATCCTGGCGCTGGGTGGCTACCTTCTCGCCGTGACCCAGGGCGCCGCAATTTTGCTGTCGCAGCTTACGGAGCTCGGCTATATACAGGGACTCATCATTGCCTGGTTGAGCTACACGACCTTCACCATGTATTCCGGATCCCGTGGCGTCATCCTGACCGATACCCTGATGTTCCTCCTCTTCACATTTGCCAGCGTCGCTGCTGCCATTTACATGGTTGGTGACCTCGGCGGCATGTCGAGCGTGATTGAGCGCCTGGTGGCGGTCGAGGAAAAAACGGACCTGTTGTCCTGGCACGGCATTATCGGCCCCGGCACCGAATGGCCGACACCCACCGATTTCCTGATCTGGATGATCGTGATCGATGCAAGCTGGGCTCTTGTTTACGTTGTCAGCCCCTGGCAGTCCAGCCGCCACCTGATGGCGAAGAATGAACACGTGGTATTGCGCGCCGCCTGCATTGCCTGCCTCGCGGTAGGTTTACTCCAGGTCATCGTCTACGGGATGGGCGGCATCATTAACCTGGGCAAAGCAGATATCGTGCCGGAAGAAAGTGCCGCAATATGGGCATCATTAACCATGATGCCTGAAATATTGGGCGCCCTTATGCTGGCGGGTATCATGGCCGCCGTATTGTCCTCAGCATCAACGTTCCTGTCGCTCGTCGGCTTCAGCGCAAGTAACGACATCGGTATTCATAAAAGCGATGACGAACAAAAAACTCTTCGCTTCAGCCGCCTGATGATGCTGGTGATCGGGACTATTGCCCTGATTGCTGCGCTGGTTTTCCCCCCGAATATTTTCTGGCTGACGACATTCATTGCGACAGTATTTGCCTCCTCCTGGGGCCCGGTTGGACTCATGAGCATCTGGAGCAAAAACATTACCGAGTCCGCGGCATTCTGGGGGATGTTGTCGGGACTGGTATTCAACGTTGTGCCCAAGTTTTTTGAATTCATCGGAATGATTGAGCTGCCCTCGTACCTCAATCCTGTCATCATCGGCGCGACTGTGAGCCTGGTCGTCACGTTACTGGTATCGAAGCTCACCACCGTAAGCCAGGAAGAAGTCAGCTACCTGGAAAAATTGCATCAGGCACCCGCTGATGAAATCGACGCTCACAAGACCCGAACCACGCTTTGGGCGCCAGCGATATTGATTGCCAACGGGCTGATCATGCCGTTCCTGCTAATCACCTATTACGTTCGCCCGTACCAGGAAGCGACCCAAACGTTAGCCGCGAATGGTTCTCTCGACTGGTTTGCGGGAGAGGCGATTCTCGTGATGAGCTGGTTCGTGGTCTACGTATCGCTCGGGATATTCTCTATCAGGATTATTCGGAACGCGTATTCGCCCCTGAAGTAATTGCCGGCTTGTCACTGCGATCAAGCGACAGGTCTCGATTTCAGCTGCGTCTTGTTGTTATTTCTCCGGCAGCGGAATAAATTCTTCATCTCCGGGCACCGTGCCAAAATTTCCGTCTTTCCAGTCTTTCTTTGCCTTTTCCATTCGTTCCCGTGAACTTGAAACGAAGTTCCACCATATAGTGCGCCTGCCGAGGTTGTCGCCCCCGATAATCATGACACGACTATCTTCCACCGCCTCGATGGTCACAGTCTTGCCAGGACTCGCCACGGCCAGCACTCCGCCAGAAAACTCATCGCTGCCGATTCGAACGGACCCGGTCACAACATATGCGCCCAACTCCTTGTAAGAATCTGGCAGCGTCAGTGTCGACCCTTTCGGGAACCTGCACTCAAGGTATAGCATCGCCGACTGTGCCGGGACCGGCGATCGGTGACCATACGCTTCACCGATGATTACGCGCACCTTGACGCCATCGACATCGAGGTCCGGCAGGTCGTCCGCGGGGAAGTGGCTGAAGTCAGGCTCCATCTCTTCCTTGTCGGCCGGTAATGCCATCCACGACTGTATGCCGTGAAGCCTGGAGTGTATATCCAGGTCG
>JAHEFD010000110.1 GCA_024640345.1 Woeseiaceae bacterium
CAAATTAAACTTGGTTCTTACGTTGATTTTGCCTTCGGCAAAGTCCAACGCAAGCCCCCACACAAATTATCTGATTAAATTGTTAAAGAGCGATCCGAAAAAAGAGGCGAACCCCATTTTTCGTTTTCTTGCTTCGTGACCAAGGTCGTTGGTGTCTTATAAATTGGGGTCTGACCCCTTTTTCGACCTGACCCACAATTATACAGGCGAACCGGGCTCAATTGACAGCCCTAGGATGCCTGTACGAAAAAAATTCTTAATTTTGGGGTCTGGCCAAGGGACACCGTTCCCTCAGACAGCGGGGCATTATAGCGGCGAACGCTCTATGGTCAACCATTAATTAATACTATTTTCGGCGGCCTCCAAAATCGCAGGCTGCTCAGCCCCCCAAAAGCGAGAAAATCTACTTTTTCCCCCAGAAAATCGCCAATTCTGGCCTGCTGGGCGGCTTGAATCCAACCGCCAGTTTCGCCTCTGATTCTTGCTGTAACTTTTCGATATTACGATTTTCGCGCAGATTAAAGACAGTCTGCCGCCCTGGCGGGGACATAAGGATCAGCCCGGGGGACACTTTTGTGCAGAAAATCGCCTCCGAGGTATGAGCGGCAGAACTACTACCGCATTTGCGCAGGCTATCCAGGAGGCCCTCAGCTCAGGGTTACCCTGGCGAACTTTCGCTTTCCAACCTGGTAAATGTGGGTGGTTCCGGCGGCGACTGTCACATCACGATCATCGACCCTCTCGCCATCGATCTTTACTGCCCCCTGTTTGACCATACGAAAAGCCTCAGAGGTGCTGTTGACCAATCCGGCCTCCTTCAAGAGATGTGCAATACCGAGGCCGCCGTCCTTGCTGGCGACCGTGAGTTCCTCGATTTCATCCGGCATGGCCCCTTTCTGGAAGCGGGCGATGAACTCGGCCTGTGCACCCTCGGCCGCCGCCTGGTCGTGGAAGCGGGCGACAATCTCGTTTGCCAGCTCAAACTTGATATCCCTCGGGTTTCGGCCTTCGTCCATTGCGGTCTTTAGCGCCGCAATATCGGCCAGCGGACGAAAACTCAGCAGTTCGAAATAGCGCCACATCAGCTCGTCCGAGATCGACATCACCTTACCGAACATCTCTCCTGCCGGTTCGGTGATGCCAATGTAATTACCGTAAGACTTGGACATTTTTTGCACACCGTCGAGCCCCTCAAGCAATGGCAAAGTAATGACTATTTGCTGCTCGAGTCCGAAGCTGTTCTGTATGTGCCTGCCGACGAGCAAATTGAATTTCTGATCCGTACCGCCCATCTCGACATCTGTCTTCAAAGCCACGGAATCGTATGCCTGGGCCAGTGGATACAGGAATTCGTGCACCGAGATAGATTGGCCCGCGGCAAATCTCTTGCTGAAATCATCTCTCTCCAGCATTCGGGCTACCGTATAGCGAGCTGCCAGCTTGATCAGGCCCGGGGATCCCAGCTCGTTGAGCCAGCGCGAGTTGAAATCGACGATCGTCTTGTCCGGATCGAGGATCTTGAACACCTGTTCCTTATAAGTGGCCGCATTGGCCTCAATCTGCTCGAGCGTCAAGGGCGGCCGAGTAGCGTCTCTGCCACTGGGATCACCGATCATTCCGGTAAAATCACCGATCAGGAAGACAACGTTGTGACCGAACTCCTGAAACTGCCGCATCTTGTTAATGATCACCGTGTGACCCACATGCAGGTCCGGCGCAGTTGGATCAAATCCCACCTTGATGTTAAGCGGACGCCCGAGTTTCAGCTTCTCCGCCAACCCGCCGTCGGGAAGGATCTCGTCCGTGCCACGCGCAAGCTCGGCAAATTGTTCTTTTATCTCTGTCATTTCCAGTATTGGCCGTCAAAAAGGCAGCGGCACTTTATCATTCTCTGTACGCACCGGTCACACATTTAGCCGGCGAGTCGGCGCAGTCAAGATTTGCGCTTATGTTCCAGACTTAAGACTATGAGTTATAACAGATTTCTTTGACCTTATGGAAAACACGATGTAGAGTAGCGGCGTCTGGCAAATGGGGAGATGCTGACTTGAATCGTCGGTCAAGCCCGATAAATTACGATTACAAACCGACTGCTGCGAAACAGGTAAAAAAGAAAGCTGCGCTGCCCTGGTTCGCTGCGGGCCTGGGGCTGCCGCTTGTCGGTATCGTTTTTCTGTTGTCACAGGCGAATACGCCGGGCGAGGAACTGCCCGTTCCGGCCCCGCGCGTTAACGCCCCGGCAATTGAGGATATTGCTGACAGCACATTTGATGAACCGACTGAACTGGCCGCAACGGTCATGGAAGCCGTCGCTTCCGATGACCCGGTAACGATACCGGATCTCGCGTCTGAAACTGTCACGGAGTCCATCCCGCAGACGGTCGGGTTTCACCCGCCACTGGTACTGGAACCCGAATATGACCGTATCCTGCTCACGGTAAAACGAGGCGACACGCTCGATCGCCTTTTTCGTCGAAATAATTTGAGCGTCGGCGATCTCGCGATGATGCTGAAGCTGCCGGATGCGGCACCTTACCTCAAGAAGCTTATTCCGGGAGACGAGCTGACGATTGAACGTGACGAATCTTCACTGATAAGTCTATACCGGGAACTTGACCTGACCAGGGCATTGAAAGTTTCACGGGAAGAATCCGGTTTTTCTGCCGAGTTGATCGACCGCCCGATAGAAGTTCAGAAGAAGCTTGCTTACGGCAGAATCGAGAGCTCGTTGTTTGAAAGCGCAATCGACGCCGGCATACCCGACAAGACCGTGATGAACCTGGCCGGAATATTCGCCTGGGATGTCGACTTTGTTCTCGATATACGATCGGGAGACAACTACTACATACTGTACGAAGAGCTCTACCAGGAGGGTGAATACGTTGGCGATGGCGAAATCATTGCCGCCGAATTCAACAACAATGGGCGGACAATCCAGGCGATCCGTTATATTGACGGAAGCGGCCGCTCAGATTATTTCACTCCCGAAGGTCACAGTGTTCGCAAAGCCTTTGTCCGCGCACCGGTAGATTTCACGAGGATCAGTTCGAGCTTCAACCCGAACAGAAAACACCCGATTCTGAATACAATTCGAGCACATCGTGGAGTCGATTATGCCGCTCCACGAGGTACCGCTATCAAAGCTGCCGGCGATGGCAAGGTGATATTCCGCGGCGTGAAGAGTGGTTACGGTAATGTCGTAATCCTCCAGCACGGCGGAAACATCACAACGCTATATGCCCACATGTCAGCGTTCGACAAGAAGGCGGGAATCAATCGTCGGGTCGTCCAGGGCCAGACGATCGGCTATGTCGGCAAAACCGGCCTTGCCACCGCCAATCACTTGCATTACGAGTACCGGTTAAACGGCGTGCATCGCAATCCGCGAACCGTCAAATTGCCGCAAGCTGCCCCGATCAGCGACGAGTACCGGGCGGACTTCCTGTCCTCCGTCGAGCCAATTCTCGATGAACTCCTGCAATACAAGAGAACGCAGGTTGCCTCGCTGTCCGTTGACTGACTGACATGCCCGTTACCCAAGAGTCCTCGTCCCTTTACGTGGGGCTGATCTCTGGCACCAGTATGGACGGCATTGACGCCGCGCTGGTCGAATTTGGCGATCATCAATGTACGGTCCTGGAGACAGCCGCTGTCGACTACCCTGCCGAGCTTCGAGATAAACTACTGCGCGCCTCGAGAACACCAGCCAATTGCACGATAGACCAGATCGGGCATCTCGATCAGTGGGTGGGAGAATGTTTCAGAGATGCAACCCGCGCACTACTTACAAAAGCGGACATCGATCCTGCAACAGTGGCAGCAATTGGCAGCCACGGCCAGACTCTTCGTCATCAACCGAGAGCGGCGCGCCCGTTTACGATGCAGATCGGCGATGCAAATATCATTGTTGCGGGCACCGGAATTACAACAGTCGCAGACTTTCGGAGGCGTGACATTGCTGTCGGGGGAGAAGGCGCACCGCTGACGCCTGCGTTTCATCAGTGGCTATTCTGCAGCAATGAAAAAGTTCGCGCGGTTCTGAACATCGGCGGAATCGCCAATGTAACGATGGTGTCCTCGCCGACCGTTATCGGATTTGACACAGGACCCGGCAATACTTTGCTGGACGGCTGGACGCGCGGCAATCTCGACCAGCCATACGACGACGCTGGAAACTGGGCGCGAAGTGGTACGGTCTCGGAACCATTGCTCATCGAAATGATGAGTGATCCTTATTTCGCGCTCCCGCCACCAAAAAGCACCGGGTTCGAGTATTTCAATGGCGCCTGGGTCAGGTCGCGCATTGCCGCGGCATCAAAGGCGACTTTACCGGCAGCCGATATCCAGGCGACTTTGTCGGAACTGAGCGCCCGGACAATCGCAACCTCGATTCTGCAGCATTCACCAGACATTGAAGAGGTCCTGGTCTGCGGCGGCGGGGTGCACAATACGGATCTCATGCAGCGATTGCGAAGCTATCTTTCCGGGACCCAGGTGACGTCAACGGATGCGTTTGGCCTGCATCCGGACTGGGTGGAGGCTGCGGCATTCGCCTGGCTTGCCAAGCGCTGCCTTGAAGGAAAACCGGGCAACCTTCCGGTCGCCACCGGCGCAGAGCGTGCAGAAATTCTCGGTGCTGTCTATTTGAGAACCCCATAGCAAACCTGACGCCAGCCGGTTGCTATAATGGTCGGCCCACATCTCAAGGAATCACTGTTGGACGCACAGGTCACACCGCCCGCCGACAGGTATATCAATCGCGAGCTCAGTCTGCTCGAGTTCAACTACCGGGTACTTGCTCAGGCCAGCGACCCCTCTGTTCCGCTACTTGAGCGACTGAGGTTTCTTTGCATTTCCTGCACCAATCTCGACGAGTTTTTCGAAGTCCGGGTTGCCGGACTGAAACAAAGACTCGAGATAGGCGCGCCAACTGCGGGACCGGATCAGATGCAGCCGCAAACGTTGCTCGACGAAATTCGACACCGAACCGTCGGATTGGTCAGGCAACAATATAACCAGTTGAACGACGTAATCTTGCCGGCTCTGGCTGCCGAGCAGATTCACTTTATTCACCGCTCGGACTGGACCAAAGAACAAATGGACTGGCTCGGTGATTTCTACAAGAACGAAATCGTCCCGGTGCTCACCCCCCTGACCCTTGACCCTTCACGACCATTCCCCAGGATCCTCAACAAGAGTCTGAATTTCATTGTTCGACTAAAAGGAAAAGACGCATTCGGTCGAAGGAGGCATCGTGCCATCGTCCAGGCCCCGCGTACGTTGCCAAGAATCATACGACTACCTGAACATCTTGTTGAGCCGGGCGCAGTGAGCTACGTATTTCTCTCCTCGATAATTCACGCAAATGTCGCCGAATTGTTTCCGGGGATGAAAGTTGATGGTTGCTACCAGTTTCGCGTAACACGTAACAGCAACCTTTACGTCGACGACGAGGAAGTGGAGGACCTGGTTCGTGCACTGGAAGGTCAGCTTGCCGCCAGTCGTTACGGGGCAGCCGTACGAATCGAAATTAGTGACAAGTGCCCGAAGGACTTGTGTGAGTTCCTGCTCGACCATTTTCACATTGACCGCGCAGATATGTATTCAGTCGATGGACCCGTCAATCTGAACCGGCTGGCGCAAGTCTGCGAAATAAGCGAAAGACCGGATTTACTGTATGCCCCATTCTCGCCGGGATTGCCCGATGAACTGAAAACCGGCGAAAGCATTTTCAAGATATTGAAAAACCAGAACGTACTGCTGCAACACCCATATCAGTCATTCTCGCCGGTCATTGACTTTCTTGGTGAAGCTGCCGTTGATCCGGACGTCCTTGCCATCAAGCAGACCCTGTATCGAACAGGCGCCAACTCCCCGATTGTCGACCACCTGGTAAAAGCGGCACGAAGTGGCAAGGAAGTAACAGTCGTTGTCGAACTAATGGCACGCTTTGACGAGGCCGAGAACATTTCATCTGCGAATCGCCTGCAGGAAGCAGGCGCGCACGTTGTATACGGGCTCGTCGGCTTCAAAACCCACTCAAAAATGTCCATGGTTGTGCGACGCGAACAATCGGGCATTCAGCGATATGTGCACCTTGGCACAGGCAATTATCACCGCGGTACGAGCCGCGTCTATACCGACTACGGCTACATGAGCAGCAACAAGAACCTTGGCGAAGACGTTCACAAGATATTCATGCAGCTGACCAGTCTTACCGAAGTAAACAATCTCGTCAAAATCACCACGGCTCCATTTAATCTGTTCGACTCCCTGATAGAAAAAATAGATCGCGAAATCGAACACGCCAAAAACGGAAAGGAAGCCAGAATCGTTGCCAAACTGAATGCCCTGATTGAACCTCAGATCGTTGACAGACTATACAAAGCATCTTCCGCCGGTGTCAGGATCGATTTGATTGTGCGTGGAGTATGCTCCGTGCGGCCGGGTATCCCGGGATTTTCCGAGAATATTCACGTCCGTTCGATCGTCGGGCGGTTCCTCGAACACTCACGTGTCTACTATTTTAGAAATGACGGAAAGGAAGAATTCTTTTGTGCAAGTGCCGACTGGATGGAAAGAAACTTCTTCCGGCGTAACGAAACATGTTTCCCAATCAAGCAAAAACCGTTGAAAGAACGGTTGTGGGCAGACCTTGAACTATTCCTGGCGGACAACACCGAAGCCTGGGTCCTGCACAGCGACGGAACTTATGAACCCCTGGTGCCAGGTGATGATCCACCGGTAAATGCACAGCAGCATTTCCTCGAAAAACTGAGCAACCCGGCACAGCTATCTGCCGACTAGCAGTAATTCAGTTCGTAACCGATGGTGTCGAGGAACCGCTGCTCCCTGTCCAGATCCGCCACTGTCAACGGATTGTCTTCCAGCCATGAAACCGGGAACGCCAATCGCAGCATTTTTTGGTCTGCACTGGCATCGACACCGGACAGGTCCAGCGGCCCGCGACTGCGGTTGAGCAAAACTGCAAGGCGCAACAGGATCGACAGCTTCAGCGCCCGCTCGCGCCAGGCAGAGGGCAGATTGCGCAACCGCTCCTTTTCGAATCCCGACCGTTGCGAGGCGATCAACCACGCAAGAAGTTTCTGCTCCGATCGCGGGAAGCCGGGCAAATCGGCATTCTCCGCAATGTAGGCGCCATGTCGCTCGAATCCGTTGTGTGAAATATCGAGCCCGATCTCATGCAGCCTGGCAGCCCAGTCGATAGCGTTGGCTGCAAGCGCGGACTCCAGTTCCCAATCACTGGCTGCCTGGCGCAATAGTTGAACCGCGGTTTGTGCCACGCGGCCCGCCTGCACCTGGTCGACATTGTATCGATGAGCAAGCGCCTGCACGCTGCGCTCGCGCGCGTCCTCATGTTGCATGCGTCCCAGGTGGTCATAAAGGAGCCCCTCGCGCAGCGCTCCATCCGACACCTTCAGGCGCTCAATCCGCAGTACTTCTAACAGCTCGACCAGGATAGCGAGTCCTCCCGGCCAGACCTGAGCACGCCGTTCGGCCAAACCGGGCAATACGAGTTCAGATATGTGACTGAATTCGACCACACGATCGATCAGCCTCTCGACGCTGTCCGGAGTGATATCGTTGGACTCGATGACACCAAGTTCCCGTGCGACATCCTCAGTCGAGATAATTGTGCCGGACGTTCCAACTGCCTCGACGCCAGAGACATTGCGAAAAAACGCTTTGACTGGCCTCAGTTTCAATCTCGCAGCAAGTCGCGCCCTGTCGAAATGGGTGCGACTGATCTTGCCGTCGGGAAAATATTCTTCGGTCATGCCGACACAGCCCATATGCAGACTTTCAAGCGCGCGCGGCGTGTCGGCCTCCCCGAGAATCAACTCCGTACTGCCACCACCAATGTCGAGTACGATTCGGGTCCCGTTGTACGGAGGCATGCTATGCGATACGCCCGCATAGATCAGCCGCGCCTCTTCGATGCCCGAGATTACCTCGATTGGATGGCCCAGGGCTTTTTCTGCCTGCAAGAGAAAATCGCCGCTATCACTTGCACGCCGGAGCGCGCTGGTGCCAGCCGTCCTTACCGAGGAAGCGTGCATATCACGGAGTCTTTCTCCAAATCGTGACAGGCATTCGAGCGCCCTGAGTCGGGCGGCATCCGATAGTTTGCCCTTATCCTTCAGCCCCTCGGACAGACGAACGGTTTCTTTCAGTCGATCGATAATCGTCAGCTGGCCGTGGCGAAGTTCGCCAACGACCATATGGAAGCTGTTGGAACCCAAATCCACGGCAGCGAGGACTTCGGGGGACTGTAGATTCAGCGGCCCTGGAGAACTGGAGTCTTCGGAAGCAGTTTCTATGTTTCCAGACCTTTGGCTGAATA
>JAHEFD010000030.1 GCA_024640345.1 Woeseiaceae bacterium
TACCCGGACTCGGCCCCGACGGCGGCTACACGCAGTCAATCTGCAAAACAGGCCATGCCGATACCTCGTTCGCTGATTTCGAGAAACTGGTGGCCAACCCGGGGCCGGTTGTCGTGGGTGCCGCGCCAGGTGCATCCTGCTTCGGCCCGGCCTATGAGTACATTTTTATTCTCGACACCGAACTGAAGAAGCGAAAAATTCGCGACAAGGTGAAGATGCACTTTGTTACTCCCGAGCCCTACGTTGGCCATCTTGGGCTCGACGGCGTCGGTGACACGAAGAGCCTGATGGAATCGGAATTCCGCGACCGGCATATACACTGGACGACCAACGCAAAAATCACGAATGTCGCAGAAGGCAAGATCAGCTTCACGGAAGTGGACGAAGACGGTAAGGACAAGAAGCAGCATGAACTTCCGTTCACACATTCGATGATCCTGCCTGCCTTCAAGGGCGTCCCTGCCATTGCGGGCATCGAGGGACTGACCAATCCTCGTGACTTCATCCTGATCGACGCATTTCAGCGAAACCCGAAATACCACAATATTTATGCTGTTGGCGTTTGCGTCGCTATTCCGCCTGTCGGCCCGACACCGGTGCCAACCGGCGCGCCTAAGACAGGGTACATGATCGAGTCGATGGTTACTGCTGTCACCCACAACATCACGGATGCAATCAACGGTAAGGAGCCGTCGGCGAAGGGCAGCTGGGCCGCTGTGTGTCTCGCCGACTTTGGCGATACCGGCGTCGCGTTCGTTGCGTTACCGCAGATACCTCCGCGTAACACCAACTGGGCTTCACAGGGCAAATGGGTACATCTCGCCAAAATTGCGTACGAAAAGTATTTCCTGCGCAAGGTTCGGGCTGCCAAAACAGAACCCTATTACGAAAAGATGGTTTTAAAGATGGTTGGAGCCAAACGGCTCAAGGAAAAGACGTAGTCGGGCAGAGTTCAGCAATTAACCGGGAAGGAGAAAGCCCAAATGAAAAAATCGATGTCTCTCGAGCACGCAGTCGAGGCGTTCGCAGGCTTTATGATCCTGTTATCAGTCGCGCTGACTTATTTTGTAAATCCGGCCTGGATGTGGCTGACGGTGTTCGTCGGCGTGAACCTGTTTCAGCAGTCGTTCACCGGTTTCTGCCCGGCAGCGATTATCCTGAAAAAGGTTTTCGGTTTCAGGACGGAAGCGGAACTGGCCACACACTAGTCTGGACGACGCCGTATCGCCCGAACGAAAGCAGATTACCTTGCACCGGCCTGATCGGTCCGGGCTATCGGCCGGAAGGGTGGCATCCCAAGCGCCGCGCGCTCTTCGTCCACCCGCTTCTGTAATTGTCGCTCAACTTCGACAAACCCTGATTCGTCCCTGAGCGCATCGAGGATCGGGGAATCGAATCCGCCCGCGGCGACAAAGCCCCTTTCCAGCGCAGCCTGAAGCTGCATCAGCGCCGCCTCTGCGTCACCATTTAAAGCAGCTAATTCAGCCTGGCTGATCAGGTGAACCCAGTTGTCCGTGCCAACCGCTTCCTGCGCCGCCAGGGTGACACGCATTTCATCGACCAAACGCTGAAATGCTTCCTCGTCGTTCCGTTGAAGATACGCGTACGCGAGCGAGCCAAGATAGTCGGCACCCCAGCTGGTGGCGGTCGGCAACTCGCGCAGGAGATTGTCCAGGGTTCCGAAGTGACGCTCTACGAATTGAACATACTCATCGAACATTCCCCGCGAAATAAGATAGTCTCCGATAAAACCCAGTTCGCGGCCCGCGTTTCCGGATGCGCTGTCCCAGCCATCCATGTAACGCCGAACCTCGTCATCTTCGCCGAGTCTCGCGGCAGCCACCATCCGGAGTTCCGGCCGGGCAATCTCGAATGCTGTTTCGAAGTCGCCGATATCGAGCAACGCAAAAACAAGCCAGTCTTTTACGATCGTTGAATCAGGATTGGCCTGGTAGGCTTCCTGAAGATGCCGAAGGGCCGCCGCCTTGTCGCCGTTCATGTAGGCAACCGTGCCAAGCGCCTGGCTCACATCGTCATTTTCACCGACGATCTGCGAGGCCCTGGAGATCAGCGTGTCCGCCTGGTCGAAGTCACCGGTTCGGACATAGTCCTGAATCAGGTTGTTAAAGGCCACCGAAAACATCGGGTCCCTTTCAACGACGCCCTCCAGCAACTCGCGGGATTTCTGATCCTCGCCGAGGCTGCCAAGCAAAGAGGATAGCCAGACGCTGGCATCACTCAGGTTCGGATTAAGCTTGAGCGCATGCCGTAACGCGACTTCAGCTTCTTTCTGCGTTTCCCTGCGATGATCGAGCAGCAAGCCCTTTACGGCGTAGGCTTCTGCCAGCTGATCGTCCAGCGCCAGTGCTTTTTCAACCAGTGACAAGGCAAGTGGAACTGCAAGTGCTTCGGGCGTGTTGCCATAAGCGCCTGTCGAATCGGAAAGCAAATAGGTTACCAGCGCCTTCTGCGCATAGGCCGGCGCGTAGCCCGGCGCAATCTCCAGAGCGCGATCAAGCATGGTGGAGGCTTCGCGCATACCGCCGGCGTCCCTGGTATGAATGCGCTGCCGGGCAAGAAGAAACATTTCATACGCCAGCGGATCGGTCGTCGTTGCCTCGTGCACCGACTCAGTGCCTACAATCTCCGAAAGCAGCGCGGCGCTGATGCTCTTTGCGATTTCATCCTGCACCGCGAACACATCGGTAAGGTCACGGTCGTAGGTTTCCGAAAAAAGGTGGAAGCCGTCGCTTGCCTTGATCAACTGGGCCGTAACCCGGATGCGATCCCCGGATTTTCTGACTGACCCCTCGAGTATATGGGCAACATTCAAAACCTCGCCGATTTCCCGCAGGTCCTTGTTCTGGCCCTTGAATGCGAACGAAGACGTCCTTCCCGCAACTTTCAGTTCATCGATCTGGGCAAGGACATTCAGCAGCTCCTCAGACAAGCCCTCGGCGAAGTAAGCCTGGTCGCCATCAGGAGACAAGTCGTCAAATGCCAGCACCGCAATTGACTTATCGGTATCGGCTGTCGCCGTCAATTCAACGGAATTCGGGGCATCAGAATAAAGCGTTCGCTCGAGAACGATAACCGCCAGAAGCACGATGACCATGCCGATGGTGACCTGATTGAGCTTTCGGCCGGTCTCCGCCGTGATCGACTGGCTACGGTCAACCTCGTGCTCGCGTTTCAGGCCGTCCGGGGTAATTTCATAGGCCCAGGAAAAGATCAGCACGATCGGCAGGCCCAGGGCGAAGATCAGCAGGAAGACCTGCATGATCCAGTCGGGCGCACCAATGTTTTCGAGCACGAAGTCGGCGATCTGTAACACGAGCCAGCCGGCGATCAGGTACGCGACGGTGACCCGAATGACATTCCGACGTTTCAGCTCGTCAAGAAACTGGCTCAATCCCTGTCCCCCACAAAAATCCGTGGTGTGGAGTATACCTGTGCGTGAGCACGGTCAGACGCTCCCTGGCAGATCATTTTTCGGCGTCAAGCCGGTTTTCCAGAACGGGACACCAGCCGGATGAGAGAAACGGCTAGTCCTTCATCGCTTTTCGCAGGCGCTCGTAACCTTTCTTCAGTTCGTGACCGACCTTGCCAAGCGCCTCGCCGAGGCCCTCGCCGGTTTCCTTGAGCCCGGCATCATTCGAGAACTTCTTCGCCCGTGCAGAGAAATCATCCATCTTCTCTTCCAGCTCGTCCCATTCCTCTTTAGCTTCCTTTGATGCCAGGTGAATCTGTAATCGCATCTCGTCACGCGTCTGCTTCAGGTCCTGCATCAGTTTGTCGAAGTCCGCCATTACATTCCTCGCTTGTATTTTACTTCGCCACCAACAATCGTTAATTCCACGGCCGTGTTGGGTAGCCGATCTTCCTCGACCGTCAGAAGGTCCTGCGAAAGCACTGTGATGTCGGCGTACTTGCCCGGTGTCAGAGAACCTTTTACGTTCTCCTCGAATGCGGCATACGCGTTATTGATCGTGTAGGTCTGCAGCGCCTCTTCCCGGGTCATTGCATGTTCGGGATAAAATCTTTCGCCGTTCACCATCATTCGCGAGACAGAGGCGTAGTACGAGGAGATCGCATCGATCGGCTCAACCGGAACATCGGTTCCGTTCGTGATGATCGCCCCGGTATTGAAAAGATCACGCCACGGTTGTGACGTACTTTTCGCGCGCTCGTCGCCCAGCCGGGTCGGAATCCATGGCCCATCCGACGTGCCGTGGATGGCCTGGACTGCTGCTATTACGCCCAGCTTTCCGAACCGGGGAACATCAACAGGATCAATATGTTGTGAATGTTCGATGCGCCAGCGCAGATCCTTGCCGCTGACATTCATCGTCGCCCACGCGCGTTCATAGAGGTCCAGCACTTCGCGCACGCCACGGTCACCGATGGCGTGAGTGTTGAGCTGATAACCATGCTTGACGGCGATTTCGGCTGTTCGCTCTATGTCCTCAACGGTTTCAAGCATCAGTCCCGAGGTGCTGGGCAGATCTTCGTACGGCTCCAGCAACAACGCACCATGCGCACCCAATGCACCGTCGATCTGGCGCTTGATTGATCGCACCGTCAGGAAGTCGTTACCTTCGGGCAGCATTTTGTACTGTGGCAGCACCTCATCCATCATTTCGTTCGAGGCGCGGCGCACCATGACGTAGAGCCGAACAGGCAAGTTGCCTTCTTCCTCGAGCTTTTTGAAGAAGTCGATTGTTTCGAAAGTGGAGCCTGCGTCCTGGAACGAAGTGACACCGTGACGAAGCGCCTCGTCTGCGGCCAGCATTACGCGTTCGCGATCGACCTGCTCCATCTCTTCAGGCGTCAGGCGACCCTGGTATATGCCGATTGCTTCGTTGAGCAGGCGTTGAGCCGTTTCCCGCATCAACCCGGTCGCTCTTCCATCAGGAGCACGGACGATCGTCCCGCCCGCCGGATCCGGCGTTTCATCGTCTATGCCGGCCGCCTCGAGCGCCGCGTCATTGAAGAAAGCGGCATGACCGCTGGCGTGGCCGAGGCTGACCGGGTTATCCGGCGAGACCGCATTCAATGTGTCGTTGCGTGGCACACCGTCAACGGCGTCGTCCGGCACGCTGTCCCACTTGTCCTGGTGCCAGCCACGACCAAAGATCCATTCACCGGGTTGTGCCTTGTCAACGGCGCCTGCCACCATGCTGACGACCTCTGCCCAGTTCTGCACATTGCGCAGATCGAGAATCTGTTTGGATCGACCGAGACCCATGTAATGGCCATGGCCCTCGATAAAGCCGGGCATCGCGAATCGGCCGTTCAATTCAATAACTTCGGTCTCGGGTCCGATGTACGCAGCGATGTCGTCATTGCTGCCAACAGCGGTGATCAGGTAGCCATTTACGGCGATTGCTTCGGCATTGCCGAGTTCCGGATCGACCGTTGCGACCGTACCACCCCGCAGCACGAGGTCGGCTGGAGCCACGGAGGGTGTAGCCACCTCAGGCGCTGCGGCATCTTCAGAACCGCCCCCGCAGCCTGACATGATCAGCGCAGTCAACGAGCCCAATAACAAGGTGTATCTGATTTTCGACATTTTTCATCCCCCGGGAACCAGCCGGTAACTTTGGCATTGGCGGGAATGTAATGCAATTCGTGATTGGCGAAGAATTTCAATTGCAACGATCCGCCTGCGGTTCGCTGTCTGTCGGCCTGATCTGGTACATTACCGGCCCGGCCGCACCACGATAAGCGAGATATCCTGTTATGCGATTCAAGACTTTTCTGCTGGCAATAGCATTGCTGGCCATGAATGTCGCGTCTGCCGATGCGATCAGGCAGACCAAATCAGACCACTACGATGCGTTCCGTCAGCTCGAGGTCGACCTGCCTACGCCGAATGTCTACCGCACCGCCTCCGGTGCACCCGGTACCCAATACTGGCAGCAACGTGCAGACCACCAGGTAAAGGTCACCCTGCACGAGGAAAACCAGAGCATCAGTGCGTCGGAGACAATCAGGTACACCAACAACTCACCGGACACGCTGCGCTACATCTGGATTCAACTGGACCAGAATCGGTTCGCGGCCGGCTCAGCCGCGCGCCTGACTGAAACAGCGTCGGTCGGAGAGAACAATGAGGACGTACTGAGTTACGGCACCCTGGCCGCCGAACAGCGACATGCCGATGTCGAGCACGGCTTCAATATCGAGAGCGTAACCGACAGCCGTGGCAGGGACCTGAAACACACTATCGTCGATACGATGATGCGCATCGACCTTCCTCAGCCACTGCGAACGGGGCAGAACACAACTTTCTCGATCGCATGGTCATTCAATATCATCGAGGAATCCGTCATCGGGGGGCGCGGTGGTTACGATCACTTCCCGGAAAATGACACCTATATATATTTCCTCGCTCAGTGGCACCCCAAACTGGCCGCCTACACCGATTATGGTGGCTGGAAGCACCAGCAATTCCTGGGCGCCGGCGAATTCACACAGGAATTTGGCAACTACGAAGTTGAAATTACCGTTCCGGCAGATCACATCGTTTCGGCAACCGGTGTGTTACAGAACGAGAGTGCTGTATTGACAGCCGAACAGCGTCGCCGTCTGAATTCGGCACGCTCCGCCGACAAACCCGTGTTTATCGTTACGCCCGAAGAGGCTATCGAAAACGAGAAGGAAGGCACGACAGAGACGAAAACGTGGATTTACAAAGCCGACAACGTTCGTGATTTCGCCTGGGCAAGCTCCAGGAAATTTATCTGGGATGCGATGATCCATCGACAGGAATCTGATGAGTTCCCTGAAGTGCTCGCAATGTCATTCTATCCCCAGGAAGCGGAGCCGCTCTGGTCGCAATATTCCACCCATTCGGTGGTACACACGCTGGAGGTGTATTCACGATTCTCTTTCCCTTATCCCTACCCGACTGCACAGTCGGTGAACGCCTGGGAAGGCGGGGGCATGGAGTACCCGATGATCACGTTCAACGGCCGTCGTCCGGAACCGTTCGAGCCTGATGAAGATGATCCTGACGCGGGCGACAAACCGGAAAGAACCTATTCGCGCAGCTCCAAGCATGGCCTGGTCGGTGTCATCATTCACGAAATCGGTCACATCTATTTTCCGATGACGGTTAATACCGACGAACGACAGTGGACCTGGATGGATGAGGGAATCAACTCTTTCCTTCAGTACCTGGCAGAACTCGAGTGGGAAGACAATTTCCACAATCATCGCGAGAACTACAGCATCCTCGAACACGTCGCGGAGTATATGACCAGCGAAAACCAGGTTCCGATCATGACCCAGTCGGATTCAATACTGCAGTTCGGACCAAATGGTTATACCAAGCCTGCCGCATCTCTCGTCGTGTTGCGCGAGACGGTTCTCGGACGTGAGCTTTTCGATTTTGCGTTCCGTGAATACGCGCAACGCTGGAAGTTCAAGCGCCCGACTCCATCGGATCTCTTTCGCACCCTCGAAGACGCCTCTGGTGTTGATCTCGACTGGTTCTGGCGTGGCTGGTATTACTCGACCGATCACGTCGACATCGCAGTAACCGGCATGCGCGAGTACAAGATTTCAACAGGCGACCCGGAAATTGAAAAGGGCTTAAGTCGACAGGAACGAGCCAGGGAGATCCCCGAAACACTTGGACAGATTCGTAACCGGGAAGAAGGCCGCACAAGCCGGGTCGAACGCTTCCCGGAACTCAACGACTTTTACAATGAGAATGACGAATACACAGTAACGAATGCTGATCGCAATAAATACTCACAATTGCTGGAAGATCTCGAAGACTGGGAACGGGCGGCACTCAAGCGGGCTGCCGTCGATGACGATTTTGTCTATTTTGTCGATTTCGACAATCTGGGCGGCCTCGTCTCACCTCTGCCGCTACTCATCACTGATGTTGACGGCAACGAGGAATTCCTGATGATCCCCGCGGAAATCTGGCGTTACGATTACCGGAAAGCGACCAAGATGCTGATCCGTGACAAAGCCATCGCCTCAATCCAGCTCGATCCACGACGCGAGACGGCCGATGCGGATTTTTCGAACAACAGTTATCCGAGTCGCATCGAGAAGTCACGACTGGAGCTCTACAAAAAAGAAGACGAATCCAGCGACATGATGGCCGACATGCTCAGGACCCTCCGCAAAGCAAAAGGCGGCGTCGACAAATCAGGCACGGTGCCGCTGGAGCCTGGCGGCAATTAGCTTCAGATTATCAAGCTGCGTGATAACCGCCGCGATGCTTTGCATCGCGGCGCTGTCATTTGCGGACCGGCAGCCGGGGAGTCTTTCCACTATCAAGACGAATCTCGGAACGGGCAACATCGAGATCATTCATCGCCTGCATACCCACGACGCCGAACTCGGCATCATCAGCGCGCTGGGCGACAAGTCCTTGACGCTGGACAAGCTCGTCGGCCGGGCAAAACTGGCACTTTATGTTGAGGAACGCTTCATCGTTGCAGCACTGAACGACGAAAGTATCGGCGCGCCGCTCGATCTTGAATTGATTGGAGCGGAACTGGATGGCGAATTCGTACTGGTCTACCAGGAATTCAAAGGTGAGCTGCCGCCAAGAATCGCCGTCCGTGATGACATATTGCGGGACGTTTTCGCTGAGCAGGTGAATCATGTCAACATCGCCACCGGCGGTGTTGTGCATAGCCTGACGTTCCAGGGTGATGACAAATGGCATGTCGCACAGCTCGATTAGGTTCCCGCAGATTAAATCGCTTGGTATATAATGCGCGCGGCCGCGACGCGGCGGTTGCCATTTTCCATCAACACGAATTCTTCGGAGCAGGAACTTGAATCGCGATCAGAAATTTTTCGACATGTACTCGCTGGTTATCGGCATCCTGGCATTGTTTGCCCTCGCTATTTACGTCGGCGTGTCAAAATTGTCGGACCTGACACAGGGAGTTTATACGACCGATACCGCCGAGTATCAGGCTGCGATCCAGGAACGAATCCGTCCGCTGGGGCAGGTGTACCTGCCGGGCGAAGAGTCGCAGGCAGACAAATTAACCGTTCAGGAAGCCGCTCAGGCAGAGCCCGTCGCGACCACCCTTTCCGGCCCGCAGGTCTATAACCAGGCCTGCCTGATGTGCCACGGCAGCGGCATCGGCGGCGCGCCAATGCTCGCCAACACGGAGTCATGGGCGCCGCGAATCGCACAGGGCAAGGATACGCTCTATCAACACGCGCTCGAGGGATTCACCGGGCAGGCCGGATACATGCCACCGAAGGGCGCACGCATGGATCTGTCCGATGACGAAGTGCGGGCAGCGGTCGATTACATGGCTGAACAGGCAGGCCGCTAACTCTCAGGGCGTACCGGGGTCGAGCTGGCG
Source organism: Woeseiaceae bacterium (assembly GCA_024640345.1). Classification (GTDB taxonomy): domain Bacteria; phylum Pseudomonadota; class Gammaproteobacteria; order Steroidobacterales; family Woeseiaceae; genus SZUA-117. Next base: position 9,357 of record JAHEFD010000030.1, read on the forward strand.
CATTTGCAGTGCCTCCGCGACATGCATCTTCGTGACAACCTCCTCGCCAGCCAGGTCGGCAATCGTTCGGGCGACTCGCTGTACCCGCTGGTAAGCCCGCGCTGACAACGACAACCTGTCTATCGCCCTCTCGAGAAGATCGAAAGTCTCGCTGTCGGCCTGAAAAACCCCGTTGAGTTCGCCGCTGGTCAAATCGGCATTGGTCTTTCCGGACCGTGCCAGCTGGATCTTCCGCGCACCGCTGATTCGCCTGGCAACGATTGTGCTCTCCTCACCCCTTGGAGCATCGGGCCGCAGTGACTCAACCGGCGGACGGTTTACCTGGACCTGGATGTCGATTCGGTCAAGCAACGGTCCGGATATCTTTCCGCGATAACGCTGGACGACATCTGCACTGCAACGGCAGTCGCCCTGCACATCACCGTGATATCCACATGGACAGGGGTTCATCGCCGCAACGAGCTGAAACCTGGCGGGAAAATCGGACTGGCCGTAAGCCCGCGAAATCGTGATCTGGCCGCTTTCTACCGGCTCTCTCAGTACCTCGAGCACGTGGCGACTGAATTCGGCCAGTTCATCCAGGAACAACACGCCGTTATGGGCACGTGATACCTCCCCGGGTCTTGGCTCCGACCCTCCGCCCACCAGCGCGACGGCCGAGGCCGTATGGTGGGGCGCACGAAACGGGCGATTGCGCCACGTCTCCAGATCGATAGGTCGGCCCAGAACCGAATTGACGGCCGCCGTTTCAATGGCCTCATGGTTTTCCATCGGTGGAAGCAGCCGCGGCAGCCGCTGGGCCAGCATGCTTTTCCCGGTGCCTGGCGGCCCGACAAAGAGAATGTTATGCCCCCCGGCTGCCGCCACCTCGAGGGCCCGCTTCGCATACTGCTGTCCACGTACGTCGGCCAGATCGGGGCCGCAGGCAGGCAGGAGCCTGGCCTCGACGCAGCAGAGTGGTTCGGCATTATCGATATCGCGCAACAATGCGGTAACTTCCAGCAGGCTTCCGGCAACAAATACCGTTCCGTTTGCCAGTATCGCCTCCGTGCCATTTTCCCGTGGAACGATGATCGATCGGCCGGCACGAGCGGCCTTTATCGCTGCGGGCAGGACGCCGGGAACCGGGCGAAGATCTCCGTTCAGCGCGAGTTCGCCGTAGAACTCGCAATTTTCGAAGGTTTCCCCGGGGACCTGCCGGCTGGCGGCCAGAATACCAAGCGCAATGGCCAGGTCGAATCGCCCACCGGTCTTCTTCATGTCGGCAGGCCCGAGGTTTGCGGTTATTCGATCCTGGGGAAAATCGTAGCCGGAATTCCTGATCGCGCCGAACACGCGATCCTTGCTCTCACGCACGGCAGTTTCGGCCAGGCCGACAACATTGAATTTGGGAAGCCCGCCGGACAGGAACACTTCGATTGTGACCGGCGGCGCCTCGACACCGATTTGTGCCCGGCTATACAGGATAGCTAGACCCATGTCAGGCGGTGATCAGGTCTTTACTTTGCATCGCCGCTCCCTGGCAATGAATGGATGCTTACGACTTCTTCTTGCCGGCCTTTTTCTTCCTGGCAGGTTTTGCGGTCTCGAGCTCCCGCAGCCGCAGCTCAAGGGCCTGCAGTTTTTCCCTTGTGCGCGCCAACACGGCCTCCTGCACTTCGAACTCCTCCCGAGTGACAAGATCGAGCTTGCCAATGCCCGACTGCAGCACGGACTTGAAGTTCTTTTGCAGATCATCCCGCACAGAACGTATGCCCTCGGGAACGGAATCAGCGAGGGCGCGCGCCAGTTTGTCCAGTGATTCGTTTGCCATAGTCGGTTGATACCGCAGTCCACGGGAAAAGACCAGAATTGAATCAGTACCCATTGCCAAGATAGTCGCCTGCAGTTCGCCAGCGCCTTTGTGCTGCCGACCAACCGCACACCCACGGCGAAATCTTTTTCGCTGATGAAAGGCCATCACTCATTGGGACTCATCGACCATTTAGTGCCGGATTGCACCAATTTGACAATACATGCGCCGCAAGGCGGCAAATCGGGCGATGAAAAACCCGCAAAAACAATGACTTATGCACTCCGGCCAGGCCGTCCTCACCACTCGGCGATTAGTGCCAAACTGCGCACAAATTCGGCTGTGATGACCATCACTCCAATGCTGGGATAAGCGTGGTCTAATTCGATTCATGCATAATGCAGACCGGATGTAAAATTATCCGGACACCGACAAAGGATTGATGTCATGAAGAAGATGGCTGTCGCTACTGCTTCAATATTAGCGCTAATCGCCGCGAATGCCGTGTTTGCGAGCGACATCTACAAGTGGATCGACGATGACGGTAACGTGCACTACGGTGACCGGCCCGATGGTCAGCAACCCCAGCGCGTTGCCATCGTTTCCCACCCTACGGATCCCGCTCGCGTTCAGGCTGCTACTGAGGCTCGTCATGAATCGCGCGCAGCAAAGGCGGAGGCCGCGGCAGCCGCCGCAGCAGCAGGCCCGTCTGCTGATGAGCTGAAAGCCGAGGCTGACGACCGCGCCCAGAAGTGTGCCACTTACAAGGCACAGATGCAGAAGCTGGTTGTTTCGCGTCGACTCTATCGCGAAAACGAAAATGGCGAGCGTGTTTATCTCGACGAAAGTGAGACGATTGCCGCCCGCGAACGTGTAGAGAACCAGATTAACGAATTCTGCGGATCCTGACGGGCCCGGCGGTCAAATCCGGTGTCTTGCCGCCACTCCCTAACGTGACGGGGTCCCGTCTACGCCACACATAACTCGCGTTACAATGCCGGCTTCAACCGTGAAGGGGACCCGTTGTGGCCTCAGCCACCGCAGCCGACGACAAACTGACGCAGATTTACCTGCCTGACTTCCGTGCCCCGGGTACGATCCTGGTCATTCTGCTGGTTGCCGAGCTTGTCGCAATCGCACTGACGATTACCTCCTATGAGCCGGGCACATTCCTGACCGAACTGTCGAAGATGTCCATGTACGTACTTTGGCTGGCCTTGCTCGGAACCGGTCTGCTGAGCCAGATTCGCCCTTGGGCAGAAAAACAGGGCAACACCTTCGCGTTCGTTATCTGCTTCATCGTCCTCGAGGTCATGTGCCTCGTGCTCGCCGAGGTGACCTGGCAGATCACCAGCGTCTTCGGCGAGGCGGTTGTTATCGATGACACTCACAGCGGATTTCTGATAAGGACATTTGCCGCCAGCTCGATCGTCATCGCCCTCGCGATGCGTTATTTGTATGTATCCAGTGAGTGGCGCCGCAGCATCGTTCTCGAGGCGCAGGCAAGAATCAGCGCCCTGCAGGCCCTCATACGACCGCACTTTCTCTTCAACAGCATGAATACGATTGCGTCGCTGACGCGAAGCAATCCCAAACAGGCAGAAGAAGCCATCGAAGATCTGTCAGATTTGTTGCGGGCAAACCTGGGCGTGCAACGGGATCGCACGCCACTGAAGGAAGAACTTGAAATCGCGGCGATCTACCAGCGCATTGAAAAACTGCGACTGGGCGACCGGCTGAAGGTCAGGTGGGACGTTGGCGGTCTCCCAATGCGCGCCCTGATACCCAGCCTGACAATCCAGCCTCTACTCGAAAACGCGATTTATCACGGAATTGAGTTATTGCCGGAAGGTGGTGAAGTGCTGGTCACTGGCAAGCGCAATGGCGATTTCATAGAGATCGAGATGAAGAACCCGATCGCAAACGATCGTACCCGTCGGACGGGTGGAAACAAGATGGCCTTTTCCAACATCAGGCAACGTTTCGAACTGGCCTACGGAGCCCAGGGAAAAGTCGATGTTGTCGAAACGGATAACCTCTACAGCGTGCAGCTCGTATTCCCCTATGACGAATTCACGACATGAAGATTCTGATAGTTGACGACGAGGCTCCAGCCCGCGATCGCCTGCGGCAACTGATAGAGGACGGAGGAATTCACGAGATTGTCGGTGAAGCCGCGCATGGCCAGGAGGCGCTGGATATTGCAGAACGGGTCGAGCCTGACGTCGTTTTGCTAGACATTCGCATGCCCGGGGTTGACGGCATTGAGACGGCACATCATCTGAATAAATTCGATCAGGCGCCGGCAATCGTATTCACAACAGCCTTTGACGAGTACGCCATAAAGGCATTCGAGGCAAATGCAATCGGCTATGTATTAAAACCTGTGCGTCGCGAACGACTCGACCAGGCGCTTGCGCAGGCCGCACGCCTGACGAGCGATGCGCTTGCCGATGTTGGCAGGAAATCGGGTTACGCCGACCGTCGTCGTCATGTCTGTGCACGGATCCACGGAGAACTGAAGCTGATCCCGGTGTCCGATATCCGGTATTTCCTGGCTGACCAGAAATATGTCACCGTGGTGCATGAAAATGGTCGTGACCTGATCGATGATCCGCTCAAGGCGCTTGAACAGGAGTTCGAGGATGGCTTCGTGCGAATACATCGTGGTGCCCTGGTCGCATTGAAGGCAGTTGACGCGCTAAAGAAAGACGATGAGGGGCGAACTCAGGTTATCCTTCGAAACTGCGATGACGATGACCTGTTTGTCAGTCGTCGGCACATTACCAACGTGAAGCGCCGCCTGAAGAAAGGATAGTTGCTTGGAAATTCGAATCGCCACTCGCAAAAGCGAACTCGCACTGTGGCAAGCCAGACATGTTGCCGACAAACTCGGCTCGCTGCCCGAGGTAAGCAGCGTGAAGCTTGTACCACTATCGACTCGCGGGGATGAAATCCTCGACAAGAGCCTGCAGAAGATTGGTGGTAAAGGGCTCTTTATCAAAGAGCTGGAGGTCGCCATGCAGTCCGGCGCAGCCGATATCGCCGTTCACTCGATGAAAGACGTGCCAGCCGTAATGCCGGAAGGATTTTGTATCGCCGCCGTACTCGAGCGGGCCAACCCACACGATGCTTTCCTGTCAGCCGATGGAACGTCATTCACCGACTTGCCACCTGGCGCAAAAATTGGCAGCTCGAGCCTGCGCCGACAGGCCCAGCTAAAGGCCATTCGACCGGATATAGACGTCATCCCGCTTCGCGGCAATGTCAATACTCGCCTGCAAAAGCTCGCCGATGGTCATTACGATGCGATCATCCTCGCATGCGCTGGTCTTGAGCGACTTGGTTTTGATTCGCACATTACTACCCAGTTCGATGTTGAGCTGATGTTGCCGGCTGCGGCCCAGGGAGTCGTCGGTATCGAATGTCTCGAGAGTCGCGATGAGCTGCGCCGGATTGTTGCCATGCTCGAGGATCCCGAGAGCAAATGTACGACGACCGCAGAACGCGCGGTTGCCGCAGCGCTCGAAGCCAATTGCCAGTCACCGGTTGCGAGCTATGCGTTTATCCATGAGGAAACGTTGACAATCGAAGCACTCGTCGCCAGCCCGGATGGAACGCAGCTTATTCGCGAACGGGTTTCCGGACACGTAAACGACGCCGAGAAGCTCGGCCATTCAGTAGCGCAACAACTGCTGGAGAAAGGCGCCCGCGAACTGCTCATTGAGACGAGCGCATGAGCGAGGGCCCGCTTGCCGGCTACCGTGTTCTTGTTACCCGCCCGCCACACCAGTCAGCCGACCTGGTCGCCGCTATCGAAGGCGCCGGCGGAAAGGCAATAAGATTCCCGGTCATACAGATCGTCGGTCGGGATTTAAAAGTCGTGACCCGGGAACTGGCGTCCTTGCCGAAGCCGGACATCGCCATATTCGTCAGCAGGAATGCCGTCGATTATGGCCTGACCGCCATTATTGAAAGTGGCGCGAAGATCGCCGCCATTGGCCCCACCACCCGGGCGGCTCTCGAGGCCGCCGGCGCCGATGTTGCCATCAGCTCAGGGGAGGGATTCGATAGCGAACAACTGTTGGCTCATCCCGGCCTGAAAAACGTGCGTGGCAAGGTGGTCATCATCGTGCGTGGCGAGCGCGGCCGCGAGCTGCTGGCCGATACGCTCAGGCAGCGTGGTGCCGACGTCCGGTTCCTGTCGACCTATCGACGGGAGATTTTCGACGCTTCGGATAAGGAAATCGAAGCGCTGGACAACCGCTTTCGCCGGGGAGAGATCGATTGTGTGACCATTATGAGCATCGAAACGCTGGAAAACCTGCTGCAACTTCTACCGGCATCGTCACTTGCTTCGTTTCGGCAAACGCCACTGGTGGCGCCGGGCGCACGTGTGATACAAACGACCACGGAGCTGGTACCCGGCATATCAGCGATAATGGCAGCGGGACCAACGGCAGCAGACATGCTGAGCGCGCTGATTGAGACGCGACAATCCGGACAGAATTCATGAGCGGTAAAAAGAAGACAGGCAGCAAAGCTGAAACTGGCGACGAATCGACTGAGAACGTTCAGCCAGAACAGGACGACACGGGCGAGGTCGCCGGGAAGAGTTCGGCAAGCCCGCCGGAAACCCCGACACCCTCGACGCGATCATCCGGAACGGGAAAGTCCGGGGCAGTAGCCTGGCTGGCCTTGCTGGTTTCAGTCATCGCCGTTTTATCCGTCGCGGCACTCTGGTTTTTGAGCACCCGCGGCGCAGAAGGAGTTGCTGCGGAGAGCTCCGCGGAAATCAGTGCGCTCAGGTCATCGACCAGTGCCACGCAAAATGCCGTAACGTCGCTCGAACAGAATATCGCCGCGCTTGGCGAAACCGATGCGGCAACACGCGCACAGATTGAAAGCATCGGTGAACAGCTGAACTCGCGTCTGCAACAACTGGCGGCGCTTCCAGGTCGCTTGTCCGCGGTTGAAGCGTCGATGGCGTCCGTCCGGGGAATATCGACCGACGCCCGCAACGCATGGCTGCTCGCTGAGGCCGAGTACTACATGCAGATTGCAAACGCCCAATTGCAGCTTGCCAACAATCCCGAGCTTGCGCTGCTCGCACTGACCCATGCAGATGATCGCATCGTGCAGCTTGGCGATCCGCGACTGACCAACATTCGCCAGGCATTGTCAGACGAGCTGCAGGCCCTGGCTGCCATCGACAGGCCGGATATCGCCGGCATTACACTTACGCTTGCGAGCCTGGCGGGCTCGGTCGACTCGCTGCCGCTGCGACAGGAGGTTGTCGTCAGCGAGGAGCGGAGGACCGAGGTCGATCCGGAATTAACCGGCATGGACCGTGCGCTGGCATCACTCAAGAATGCCGTCGGCGGTGTCGTATCAGTACGCAGGGCCGATGAGGCGATGCAACCGCTTATTGCTCCCGAGGCGCAGTATTTCCTGCGCGCCAATATTGCCTTGCAGCTTCAGGCCGCGAGGCTTGCACTGCTACGTGGCGAGGAAGGTGTATTTCGCCGGAGCCTGGATGATGCGGACGCCTGGTTGGGCGAATACTATGATCCTTCCAGCACGGGAGTACAGAACACACGAGAAACCATCAGGGAAATTCGTGACAGCGCGATCTCGGTTGCATTACCGGATATATCGCATTCGTTGCGACTGCTGAGACAGTTCAACGCAATTACCGACGACCCCCAGCCTGACGACAACGAGCCCGCCCAATGAAATTTGGATTGCTCGTCATCGTGGCACTGATTGTCAGCGCGATTGCTGCCAATTTCCTGTTGCAGGACCCGGGCTATGTCGTCATCAATTTTCGTGGTTACCTTGTCGAGATGTCAGTTCCCGTATTGGCGGCGCTGATCATCATTCTATTCCTGTCAATTTGGCTCGCAGTAAAGATCTTCCGCGCGCCCAGAAAACTTGGCGAGGCGGCAGGCCGTTATCGTGCTGGCCGTGCCGGCCAGCGACTGACTCGTGGTGTCATCGAGGTCGCGGAAGGAAACTTTGCCAAGGGGGAACGCCTGCTGGCAAGAGCCGCCGGTGTCAGCGAGGCGCCGTTGCTGAATTACCTGCAGGCGGCGCGCGCGGCACATCTCCTGGGCCAGGACGAGCGGCGTGACACCTGGCTGAAACAGGCTTACGAAAACCTGCCCGGCGCGACGAATGCCGTGCTGCTAACACAAGCGGAACTCCAGCTCGATCAACGGCAATATGAACAGGCGCTGGCTACGCTGAGAAAGATTGAAGAGAACTCACCGAACCACAGCCATGCACTCATGTTGCTTGGCCGCCTGTATTACCGTCTCGAAGATTGGGGACACCTTTCTGACCTGCTACCAAAACTCAAAGCCCATGGGCGACTGGATGCAGCGACACTCGAGAAGTGGTCACTCCGGGTTCACAGGGAGCATCTGCAGAATGCCGCCGATGGCGAGGCAGTCATCAATACCTGGAAGCAGGTTCCCAAGGCATACAAGCAAAACGTGGATTTACTGGAGTGCTACTACTCGTCCCTGATCCGAACAAACATGCACGAGAAAGCAGAAAAAGATATTGCAGGGGAATTGAAGCGAAGCTGGTGCGCCCCGCTTGTTCGCCTTTACGGCACGGTGGAAGGAAAAGATGCAACCCGGCAACTTAAAGTGGCTGAAGGTTGGCTCAAGGATCACGGTGAAGATCCCGACCTGCTACTTGCAGCGGCAAGGCTTTGCCTGCGACTGGAGCTGTGGGGCAAAGCCCGAAGCTATCTTGAAACAGTCATCGCCATTCGCCCGTCGCCGGATGCTTACCAGGAATACGGTCAATTACTGAACCAGCTCGGTGATGGGGAAGCCGCCGCGGACGCCTACCGTGCCGGACTCGGACTCGTTGCGAAAACATCCGTCCCGGCTATCCCGCACCTGGCACCGGATCCTTAATAATCAACAGGGGCCTGACCAGGCCTGAAGCGAGCCTGACAGGGGTCGGGTATCCCGGTCATTCAGCGTGATGCCGCGACCTGCCAGCTGTCGACTGAATGAGAACATAAACGTTGTGCAGGTGGCAGGCCCAGTTTCGCAACTGTTCCCCCACCATCTCTGGGTAGCAATTCGATCGTCCAACCGCGTTTGGCGGCAAGCTGGCGTGCAATCGCAAGTCCGAGGCCACTACCGCCAGTCTTACTACCGCGCGCCTTTTCCAGGCGATGAAAAGGTCTGAATACAGCTTCCACCTGGTCGGCTGGTATGCCAGGACCGCGGTCGCCGATTTCGATACAGACTTCCCGTTCAGTGCAATGCAGTTCTACGTCAATTGGAGCGCCGGGCCCGTAACGGGCAGCATTTTCGAGCAGATTCAACAGAACACGCAGCAGCGACTCAGCGTCGGCGAAATACGCGCACGGCGGGTCGTGGCGATGCAAACGCAAATCCACACCATCCCGGACGAGTTCCCCAGCTGCCGACTCGATCATTTGCCACAGATCCAGCTGAGTGGGACAGTCATCTTCAATGCCCTGCGAAAACTGCACGAACTGTCCGATCAGTTTATTCATCGCGTCGAGGTTGCGGCGAAATCTCGCAATCAGGTCCGGACTTGGATTGTCGTCCAGCATTTCCACCGCAATGCCCAGGCGGGTCAGGGGCGTCCGCAGATCGTGAGAGATGCCGGCAATCATTACCGTTCGATTCTCCGACATTTCCTGTAAGTCGGACGACAGTTTGTTAAAGGTGCGCGCCAGGGCCGCTATCTCGTCCGGACCGTCTTCAGGCAATGGTTTCGGTTTGCGTCCCTGTCCCAGATTTTGCGCAGCTGCAGACAGCCGACTCAATGGCCCCACAACTCTGCGCACCTCCACAAGGCTTGCGAGGAACGTCAGCAACGCGCCGACAGCGACCGCAAGAATAAGGACTACGGGTGGATTCATGCCCAATCGTTCTTTGTCAAAACCCAGGCGATAAACTTTCCCGTGAGCCGGGACATCGACCCAGACCAGGGACCCCGCTTCAGACTCGAAGACCGGCAGGACTTCGCCGGCACGGCGGGCCAGCGCATTGCTGAAAAATGGGTAGTATGAATCTGCGAGCGAAGACTTATCCAACTCACCGGTCTGCTCAATTGTCGTCAATCCGTGGTCCTGAAGCAGTTGTTGTCTGAGCTCTGCATGCATTTCTTCAGGAAGGCTCTGCAGGGAATGCGCTGCCGACACGATCACCGCAGCAAAATCATCCGCGTACCGCTCTGCTACCGGTATCATGACAAAGTAGAAAGCGACGCTCGCGACAACGGCTGCGAATGACAGCAGCGTTGCCGCAATCGTTATCACAGTGTGTCCGAAAAGAGATTGCGGCCGCAGTTTCAATTGCCGAACTCCCCGGGCTTGAACTGGTACCCGACTCCCCAGACAGTGCAGATCAGGCGGGGCTGCGCGGGATTCTCCTCAATCTTGTTCCGCAATCGCATGACACGAACATCAATCGCTCGGTCGACGGGATCCCACTCGTTACCGCCAAGACAGTCCATAATTGAGTCCCGACTGAGAACCTGGTTCGGGTGGTCGACGAAAACACTCAGGAGCTCGTACTCAGCGCTCGACAAATCCACTTTCTCCAGGTTCCGATAGAGAGCATGCTTCTCTGCAACAAAGCGATAGGGTCCGAATACGTACTCGGCGCCCGCACCTGGCCCGGTACGATTCATCGGCCGATTACGGCGTAACACGGCGCGTACCCGTGCCAGTAATTCGCGGGGATTAAATGGTTTTGGCAGATAGTCGTCTGCGCCGACCTCCAGCCCGACGATCCGATCAATTTCTTCGCTGCGAGCCGAGATCATAACGATTGGTAGCTGAAGATCGATACCCAGCCGCCGCGCAATCGAGAGTCCATCCTCGCCGGGCAACATCAGATCAAGAATGACGAGATCTGCCGTGTTCACGGCTAACCATGCGTCCATCGCCCGGCCATCCTCCACCGCCGCGACCCTGAATCCCTGCTCTCCGAAATAGAGCGACAGGAGCTCACGGATTTCTGCATCGTCATCCACGACCAGCAGCTGGATCTCGCTGGCGTGTCTCTCTTTTTGGTCAGTGCCCATTAGTAACAAGCTGTAACAAAGTTTCGTGTTCCCGATATCCGCCGGAAACACAGCTGCGGCATCCTTCCATGGTGGTTCGATTATACCCCCACATTCTATTGGGATGGCCTATTTCCGGGAGGCATAGATCATGAATAACAGAATATTTTCGGCCTTGGCCACTTTGCTTATGCTCGCCGGTTGCAGCAGTAGCAACACGAGCACGGACGTCCCTCCGCCAGTTATCGACACAACAACTGACATTGTCACGATCGGCACGATATCGGGATTCGGCAGCGTGATATCGAAGGGCATTGAGTTCAATACTGACTCCGCCACAGTGACGATGGATGGCCTGCCAGGCAATCTCTCCGATCTTCAAATCGGAATGGTCGTCTCGATCCGCGGTGTCGTTAATGACACTACCGGCGCAGCGACAGCAAATGCAATCAGCTTTTCGGATGAAGCCGAAGGTCCGATTACAGACCTGGATCCCGCAACCAATACTTTTGTCCTGCTTGGACGAACAGTCTTTTTCGACGAGTTTACTGTTTTCGACAACGTGACAGTCGACACGCTTGCCAACGGCAACGTCGTGCAGGTTAGCGGGCTATGGCGCAGCCAGGAGCGGATTCAGGCAACTCACGTAGAACGCAAAGCGAATGCATATGTCGACGGAATGCAGATGGAGGTCAAAGGCGAAATCAGCGGACTTGACATCGGTACACAGCATTTCAACATAGGTATGCAGGCTTGCGACTATTCAGTAGCGATGCTGGACCTCGGTGGTGCCGATCTCATCGACGGTTTATACGTCGAAGTATCGAGTACTGCACCGCTGTCAAATGGTGATTTGATACTCGACCGGATACAGGCTCACGATCGCGATCGGGACAGAGATCAACTGTGCGACTCCGACTGCGACTTTGACATGGATGGCTACGTGACGGCATTCGTCTCACCGACTGAATTTGATGTCGATGGGTCCCCTGTCACAACGACCAGTAACACCGTCTATGTCAACGGTACCGTCGACACCCTGGCGCTCGACATCAAGCTGGCAGTAAGCGGGACAATCGATACGGCTGGTGTGCTTGTCGCCGACAGGATCGTTTTTCGCCTGCCGTCATTAATAGAAGTTCAGGCAGATGTGGAAGCCATCGACACCGGCAATGCCGAGCTAACCGTTTTTGGCGCGACCATAACAACGAATGAATCAACCATGTTCCGCGATCACAGCGTTGCTGCAGTGCGAGAGTTCGGACTGGACGACCTCGCCATTGGCGACCGCGTCGCAATACGCGCCTACATGGATGGCAACACGATTGTAGCCACTCGACTGGAGCGCGAGGACTCGGACGACACGGTCACGCTCAAGGCTCTTGTCGAATCCGTTGATCGACCGAGCGTCACGTTACTCGGTGTCGCGGTGACTTCGGATCAGGACACTGTTTTTCAGAACACGGCATTCGAGATTATCGATGCTGATACGTTTTTCACGCTCGTGGATCTCGATAGCCTGGTGAAAGCTGAGGGTACCTATGACGGTACGTCAGTTCTGGCTGACAAACTGTTTCTTCGAGAGTGTGAGAACAACTGCCTGTGAATCGCCAAGAGCGAAATATGAAAGGAGGTGGATGAACCGAGATAAAAAGCGAGACCTGATGTTGGGGTTCTTTTAAGACCCCGGTGAGAGATGAACGACAAGGAGAACAGTGATGAAACAGATAATTCCTTTAGTACACAGATGGCCCGGATGGTGGCCTTTCGCGGCGGCCGCGATGGTTGTCGTACTGATCGCGTTCAGTGTCCCGGGTTTCGCTGCCAAAGGCGGCATCAAAGGGCCGCCCACGGGCGGCGAATCTTCCAACAATCTGTCGGCACCAGCAATCCAGACCGATTCGGCGAATTCGACTTTGGCCAACTGGTCGGTACCTGCAGAGCCGGTACTCGGAGTTCACTACTCCTATGCCTGTGATCAGATTGAGAGCGACGAACAGTTCAACTATCCAAACACATCCTGTGTAGATAACCTGTCTGAGCCCGGCACTTACTATACAGCTGAGCAGTGCACTGATGACATTCAGCCATCACCCTGCCAGGGCCTTGATGTTTCCCGAGTCTACTGGCAGAAGGTGGACGTCAACGAGTGGTGGTCCGATGACGACGGGATACTCACGGAAGATCCGAACTACCGGTCAGCAGCGTATGTTGACTTCGGTGATGCCCTTGAGGCTGTTTCCTGGAACGAACGTTCGGTCGTTCGTGTAGAGGCCCAGCCCTATAGCAGCACACTTCCTGAATTTGACCCGGCAGTCGAGAGTTGTGCAGCTGCGGCGTCGAGACAGGGCTTCGACCCCGAACTCACCTGCAAGGTTGGCCTGCAGATGTGGCACGTCTCCGGACAGGGTATTTCCGAGCAGTGGGGAGTTCGAGCTACTGACGAGGATGCTGCAGTCTCGTTCAATTACGATTCCCCGTTCCAGATCATCAATACCTCGAATGCGCGGTTGAACCTGACGAAGATGGCCCCGGGTGGCGCAGAGTGCCCGATGCCGGGTGGCAACGATGGCGATGATCCGCCCGAAGTAGGTGCCTGGCTGGGTACGAAATGGGCAGACACCTGCACATTTACTGACGAGCCCTTCAGCGTCGAGACGAGTGTCGGCGGCAAGTATGTCTATGGCTACAACTGGCGAATGAAAAACGTCGAGCTCGACTCGAGCTGCTCCGGTTGGGTCAAGACCGGATTCTGGCGTATTACTTTCTATGCCCCCCAGGATGTGATGTTCGACAATGAGTTGGCACCGAACATCGCGCCGCCGATGCCGGCCGCTGAAGCACGCGTCCTGCCACGGACAGCGTTCAACACAACCGCAGCAATCGACGCGGTAATGGTACTGGCGGCCGAAGATGAGGAAGATCCCGAGGAAGATGACAGGCTTTACAAGCCGGTTGTCGACACGGCCAATAACCTGGCTTACCTCGATGTCTGCATCGTCGGAAAAACGAAAGGTGGTGGCGGTGGTAAAGGAGGCGGCAAGCCCTAGTCTCCAAAATCGCAGTGACCCGACCACGCTCGTGGTCTGACACCACACGCCAGATAAGGCCGGGGAAGGTCAAAGCGCCTTCCCCGGACTTTTCCGTCACATAGTCACGGGAGAACAACAATGAAATACCGACTATCGCAATTCCTGGTTTTGGCGGTGACGGCAACTTTGACATTCGCCATTGTTGCTTCAGCGGAACCTCGTCTCAACTGGGTGACTGTTGTAAACAACAACGATCTGATGCCGCCACTCGCGGTAAGAAATTTTAATAGCTATAACCAACCCTCGGTGAATGTGAATGGATTGGTTGTCATTCGTGCACGCAGCAAGGGTGGCCCGCCACTGGGACAACCGACTCACGGCATCTATATGCGCGACATGTCGGCTGTCGATAGTGACATCATAAGTATTCTGGACAATACCACCCAGGTACCGCATCCAAACGACCTGGAAACCAGGTTTGTCGAGACCCCGTCGTTTCCACGAATAGACATAGACTCGGACACCATTGTCACCCGAGCAAATCACGGGCCGGTTCGAAAATACCAACTGGACGATGGCACCGAGATCCGGGCGGGGACCGCCGGCATTTACGCCAACCCGTTTGGCGTACTGGTTACCGGCGCGGCCAAGCTCGGCGACACTCCGGGGTTCGATTTCTACAGAGTCCCCGAATTCAACGGCATTCGTTTTGAAGTGTTTCCAGGTGCGCCCTCGGTGACGGATGGCAACACAATCGCGTTCAAAGGTAACTATACGGTCGGCGATCTCGAAAAAACCGGCGTGTATTATCGCGACCTGGAACCTGTAGCAGCCGGTGGCACTTCGCCGGCCGTATTGATTGCCAATAATACGGACACACTTATACCGGGAACCCAAACGTTGTTCGGTTCCGTGGCTCCTCCGAACGCCGCAAACCGGAAAGTCGTATTCGCAGGATTCGACGACGAAAATGCCCCAACCCTGGGTGGTATCTACCTGGCACCACTGCAATTCCAGCCACCCCTTACAACACTCGTCAGTATTGGTGAGCAAGTTCCCGGCGAATCCGGCGAGAGCACTTTCAGTCTCCTCGGCGAGGGAATCGCTTTTGACGGCCAGCACGCAGCCTTCTGGGGGGCGTGGGGCAACGAGACCCGCACCTTGCGCCTCTATTGCCCCGAGGAAGGCAACCGGGATCGAATCGCCTACTGCAATCAGGCCCTTGTTTGCGCAGACTCAGGAGAGACCTTCGGCGACCCGAACAGCGTTTGTGATGATACCAGTGACCCGAATTTCGGAACCCGTTGCTACACGGACAAAGAAGTGCCACTCCACCAGGGTCTTTTTGTTCATGACACCAGGACGAGAAAGAACCTGGCAATCGTTAAAACGAAATCTGATTTTGATGACTACCTGTTCTGGACCTATTCCGGCAAGACGCCCTGCGTAGGTGCCGGCCATGATCCCGGTGGCGCCGTAGACGACGGTGAACAGGCGCATTGGCGTTCATCGGCATTTGTTGCTGTGTCGGCACGAACGGGCGCAACATTTAATATCGCCTTCAAAGCCAGGACAGGTGACTTGATCGAGGGTTCGTACGTAGATCCGGTAGACGGAATCTACGCCTCAAAAGGACCGGGACAATCCCGGGTCGTGACAGTACTTGATACGACCACGAACGGCCTGACGCTCGACCCTGAAGCTCCGGCCGGATCCAGAATCAGTGAACTCGGTGTAGAGCGTGAGGGACTTCGAGGCAACTGGCTCGCAATCAATGCGAGCATGGGCATCGAGGGAGACGAAGAAGAGGACGGCATGGCCGGGATCTATATCACCAGGCTGCGGTGACCGAGGAAGACAAGCCTTGCCAGCCAGGATCCCGGGATCCCGGTTTTTATTGTGCGTTACGCAAACAGTCTGGAACGCAACGGCAAGATGCCGCGCAATGGGAAAACTGGTTCCGACCGTTTTCCTGGCGTCTAGGGTTGGCTTTTCTTGGAATCAATCCAGGCAATCAACGGATCCCACTGCTCCCAATCCGGCCATGCGAGATATTCCGGCAGCTCATAGATGCCGAGGCCGCGCGTATATGCCCTGACGTAATTTTGCGCTTCGCGGAGAGACGCGACATAGGGTACCCGCAGCTTGGTGAGGTATTCATCGAGCTCATCAAAAATCAGCGTGTATTCCCGAACGCGATTGGCAACCACGCCAATCTTGGCCTTTTTGCTGGCAACCTTTCCAACGGCCTGCAGCTCCTTGATGAAACGATCCGATGCCTGCATGTCGATGGTTGACGGCAACACAGGAACGATAATCGTCTCTGCATGACGTACGAGGTCTGTCAGCTCCTTGCCGTGCGACCGTGCCGGGGCATCAATTACCAGGATGTCCGTATTTCGGGGCAAATGCTTGAGGCCGTCTTTGAAACCGGCGATGCCCATGATTTCAGCCCGATTGTCCGGCCGGCGATCGAGCCAGTCCAGGCTGGATCGTTGCGGATCGTAGTCCGCGAGTGCTACTCCATATCCACAGTCTGCGTAATAGGAAGCGAGATTTGTCGCGAGGGTGCTTTTGCCACAGCCACCCTTGGCGTTCATGACCATTATGTGCCGCATTGGAAATCCTTAGGAGACGTTTTTTTTGTGAGTTTGGTGTTTTATGTAAACTACCGTCGCCGACGGTAAATGTCCATCCGGAGTTGATCTGCGCCGTATCTCTGAGGCGGAGCAGCAGGCCGACATGCGCCAGTCGTGATAAGCTGCGCGGGTCAAAAAGACACAGAACCGAGGGGACTAAAGGCTATATGAGCACACAGCGAAAGGCGGAGTTTGCCGGCGAACAGGTGTCCGAGGACGTTATTCGCGATTACCTGGCGAACAACCCCGATTTCTTTGAGCGGAATGCGTCTCTCCTGAGTTCTTTGCGCCTGCCCCATGTTGCCGGCGGCGCAGTCTCCCTGGTCGAGCGCCAGGTCTCGGTTTTGCGGCAAAAGGACCTGAAGCTCGAGCGCAAACTCAAGGATTTGCTGCAAGTCGCGCATGCGAACGATGCGCTCGCCGACAAGATTCACCGCCTGACGCTGCGGTTGCTTGCCGCACAAGATCTTCGAGAGACGCTCGTGCGCCTCGAACACTCGCTGCGCACTGATTTTGACGCCGACCAGTCAATTCTCGTCCTGTTCGGAAACCCGGATTTATTCTCGGACCTGAAGGTTGGCCGGTTCTTCCTGCCGATTGCCAGGGACGATGAATCATTGAAGGCATTCGACACCTTCCTCAATGGCAGCAGGCCCCGCTGCGGGCAGATACGCGACGTTCAGCGTGATTTCCTGTTCGGCCAGGAAACAGACGAGGTCGGTTCGACGGCGCTGGTGCCTCTTGGAAGCAAGGCGGAGTATGGATTCCTCGCCGTCGGCAGCGTCGATGCGGACCGCTTTCACCCCGGCATGAGTATCGATTTTCTGTCCCGCCTGGGCGAGCTGGTTACGGAGGCGTTAAAGCGTTTCTGACGGTGCTGAATGCCGAAAAAGCCTGGATAGACAAGTTCATACACCACCTTAGGTATGAGCGGCGGCTCTCAGAACTGACCAGCAAGCACTATAGTCGCGACCTCGGCTCCCTGGCCGCCTATTGCGACAAGATCGGCCTGGACGAGTGGCGGCAACTGGACGCCGACCACATGCGATCATTCTCGGCACAGAACTACCGGCGGGGACTTTCACCACGGAGTATCCAGCGACAGCTGTCGGCGACCCGCAGCTTCTTCCGCTATTTGCAGAGAGAGCGACACGTCAGGAAAAACCCGGTAATTGATGTCAGGGCCCCCAAATCAGGCAAGCGGCTACCCGAAAACCTCGACGCAGACCGGATGGCAAGGCTCCTTGACATACCGGGCGACGGCCCGCTGGTCGTCCGCGACCGGGCCATCCTGGAATTGCTGTATTCCTCGGGTCTGCGCCTTGCGGAGTTGACCGGCTTGAATGTTGGGGATATTGACCTGTCCGATCACACAGTCGCCGTAACCGGCAAAGGCGGCAAAGACCGCATCATTCCGGTCGGACGATACGCACTGAAGGCCCTGGCAGCCTGGCAAAAGGAACGTGTGGCACTGGCCAACCCCGACGAGAAGGCATTCTTTGTCAGTAATCGCGGCACCCGGATCAGTGGCCGGTCTGTCCAGGCTCGCGTCGATCACTGGGCGAAACGGCAGGGGATAGATACAAAAGTCTATCCTCACCTGTTCCGCCATTCGTTCGCGACGCATATGCTGGAATCGAGCCATGATCTTCGGGGCGTCCAGGAACTGCTTGGGCACGCCAACATCAGCACCACCCAGGTCTATACACACCTTGACTTCCAGCATCTGGCCCAGATATACGACAAAACCCATCCAAGAGCGCGAACCAAGAACAAGACGTAGCATGCGTTTAACGAAGTGGGTCAGAGACCGGTTCTGACCCCGATTCAATCCCGTTAAGGAAGCGAAGAAAATGGAACAATTTCGAGGGACAACTATTGTCTCCGTAAGGCGCAATGGCAAAGTCGCCATTGGCGGCGATGGCCAGGTCAGCGTGGGCAATACGATCATGAAGGGCAACGCCCGGAAAGTCCGGCGACTGGCCAACGGCCGCATCATCGCCGGCTTCGCCGGCGGCACCGCAGACGCATTCACCCTGTTCGAGCTCTTCGAAAGCAAGCTGGAGCAATATGGAAACCTGACAAGGGCAGCAATCGAGCTCGCGAAGGACTGGCGAACGGACCGGCGTCTTCGACGCCTGGAGGCCCTGCTGTGTGTTGCCGATGAACAAAGCTCGTTCATAATCTCCGGTAATGGCGATGTCATAGAACCGGAAAATAATTTGATGGCTATTGGCTCAGGCGGCCCATATGCCCAGTCCGCGGCACTGGCGCTCCTGCAGAACACCGACCTTGAAGCGCGGGATATTGTTCTGAAAGCGCTGACGATTGCCGGTGATATCTGCGTTTTCACCAATCAGAATATTGTCATCGAAGAACTGCCTGCGAACCACTCGTAACGGATTTACAAAAATGTCACAAATGACACCAAGAGAAATCGTCCAGGAACTGGACAAGCACATCGTTGGCCAGGATGAGGCAAAGCGCTCCGTAGCCATCGCGTTGAGGAACCGCTGGCGACGCGTCCAGGTCGATGAGCCGCTCCGAAGTGAGATCACACCGAAGAACATATTGATGATCGGCCCGACCGGCGTTGGCAAAACCGAAATATCGAGGCGCCTGGCGAAACTGGCAAGGGCGCCTTTCATAAAGGTCGAGGCAACGAAGTTCACCGAAGTTGGATACGTCGGGCGGGAAGTCGACAGCATCGTTCGCGACCTCATGGACATTGCGGTCAAGATGACCCGCGAGGCGGAAATGGCCAAAGTCCGACACCGGGCCGAGGATGCGGCAGAGGAGAGAATCCTCGACGCCCTGTTGCCGCCACCGCCGTCGAGCGTCGGGTTTACGACAGTCAGCGAATCCGATCATCGCGACAGTGATACCCGGCAGAAATTTCGCAAGATGCTGCGAGAAAGAAAACTGGACGACAAAGAGATCGAGATCGAGGTTCAGGCGATCCCGATCGGCGTGGAAATCATGGCGCCTCCGGGGATGGAAGAAATGACCAGCCAGTTGCAGGGCATGTTCCAGAACATGGGCGGCAGCCGGCAGAAAACCAAGAAACTGAAAGTAAAGGACGCCTTGAAGCTGCTGACCGATGAAGAAGCCGCAAAGATGGTGGATGAGGAAGAGCTGAAATCGAAGGCGCTGGAGGCGGCCGAACAACATGGCATCGTGTTTCTGGACGAAATAGACAAGGTAGCGAGGCGGTCTGAAACGACCGGCGCGGACGTGTCGCGCGAAGGCGTGCAGCGGGATTTGCTACCGCTGGTGGAAGGATGCACGGTCAACACCAAGTACGGGATGGTTAAGACTGACCACATCCTGTTCATTGCATCGGGTGCGTTCAACGTTTCGAAACCCTCGGACCTCATTCCCGAGCTGCAGGGTCGTTTCCCGATCCGCGTCGAACTCAAATCACTGACGACGGAAGATTTTGTACGTATCCTGACCGAGCCGGATGCCTCTTTGACGGCGCAATACATAGCACTGATCGGCACGGAAGAAGTTTCGCTTGAATTCTCGGACGATGGCGTAAGGCGCCTCGCCGAGGTCGCATTCCAGGTCAACGAGAACACGGAGAATATCGGCGCTCGACGCCTGCATACCGTGATGGAGCGATTGCTGGAGACCGTTTCATTCGAGGCCTCGGATAAGAGCGGAACCAGCGTTCGAATCGATGCCGGCTATGTCGACGATCACCTCGGTGAGCTGTCAAAAGACGAAGATCTTTCCCGATACATTTTGTAGGCAAAGCAGAAGATACGCTGTGAATCCCCAACCCATCGAAATCAGGCTCCGAAAAAAGTCGCGGCAACTTGCGGTGGACTTTGACGATGGCAGCATGTTCGAGCTGTCCTTCGAGTACCTCCGGGTCCACTCGCCCTCGGCGGAAGTGAGGGGTCACGGACACGGCCAGGAGGTACTGCAAACCGGGAAAGAGACCGTGCAGATCACGGCCCTGGAGCCTATCGGGAATTACGCTGTCAGAATCATCTTTGACGATGGCCATGACACCGGCTTGTATTCCTGGAGCTACCTGTATGAGCTCGGCAGGGATCATGCCGAACGCTGGCAGGCTTATCTCGACCGCCTGACTGCAGCAGGGTATCCTCGTCAGCCCACCTGAGCCCCGCACAACCGATGACCAAAGAAACGACACATTTTGGCTACCAGACGGTCGACGTTACCGAGAAAGCCCAGCGTGTGAAGGGTGTTTTCGACTCTGTTGCCGGCAAGTACGACCTCATGAACGACCTGATGTCGGCCGGGCTGCACAGACTTTGGAAGCGATTCACGATCGAACAGGCGGCAGTTCGCCGCGGACATCA